>JAHYJN010000071.1 GCA_019428905.1 Candidatus Brevefilum sp.
GATCTCGCTGGAGACGATTTCTCAAAAAACCCACATTTCGTTGGCGTATCTAAAAGCCATTGAAATCGGTGACGAAGAATTCCTCCCCTCAAGGGTCCACCTGCGCGGGTTTTTGCGTTTATATGCCAGTGAACTGGGTGTCGAGTTGGAAGGCTTGCAGTCCGGCGATTTCCACCTGGTAAAAGATAAAATCATACCAGAGCCTGCTGGTGAGTTTGATCTTGGTGAAGAAGATTTGTCTACAATCAGTGAGGATTCTGAACAAGAAAACTTATCATCCATAATCCCGTCAGCGGAAATTGAATCTGAAACCGAAAGTGAACCTGAACCCGCATCGGCGCTTGTTTTTGAAACCGAAACAGACGCTTTCAGTGATGATGACGAACCTAAAACATCAAAAATCCTTTTCTCTGACATTGGCGCTAGGCTAAAACAACGTCGTGAGCTGCTGAGCCTATCAACCAAAGAAATCCACGAAAATATCCACATTCCCCAAGAACACCTTGCCGCCATTGAACAGGGCGAATTTGGCCAACTGCCATCCCCTGTCCAGGCCAGAGGGATGCTGGTCAACTATGCGGAATTTCTCAACCTCGACACGGATGCTTTACTTTCCGAGTACGCCGACGCTTTACAATTGCAGCGGCTTGAAAAACAAAAAGAGCTTCCCAACAAAGGAAAGCGAACAGCCAAGGAATTGTCACCAACTGCCCTGTGGATTAAGAATATCTTCTCACTGGACCTGCTGATTATCGCCGGTTTGTTTTTGATCTTCGCAATTTTTGTCATCTGGGGGGTGAATCGTATCCTCGGCAACAATTCACCGGCAATGATGGAGACTGAAATTCCAGGTGTGTCCGACATCTTGCTGGCAACAGACACCCCAACACCCCAGTTCACCATTGACCCCGACGCCGTTGAAATCATCGATGTCGAGCAAGAACCGACTGAGGCGGAAGAACTGCCCCTGTTCACGCCAGTATCAAGGACAGCACCGATCAACATCATTCTGGTGCCTCGTCAACGGTTGTGGGTCCAGGTAACCATTGATTACCAGCTTGAATTCCAGGGTCGCCTGCTCCCTGGTAATGCTTATGATTTTTCAGGCGAAGAACAAATTGACGTGTTGACCGGTAATGCCGGAGCGTTGCAGATTATTTTTAACGATCAAGATATTGGGTCTCAAGGGTTGGTCGGCCAGGTGGTCAGCTTGAGCTTCACGGAAACCGGTTTGGTTTTACCGCCGGCTACCAGCACACCCACGATCACCGCTACGCCTGAACCCACCATGACTCCAACACCAGGTGAAGTCGATGACTAAAAGAGCAAAAGGCACCTACCACCTGGTCTCCTTAGGTTGCGCTAAAAACCTGGTTGATTCAGACTCGATGGCACAGTTGATGAACCGCCAAGGCCTCATCCCAACTGCAAGCCCCGGTGATGCCGAATTCCTGATCGTCAATACTTGCGGCTTTCTGACTGCCGCCCGAGAAGAGGCGATCGCTGTGTTGACAGACCTGGCCAGCGAGAAATTACCCTGGCAGAAGCTGATTGCAGCTGGATGTATGCCGGAACGCCACCACCAGGACATCATCAACTCTGTCCCCGGTCTGGACGGCATGCTGGGAACCCAGCGCTGGATGGACATCCTCGATGTCCTCCAGGAGACTCGTCTAAATCGTCAGGGGTTGCCCTATCAACACTTCCCACAAAGCGCTGTGGATGCCCGCAATGAGAAGGGCGCTCATCGAGCTGCAGTCCAGGGTGGGAGCGCCTATCTCAAAATCGCGGATGGCTGCCGACGGACTTGTGCCTATTGCTTGATCCCACTCATCAAAGGCGACCTGGTCAGTCGACCGATGGAGAAGATTATCGAGGATGCTAAAGCGCTTCAGGGGCATGGGGTCAAAGAGATCATCCTGATCGCTCAGGACACCACGGATTACGGCCATGACTTGGGCATGCGGGATGGATTAACGAGGCTGTTAGAAACCTTGCTTAAATCAGTACCAGATGTCCCCTGGATCCGTTTGATGTACACCTTTCCCGGTTATGTTAGCGAGAGCCTGATCCAGCTGATGAATTCAGAACCGCAAATCTTACCATACCTCGATATCCCCCTTCAGCATGCGGACCCAAACATCTTAAAGTCTATGCGCCGCCCAAGTGACATCCAATCCGTCCGTGAGTCTCTGGCGCAGATCCGCTCCCTCATCGAAGATGTCACACTGCGTACCACCCTGATCGTGGGCTATCCCGGCGAAGATCAACAATCTTTCCAAAAACTATTGGAATTCATCCAATCCGTGCGTTTTGACCACCTGGGGACATTTCCTTATTCCTTTGAACCTGGCACCCCTGCGGAACCGCTGGGTGACCCCGTCCCTGAACACATCAAAACCGAACGTGTTGAGCACATCATGCAAACCCAGGCTGAGATCTCATTGGAACGTAATCAGCGCTTCATCGGTCGAGTTTTAGATGTCCTGGTTGAGGGGGTTGATGATGAAAATCAAATCTCCATTGGAAGGTCTTACCGTGATGCACCAGAAATTGATGGGCTGGTTCTGATCGAGGGGCTTGCCCCAGTCGGAGAAATGGTGCCAGTCAGGATCAACAGTGCCATCACCCATGACCTGGTCGGAACGCTTATCGACCATCATTTGAGTTAATAAAAAAGCCACCCTCTTGATATTGGGTGGCTAAAGTTTCAATCCACGATTGGGCTAACCTCCACCCTCAGTCGGCTCTGTCGTCGGCTCCCCAGCTGGTGTTTCTGTGGGAGTTGGTGTTGGCCCAAGCCCATTTTCCGGTGTGGGTGTTGGCTGAACTTCTTCCGGCGGCGTGGAAGGTGGTTCATCCTCACCTCCAGCACATGCCTCACCGACCCACTGTGCAGTAGGTTGGATTTCGGGATTACTGCTGATAGCCAAAGCCCTCTCGTAATATTCCTGCGCTAAGCAATAGTCGCCGAGTGCAGCAAGCTCATTGGCGTACTCGATCGCGCCCAGCCGGTAGCGGTCAGTAGCCGTCATAAAAGTCCCATCGCGTAGATTTGGTACGTGCGGGTAAACCTGTTCAAAATAAAACACAACTTGCGCCCAGTCAATTTCCCAATAACTGGCACCGGTTAAATAAAGCCGTGTCCAGGTTCGTATTCCTTCTGCCCGAGAGTCTAAGGGGGCAAAGCGTTCTGCCAAGGTCAGGTCATAAATACCAGGTTCAAGGCTGCCCTCTGCCAATATCTTTTCAAGACCGCGGTTGCGAAGTGCGATATACAGCATCCCGTCCACCTGGACTGTGCGGAAGGTTATATTTTTTTGGCGTAAGGCTGCCAAGGTCAGGATCACATCATTCCATGCTCTGTCTTCCATAAATTGCCTGGCGTTGTCAAATAAATCTTGTTCACCGCGCAAATCAGGTGTCGGGGTATTCACGGGTTCGGTTGGCACAGGGGAAGGCTGCGGTGTGGGTGTCCCAATTTGAGCGATCAGCACCAGCGTTTGGCTGTACACTTCACCAACCTCTGCCAGTTCTTCTTCACTTAAGAAGTCCGCCATCTCTTCCAATATCCAATTTAACCGGCTCAAGGCAACTTCATAGCGACCTTCCTCAATATCCAGGCGGGCGCCATCGAGTTGAGATTGGATTCTTGGTGCTGCCTGAGTCTCAGCTAGTGAAACGCGGTCATTGATGCCGCGCGCAGCACCTGACACAGCCGCCAGGATCAAGATTACAAGCACCAATCCAACAGCCGTTATGATCCACCCAGAACGGCGCTCAAAGAATTTTTTCTTGGCTTCCTTGGGCTGTTCGCCTTCCACAGTGGTTTGTGTTGTTGTTTCGTTTTCATCCATGCGCACGATTATACCCCACCGCTTTTAAAGTTGAACTAACAAGCGAATCTCCCCCCAAATGGGTACCGCTGCAGCAATTGCGCCGGCTCCCATCCCGACCAGGGCCAAAACCAGGGCAGGAAGCGGGATGGGAAGGACCATCATCACCATCCAGGCGCTGATGCCGGCCAAGAGCGCGCTTAATCCACCTCGCAACAGTGTCCTCCCCAAGCGGAAGCGTTCGATCAGGTAGCGGTTTAAAAGCAGAACCAGGATCACAGCTTGTATACTATACGAAAGCGAATTCGCCAGGGCAATCCCGGTGTAGGACATCAAACCCATTAATGGGATGGCTGTTCCCAGATAAATCACAAATCCAGCAGCAGATACAATCATCGGGATGCGCGCATTCTGGCTGGCGTAGAATGAACGCACGCCCAATTCAACCATGTTATGGCCTAACAAGCCCACCAAAAAGGCCTGCGCGGCCCACAGGATCATTTGCGAGTCAGCCAATGTGAAACCAAAAGCCGTTTGTATCAGGGGCAGGGTGGTGAGGGATAAAATCGCCGCAATGGGCAGAGACAGGGCGATCATTACCCGCAACGAGCGTTCTATCGTATTCTTATAAGCCAGTTTTTCCCCGGCGGCCAGGTGATCGGCTAGGGTGGGCAATAATGCGGTCGCGATGGCCGTACCAATCATCGTTTGGGGAACCTGTTGGATCCACCAGCCAAAACTCAGAGCAGTCACAGCGCCAACTTCCAAACGTGAGGCCAGGTTATCCTGGGCCAGGAAGATAAATTGGATAAACACCATACTTACCAATCGCGGGCCCATCAGACGCAGCACCTTGCGCACCGATTCGTCTTTAAGGTTGATCGATGGCGACCATTTGAATTTAAATTTGATCAAACCGGGCAGCTGGACCAGCAAATGCAATCCTGCACCGATGATCACCCCGTAAACCAACCCATAGATGCCCATCCCAAAGCCGGGCAGCTGAATGCCCCCGATCCGATAACCAACCGAAGGAGCCAGGAACACTGCGCCAAAAATCTTACCGCCATCATACACCAGGGGGGAGATCGCCGGTAGTAAAAAGTGCTGGTTAGCCTGTAAACCAGCCATCACCAACCCGCTGATAGAAAAGATCAGGGTTGCGATCAGGTTCAATCGCATCAATTCGACAGCTAGGGCTTGTTGTTCAAGGTTAAAACCGGGGGCAATCCCCAGCTCCCAACGCACCAACGGCTTGGCCAACACGGCAATCAACAGTGCAAAAACAGCCGTCACAATAAAGGCCAGGTTGGCAATCCGAGAAAACAACTGCCACGAGGAATCCCGTCCTTTCTTGGTTAAGGTTTCGGCCAGCACAGGGATGAAGGCGATCGCCAGGGCACCCCCTGAGATCAAAGCGAACAGCAGGTCAGGTAAGTTGTTGGCGGCATTGAACACATCCAGCTCAGCCGATAGACCAAATTGCCGGCCGATGATAATTGTGCGCACAACAGCCAATAATTTGTCCAGGCCAAAAAAAACAAACAAAAGCAGCGAAATCCGGGTGAGTCGGCTGGTCTTTTTCATCAGTCTCCGTTCCTACGCTCAGGATAAACTGCCCTGATTATGCCATATTCCTCATCACCTGACCAGTTAATCAACATCACGTTTCCTTCACATAGACGGGGATGATACAATTATAGGTATGGAAACACCACCGACAACCGGTAAACTTTACATTGTTGCCACCCACATCGGGAACCCGAAGGATATTACCTTGCGTGCACTCGAAATTCTCAACCAGGTCGATGCGGTCATCTGTGAGGAATACCGACAGGGCAGTCGTTTGCTTCACCAGTTGGGGGTCGAAAAGGAGTTGGTCACCCTAAATGAACACAACGAAGCCCAGGAAGCACCAAACCTGGTCAAACGCTTGTTGGGGGGTGAGACATTGGCTGTCATATCCGATGCCGGCACACCGGTTTTCGCCGATCCCGGGCAGCACCTGCTGACCTTGATCTACCAGGCAGGCATCCCAGTCTCACCCATCCCGGGTCCTGCATCTTTGATGGCCGCACTGTCTTTGTGTGACTTTTCCATCGACCGCTTTATCTTCGCTGGCTTTCCTCCTCGAAAAAGCCAACAACGTGAGGGATTCCTGGCTAACTTCTCACATGAGACCGTCCCGATCGTCTTGATGGACACCCCCTACCGGCTGACCAAGCTGCTGCAGGAAGTCCAATCGGTGTTTGGCAAACAACAGCAGATCCTGCTGGCTTGCGATCTGACACTCAAAACAGAAGCGATCTTCAGGGGATGTGTGGGCGATATCCTACACCAAATTGCTGGACAGAAGCGAGAATTTATCCTGATTATTGACCTCAACCGGCCAAAAAGGACTTAATCATATGCAATCAACCCCGACCCTGCATATTCGGGACAAACATCTTCTGCTCCCAGCTTTTCTACCTGACGCGACCCTGGGTTATGTGCGTGCCGTCGATTCTCGCGACCTGGAAAATGTCAATATCCAGGGTTTGGTAATGAACACCTTTCACCTGATGCAAAAGCCCGGATCAAGCACGATCCAGTCTTTTAATGGCCTGCACCACTTTGCCGATTGGCACAAAGTCATCATCACCGACTCTGGTGGTTTTCAAGCTTACTCCCTAATCCACCAATCAGACCAGTTCGGCACCCTCACCGATCGGGGCATCCTGTTTCGGCCAGAAGGTAAAGGGCGCAAGTTTCTCCTCTCCCCCGAAAAGAGCATCCAGCTGCAAATCAGTTACGGCAGTGATGTCGTCATCTGCTTAGATGACTGCACCCATGTGGACGCCTCCCGCGATGATCAGGAGCTCTCCGTAACGCGCACATTGGATTGGGCAAAACGCTGCAAGCAGGAATACATTCACCAACTGGATCAGCGCCAGGTCGAAGAACCCAACCGCCCCCTCATCATGGGCGTCATCCAAGGTGGCGGTTTCACCGACTTGCGCAGGAAATGTGCTGAAGGCTTGCTCGAAATCGGGTTTGACGGGTTTGGCTACGGCGGCTGGCCGCTCGACGGACAGGGTAACTTGCTGACGGAGATTGTCGCGCTGACCCGTGAACTGGTCCCCCTTGAATACCCCATGCATGCCCTCGGGATCGGACATCCGCTAAACTTAGTGAAGACCTACCGTATCGGTTATGACTTATTCGACTGCGCCTTGCCAACCCGCGACGCACGGCATGGGCGCTTATTGCGTTTTACCGTCCCACCAGATCTGCCTTTAGAAGGCGAGAACTGGATGGCATATGTATATATGCAGGATAAGAAGTATATCAAAAACGATCAGGCGATTTCCGAGTATTGCGATTGCCCGGTTTGCGAGCATTACAGCCTGGGTTACCTGCATCACCTCTTCAAAACAGGTGATTGGCTCTATCAACGCCTGGCGACCCTACATAATCTGCGTTTCATGACCCAGCTGACAGAAAGGTTGCGGCAAGATCGTGGATAAAACTGGCCCTCAAGCCCTTGCTCAGCAGGTTATGACCAACCCTAAATATAAAACGATTGTAAACAGCCTTGTGGTGCGGCTTAGCCACGAAGCCATTTCAATTGGGTTAACTGGGAAAGCAGCCGTTAAATATGTGCGCAATAAATTGCATCAGGTAGGCGGCGCTTATTTCAAGCAAACGATTGATTACGCTGCCGAGCAAAGTCAACTGGCACAACTACCAACGGACCTCCATTCTGACCAGGTTGCCGCCTTTTGCCAAAAGACGATGCGCTCGCATGCGTCAACAGCAGAACGGTTGCCAATCCTGGCCGAGTTTTTCCAAACCTGCCTGGCGCCTATCGCCCCTGTTACCAGTGTCCTCGACCTGGCTTGCGGTCTCAACCCGCTGGCGATTCCCTGGATGCCCCTGTCAGGTTCAGCCCAATATTTTGCCTGTGATATTTATTTAGATATGCTGGGTTTGATCGAGTCTTTTTTTATTCACGTAAACCTAGATGGAAAGACTTCAGCCTGCGATCTGGTCAGCGCCATCCCAATCCAAGAAGTACAGGTCGCTTTTTTACTCAAGTCCATCCCCTGCCTGGAGCAAATGGATAAAAGGATCGGCCTCCGCTTGCTGGAAGGCATCCAAGCACAACACATCCTGGTCTCATTTCCGGTACACAGCCTCGGTGGTAAAAATAAGGGCATGCAGGAGTTTTATGGCGAGCATTTCACCGAAATGATCAAGGATAAGTCCTGGCGCGTGCGCGAATTCCACTTCAAGACTGAGTTGGCCTTCCTGGTGAGCAAATGAACCTTGATGAGAAGACCATCCAAGAATTAGTCACCGAGGTGCTTAATTCAAAAAAATACCGGAAGACCGGCTTAAACCCTGCGACCGTGGCAGATTTAGTCCGCCAGGAGATGCACAAACACACATCAATAAAAACTGCCCTCAAAGCTGTCAAACGAAAATTACACAATGTCGTCGCCCCCTACCTGGGTGAACCGGATTATGCCGGGTTGTCATTGAAATTAGCTCAAATCAATGACGATGCTCTTGACTCTGAACCATTAAGAACATTCTGCCTGGATGTGCTCTCTCAACACGCCTCCACAGCAGAACGGATCCCCTTGATGACTGATTTTTACCATCAACTCTTCGAATTCACGGGTAAACCTAACACGATCCTCGATTTGGCATGCGGTCTGCATCCTCTGGCTTTCCCCTGGATGGGTTTACCGACCACAGTTCATTACTATGCTTACGATATTATCCAACAGCGCGTCGATTTTATCAACCTGTTTTTCAGCAAAATTGGATTAGCGCCCCTGGCTGAAAATCGCGACATCCTCGTCTCGCCGCCGACCATAAGGGCTGACTTAGGGCTTTTCTTTAAGGAAGCGCATCGCTTTGAGAAACGACAGCCCGGGTGCAATCGTGCTTTTTGGAAGAGTCTGAATGTCGATACCCTGGTTGTCTCTCTCCCCACTCAAAATTTGTCGGGTAGTCACAGCCTGCTCGAAGTCCACCGGAACCTGGTACAGGCTAATTTACCTGAAAACCGCCGTGTGCGAGAAGTGCTATTTGGTAATGAAATGGTGTTCATCATTGAGAGGGTGATGAAAAACTGATATGGCTGAATCTGCCCCTGACCGGCTCAGTGAAAGTTTACAGCGTTTTTCAGGTGTCTTGACTGAGGCTGACATTCATCAGATCACCAAGATCCAAGAAGAACCCCTGCCTACTGGTATCCGCATCAATTTGCTCAAAGCTGACCCTCAAACGGCAATCAACGCATTGGCTGATCGCTATGGGTGGCAGGTCAATCCAATTTCATTCTGTTCAAATGCCTGGAGTATCGAAACGGCTGAGTTTCCACCCGGGAGAACAATAGAACACCGTATGGGCGCCTTTTACCTACAAGATGCGGCCTCGATGGTCCCGGTCAGCCTGTTGGAGCTCAACCAGCAGCGGCCACTCATTTTGGATATGGCAGCCTCACCTGGCGGCAAAACCACCCACCTAGTCGACCGCACCCTTGATCAAGGTTTGATCCTGGCCAACGACGCCAGCCAGGGGCGCATCCCGGCCTTACGCTCTGTCCTCACCACCTGGGGCGGCATCAACCTGGCAGTGACCAACTTCCCTGGCGAGTCCTTTGGGGATTGGTACCCAGAGACCTTTGACGCTATCCTGCTCGATGCCCCCTGCAGCATGGAGAACTTGCGGCCAACACCCAGCCATCCCCTCAGGGAAACCACCCAAGCTGAACGGCTGCGTCTGCAGGACCGCCAGGTGCAGTTATTGATCAGCGGGATAACGGCACTCAAAACCGGCGGGCAGATCATTTATGCAACTTGTTCAATGGCGCCAGAGGAAGACGAAGCCGTCATCGATCGTGTGCTCAAAGCTTGCCCGGGTGCCTTTGTTGTGGATGATGTGGCTGCCCAACTGCCATTCAAAGCGCCAGGATTGACCAGCTATGAGGGAGAAACCTTCAACCCCACCCTGATCCACGCCCTGCGCCTCTGGCCGCATTTGACCGGCATGTCGGGCTTCTTCTGTGCGCGCTTGAAAAAGGTCAGTTCTATCCCCTCAAGTCATATGCCGCCTCCCAGCCGAGATTTTTCGCGCACCGACCTCAAACCAGCGCCGCCTGACCTGCAAAAGCAAATCATTGATCAATTGAGAGCAGATTTTGGCATTGACTTGGGGGAAATTAGTGAGACTTTGCAAGTTGAGCTGTATACGAGGCATGCAGGGCTGTTCTTAATCCCCACAGCCTACCTGGACAATTTTATCAACCTGCCCTTTGAATTTATCGGGATGGGGCTGGGACAATGGATCAGCGGTCAACTGCAGCCTTCCCATGCATTCATCAGCCGCTTTGGAGGCCAATTTAACCGAGGGACCATCAAAATCCAAGCTGATCAGGTTGAACAGTGGATCGCGGGTCGCGATATCCGCAATCCTGAGACCCACCTGGCACCCCAGGGACAGTACCTGCTTGTTGTTGATCAGGCTGGTCGGAATTTAGGCCTGGGTAAACTGCTCCCGAAACGTCTCCGGAACATGCTCCCCAAAACTGCCATCTAAATACTGAATGTACTTTTCTCGATCAACAGCAATCTCTGCATAAGCCCCGTGGTACTTCTCTGGCATCAAATCAGCAATTTCTAACATGATTGCATCTGTAGCCGCTTGCATGACCTCTTTGTTTTTTTGATCCCCATGCAATACGAGCTTAAAGGGTTTACCTACCTTAATCGTCATCCGGGTGCGTTTGAGTTTCCGGATATTTGCTCTGAACTCTTCATGCCCGAAATATGCAATCGGTAAGATCGGTGCATCCATTTTGCTGGCCAGGATGGCGATGCCTTGCTTACCGCGGATCAGACAGCCATCGTTCGAGCGGGTTCCTTCAGGCGTAACCGCCAGGATCTTCCCTTCATTCAATGCCTTTTTTGCTTCCTTGAAAGCAGCAAAATCTGCAATTGAGCGATCAATCGGGATCCCTTCCCACACATTGAACAAAAAAGCCATCACTGGGTTATCCCAGGTTTCTTTCTTTACAAACCCGGTAATCGGACGCGGCTGCAGATGGGTGATCAGCACCGGTGCATCCAAAAAATTGACATGATTCGCGACCGCCAGCAACGGGCCCTTTTCAGGGACCTTTGTCAATTCAGAAGAATCGATTTTCAATAAAATATGTAAAAGAAACCGGATAACGGTATTAACGAACCAGGCCAGCATCATCCTCACCACACACTAAGTTTAACTGTTCCCGTAACACCTCAATATCCAACTGGTGACCCGCCACACAAATCGTTTCGCCATCCGCATGCACGGGTAAAGTCCCAGTCAGCGCTTTGATTTTGATATGCTGTCCCGTAGGCATTTTGATCGCCGGGTGTGCAGCCTGCGTACCAGACATCACCTTTGGAAACAACCCCAATACCTGCCAGCGTGTGACCTGTCTGGCAATACACAGGTTCAACAAACCGTCATC
>JAHYJN010000072.1 GCA_019428905.1 Candidatus Brevefilum sp.
CTCAAAGAAGGATGATGTAATTGATCTAGCGGTTGGGATCTCCGTCTTGGTCAAAGTTGGCGACCGCGTTGAAAAGGGTCAGCCTTTATTTGTGGTTCATGCCCGGGATGAAGCTTCACTTGACATCGCAAAGGCGAGTTTGGCAGATGCTGTCAAGATCTTGGATGAAGAACATCCACGCCTGCCGTTGTTTTATGGGCTGGTCACTGGTGACAGTGGGCACTAAATATTCCGTAATCGAAACGTAACCTGGCTATAAGATAGCCGACAAATTACCCCTGTTTTTACAAGGGGTTTTTAATTTATAATAGATTATCGGTTCAGTTAATCGCAAAGGAGTTCTGCATGGAAAACAAAGCCATCTACCGTTCGTTGGCAGATCATTTAGATTCCTTTCCCCAAGGTTTTCCTGCGACTAAAAGTGGAAAAGAGCTGGAACTCCTCGCGTATTTATTTACCCCCGACGAAGCGCAATTTGCTTTGAATGTGACCCTATTCTTTCAGCCATTGACTGAAGTCGCCGAATCCGCTGGTTTAGACCTCGCAGACTCTCAGGGTTTGGTAAAAAGCATGGTCGCTAAGGGTCTGCTCAACATGCAGCGGGGCAATAGCGGCATCGAAATCAACCTGCCGCCATTTATCGTCGGTTTTTACGAAAACCAGGTCTTCCGCATCGATGAGACCTTCGCCCAATTATTTGAAGATTATTACCGCGAAATTCAGGGTGAATTACTTTCGATCCAACCCCAATTCCACCGGGTGATTCCGGTGCATGAATCGATTAACACGGACATTGAGATCTTACCTGAGGAGGATGTAACCGCAATCATATCCAGCAAACAGGCCTGGGCGGTGATGGATTGTATCTGCCGCAAGCAGAAGGCGTTATTGGACCAGGCTTGTGATCACCCGTTGAAGGTGTGCCTGGCGATGAGCGATACGCCCGGCGCTTTTGACCGCGCCTCACAGATGGATGCCTTGGATTTGGCCTCGGCGCTGGAAGTGTTGGACATGGCTGCCAAATTCGGATTGGTGCATACGGTTTCGAATCAAAAAAGCGATATCAGCTATGTGTGTAATTGCTGCACGTGCAGCTGCGGGCTGTTACGGGGGATCTCTGAGGCGCATATCGCCAATGTGGTTGCCCGGTCTTCATATTTTGCGGTGGTTGATGAAGATCTGTGTATTGGCTGTGGAGAGTGCGAAACGGTTTGCCAGTTTGATGCGATTAAAATTGGCGATTTTGCGATGATTGACCGTGTTCCCTGTGTAGGCTGCGGGGTGTGTACCCGGGTCTGCCCGGAAGGGGCCATCAGGCTCATTCGAAGGGAACCCGAAGAGATAAAACCTATCCCGGTCAGCACAGACGAATGGTTAACCCAGCGACGCCAGGCCCGTGGGATGAGCTGAGGCAGAGGAAGATAAACCTGGCGTTGGATCAGCTTGTCCTGGGAGATCAATTTCCGTTCCTACAGGTTTTGATTACGGGAAATTTTGGCAATATGATGTGTTTCTGGATCGATATCTCAGTTGAGATAAACTTTGAAAGAATTTCAAGCTAAGCAAGTGCGACCCTGTATAGAGTAGAATAATATCTAACAAAAGAGTATCGGAGGATTTATGGAAAAAGCACAATTTGCTGTGGTCGGTTTAGGTGTGATGGGCCAGAACTTGGCTTTAAATATTGCCAGTAAAGGTTACACTGTCGCTGTTTATAACCGTACAGGAACTAAAACCGAAGAATTTTTAGCAGGTCCTGCTAAAAACAAAGCGGTGATTGGTACATATACCTACCCGGAGCTGGTGGAAAGTTTAGAAACGCCGCGCCGGATCCTGCTGATGGTTCAAGCTGGAGCCGCCGTGGATGCGGTGATTGCGGATATCAAGCCGCACCTGGAAGCCGGCGATATCCTGATTGATGGCGGCAACTCTTTTTTCGAGGAAACCGAACGTCGAACCAAAGCCTTAGAAGAAGAAGGATTAATGTTCTTTGGTGCAGGTGTGTCCGGGGGTGAGGAGGGCGCTTTGCATGGTCCCAGCATCATGCCAGGCGGCAGCCGCGCAGCCTGGACTGCGTTGAAAGAAATCTTGACGGCAGCGGCTGCCAAGGCAGAGGACGGCGAGCCCTGTGTTGATTATATGGGTCCGGGAGGCGCCGGTCATTATGTGAAAATGGTACACAATGGGATCGAATATGCGATCATGCAGTTGATCGCCGAGGTCTACGACGTGCTGCACCGTGGTGTGGGCATGGGAGCAGAAGAAATGGGCGACCTGTTCACAGCATGGAATGAAACTGAGCTGGCATCGTACCTGGTTGAAATCACGGCGGATATCTTCAAGAAAGTTGACCCCGACACCAGCCAACCGATTTTGGATGTAATCTTGGATGAAGCCCAGCAAAAAGGGACCGGTAAGTGGACCAGCCAGAACGCTTTTGATTTAGGCGCTGCGACCCATACTATCAACGCCGCGGTTACCAGCCGGATTATCTCAGGTATGAAAGCCGAGCGGGTTGACGCCAGCACACGCCTTGCTGGACCTACCCCGGCCTTTTCAGGTGATCGACAGCAATTGATGGATGCTGTCAAAGAAGCGCTGTTTGTCTCTGTTGTTCTATCTTATGCCCAGGGATTTGGTTTGATGCAATTGGCTTCTGACGAATATGCCTATGAACTTGATATGCAGAAGATCGCCAAGATCTGGCGGGCAGGCTGTATCATCCGCGCGGACCTGCTGTATGACATCATGCGCGCTTACGATCAGCAGCCAGCGTTAGCTAACCTGTTGATGGATGATTATTTTGGTCAAGCGGTCGGTCAACGACAAGGTGCGCTGCGCTATGTGATCACTACCGCGATAGGGATGGGCATCCCGGTGTATGCGTTAAGCTCGGCATTGGCTTATTTTGATGCATATCGAACGGCACGTTTACCTGCTAACCTGACACAGGCGCAGCGTGATTATTTTGGCGCGCATACTTACCGCCGTGTGGATCAAGAGGGTTCATTCCATACTGAATGGTAAGCATTTGATCTGTTGAATTGGTTTACAATCATCACGCCCGTTGATTGCATGCAATCTGCGGGTGTTTTGTTTAAAATATCTGTAACCACGCAGGTAACCATGCTTTTGAAGGGTGGGGGGTGTGGTGTTTTGGGGATTTAATAAAACTTCATACAATTGGGGAAAGCATTAACAAATGTTCATCAAAAGTTAATTTGGGGTTGCTGAGTCGTTAAATCACATCTGATATGCTATATCTGTCGGACTATTAATTCGTTAATTCTCTAAAAAGGAGAAACAAATGCGTCGTAAAAGTTTAATAGTATCAATCCTCGTTTTGGTCCTGGCAGTGCTGTTTTCAGCCTGTACCCCGGACCTCAGCCTGGAACCAGCAGCACCACAACCAGCAGAAACGGATGCGTTGACTGCACCTGAGGGCGATCAGCCTTCCGGTGAAACCAACCTGTCAGCCCCAGAGGAAGAAACACAGACTGGGCTTAAGGGTCAAATCCAAATTGCGGGTTCGACCACCGTTCAACCGCTCTCGGAGAAATTGGCGTTGGCTTTCATGGCCATCAATCCTGACCTGGTGATTGAAGTCCAGGGTGGCGGATCGAGCGTGGGTGTGACGGCAGCCGGTGAGGGCACCGTCAACATCGGCCAGGTCTCGCGTGAGATCAAGTCCTCAGAGTTTGAAGCTTTCCCTGATTTACAAGTTTTCACCATCGCTTACGACGGCATCGCCATTGTGACCCACCCAGACCTTGAGCTGCCCTCAATCACACTTGAGGAAGCCAAACGAATTTTCGGTGGTGAGATCACCAATTATGCTGAAGTCGGTGGCCCAGATGCAGATATTATTGTTGTATCCCGTGAAGAGGGTTCTGGCACCCGGGCTGCGTTTGATGAGCTGGTGCTGGAATCCAGTGAGCCAGAGTTAGAGATGACTGAGACAGCCCTGCTGCAGCAGTCCAACGGGCAGGTACGCACGACTGTTTCAACCACCCCATATGCCATTGGTTACCTTTCATTCGGGTTCTTAGATGAAAGCGTCAACCTCGTTGAGATCAATGGTTTCCAACCAACCGTCGACAACGTTTTAGCGGGAAACTATCCGGTTTTCCGTCCTCTCAACCTGACCACGAATGGTGATCCGGACGACCTTTCACAAGCATTCCTTGATTTCGTATTAAGCAGCGCTGGCCAACAGATTGTCTCAGAAGATTACATCCCTGCAGTCGGTGAAGACGCTGGTTATGTGCCACCAAGTGATTTAGCAGGTCAAATCCAGGTTGCAGGTTCGACCACCGTTCAACCGTTGACTGAAAAGTTGGCGTTGGCATTCATGGAATATAGCCCCAGCCTGGTGATCGAAGTCCAGGGTGGTGGATCGAGTGTGGGTGTGACGGCAGCCGGTGAGGGCACGGTCAACATCGGCCAGGTCTCGCGTGAGATCAAGTCCTCAGAGTTTGAAGCTTTCCCTGATTTACAAGTTTTCACCATCGCTTACGACGGCATCGCCATTGTGACCCACCCAGACCTTCAGCTGCCCTCAATCACACTTGAGGAAGCCAAGCGAATTTTCGGCGGTGAGATCACCAATTATGCTGAAATTGGCGGACCAGATGCAGATATCATTGTGGTTTCGCGTGAAGAGGGCTCTGGCACCCGGGCTGCGTTTGATGAGTTGGTGCTGGAATCCAGTGAACCTGAGCTGCAAATGGCTGCAACAGCTCTCCTGCAGCAATCCAACGGCCAGGTACGTACGACTGTGGCCACCACGCCCTTTGCCATTGGCTACCTTTCCTTCGGTTTCTTGGATGAAAGTATCAATTTAGTTGAGGTTGATAGTTACCTGCCAACGGTTGAAAATGTTTTAGCAGGCCACTACCCTATCTTCCGTCCGCTAAACCTGACCACATTGGGGGATCCGGATGAACTATCACGAGCTTTCCTGGATTTCATCCTCAGCAACTTTGGCCAGGTGATCGTTTCAGAGGATTATATTCGAGCACGATAGATGATTGATGAATAATGTAAGGCAATAAAATTAATCAAAGTTGGAGGCGTCCAGCCCTTGCTGAGTACGCCTCCAACTGTGCAGTATCCAGTCTAGGAGATAGAGGTTTTTTGAAGATGACGACTCACCAAGACCAATCAATGCAGAAACCCCTCGCTGTTGAGATCTTAACCAAAGTCCTGGCAAGCTTGCTTGGTCTGGTGGGATTTGCAGCAGTTCTTGGCGCATTTTACCTGCTGATCAGGCCGAATATTTTGATGGTTTTCCAACAGGAAAGTCTGCTGGCATTCAGCCCACTATATTATGCTGTGGCATTGATGATCCTTGCCGTTTTGGTGGGTTTGGTCGCCCGGGGGTTCTGGCGCTATCGCAATTGGGCCAGGATGGTGCTGCTGTCGGGTTTGGTGATTTTTATCCTGTATTATTTTATCTCGATCATTTTCATGATTTTGTCAACGATCTTTGCCGGAACAAGTTTGGTGCCCGTCAGCAGCATTCTGCGCGTGATTGGCTTGGGTCTTTTTTATTACCTGCAGGTGGCTGGGTTTCCCATCTCGCTGGTTTACCTGCTTGTTAAAATTGAACAGTATTTTATCGAATCCGCCCGTCAGCGGGATTTTGTTGAAAAAATAGTCCGCTACGTTCTTTTGGGGACAGCGTTAAGTTCAATTATCGTTGTCATCCTGATTTTTGTTTTTACGATGACGGAAGCCTGGGATTCGATTCAATCGATTGGGTTGGATACGATGCTGTTGGGGACCATTTGGCGTCCGGGGTCGATTATTGGCACGGATCGAGCCCAATTTGGATTGATCCCGATGATCGTGGGAACGATCTTAAGCACCTTCGGCGCAGTCTTGATTGGTGTGCCACTATCCATCGGCACGGCGATTTTATTGGCTGAAGTCGCACCGCCTGCCGTGCGGGAGGTATTTCGCCCGGCAGTTGAGTTGTTGGCAGGTATCCCTTCGGTGGTGTATGGCCTGTTTGGGATGGTGGTGTTAGCCCCGCTGATCCGTCACATTGATGTACCCCGCAATACGGGGTTCGGGTTGCTGAATGCATCGATTATCCTGGCGGTGATGATCATTCCCACAGTGACCAGCATTGCCGAGGATGCCATTCGAGCGGTGCCGCGTGAGTATAAAGAGGGGTCCCTCGCCCTGGGTGGGACGCACTGGCAAACGATCACCCGGGCAATTATTCCTGCAGCGCGATCGGGCATCATTGCGGCGGTGATCCTTGGGATCGGCCGTGCGCTGGGTGAAACAATGGCAATGATCATGGTGATCGGCAATTCGATTGCATTACCCAGTCCGCTGACCAATAACCCCCTGACATTGTTCTTGAATACAGCCAGGACGTTGACCGGTAATATCGCGGTGGAAATCAACTATGCTGCAGGGGCACACCGCTCTGCGTTGTTCTTCACCGGGGTGCTTTTGTTCTTAATGATTCTGCTGGTCAACAGCCTGGCCCGCCTGCTATTGCATTCAAAGGAGGAGGCATGACATCCACAGAAACAGGATCTATCATCAGTCTGGCAAAGACAAACAAAAACTACAAGCTCAATAAAATCACCCAATATTTTGGTTATGCATTGGTTTGGGCTTGTGGATTTGCAGCGATTGCCGCCGTGTTCTGGATATTGGGTTATGTGCTCAGCCAGGGATTCCAGGTGATCAACTACGAGTTTTTGTTCACCCGGCCCGCAGGCGGCGTTTCTGGGGAGGGAGGAATCTCCACCACGGTCGTGAGTACCGTGTACCTGGTTGTGCTGACCCTGGTGATCGCCACACCCCTGGGCGTGGGGGCAGCAGTCTACCTGGTGGAATATGCGGGGGATGCGGTCAAGGAAAGCAAACTGGTTGCGTTCCTGGTGCAAGCGGCCCGGATGGGCGTGGAAATCCTGGCAGGTGTGCCATCGATAGTATTTGGTTTGTTTGGTTTTTCGTTATTTGTGTTGTACTTGAAGTTTGGCTTTTCTTTGCTTTCGGCATCCCTGAGCGGCGCGGCGTTGATCCTGCCCACGATCATTCGGACCAGTGAGGAGGCGCTGCTGACCGTCCCGCGTTCATACCGTGAGGGCAGCCTCTCTTTGGGTGCCACACGCTGGCATACGATTTACAGCGTTGTTCTTCCCACGGCCATGCCCGGGATTGTGACCGGAATTGTGCTGAGTGTGGGGCGGATCATTGCAGAAACGGCCATTTTTTGGGTCACCTTGGGGGGCAGTTTTTACCTGCCGCAGTCGATCAGGCATTCGGGCCGCTCGCTGGCCTTGCATGTGTATATGTTAGCTTCTGAAACACGCGCTTTTGACAAAGCCATGGGCACAGCTGCCATCTTGATTTTAACCATTATTGTCTTGAATTTGACCATTAACCTGGTCTCAAGACGCCTGACCAAACATATATCTGGCAAAGTGTAGGTACGATGACCTCAGAAAAAAACGGACACAAGTTCATCATCAATAACCTTGAAGTGTTTTACGGTGATTTTCGGGCGTTAAAGGGTATCAACATGGTGATCAAGGCTAACGCCATCACCTCGATTATTGGGCCATCCGGCTGCGGTAAGTCCACATTCTTAAGGGCTTTCAACCGCATGAACGACCTGGTCCCGAACACATCCACGAAAGGGCAAATCGAAAAAGATGCCCTGGATATCCAGATGCTGGATGTGGCCGAGCTGCGAAAATCTGTGGGGATGATTTTCCAACGGCCAAACCCGTTCCCTAAATCGATTTTTGATAATGTGGCCTACGGCCCCCGGGCGCACGGTATAAAAGCGATCAATCAACTGGAAGAGATTGTCGAATGCAGCCTGCGCCAGGCTGTGTTGTGGGATGAGGTCAAGGACACACTACATAAATCCGCATTAGCCCTGTCTGGTGGTCAACAGCAGCGCCTGTGCATCGCCCGAGCGTTGGCTGTTAATCCGGACGTACTTTTAATGGATGAACCCGCCTCGGCATTGGACCCAATCGCCTCCTTGAAGATTGAGGAATTGATCCAGGAATTAAAGCAGACATTGACCGTGATCATTGTCACACACAACATGCAGCAAGCAGCACGTGCTTCAGATTATACAGCCTTCTTCAATATGGATGACGATCGAGCAGGCTACCTAGTGGAATATGACATCACGGCCAAGGTGTTTACCAACCCCGAGAAGCGGCTGACCGAGGATTATATTTCGGGGCGTTTCGGGTAGCCTTCTGTTTCTCGATTTATAACAATTGAATATGCTTGAGGATATGTGTTAACAAACCTGCCTGATCGCGCGTGATGAGCTGATCAGCTTGTTCCATCACCTGTGGATACGCTGTGGTTGGGGCGAAACTGGTATGTGCTGCCGCGAATAGGCACAGATCATTCTCGGCATCTCCAGCGGCAAAGATCGGAATGCCATCCAGGTGCAGGGTTTTGAGCAAGCGTAATAAGCCGTCAGCTTTGTTGATCCCCAGGGGGTTGATCTCGTATGTATAGGCAAGGCTGGTTGCCATTGTTGCGGGCAAGCCCTGAGACGATTGTTTAACTTTTATCATCAAATTTGGATCAGATTCAACGACCATCACTTTGACAATTTCATCAGGTAAACCAGTTAGATCGGTTTCTTGCAGTGTGAAGTGGTGCATTTGGCCAACTTCACGCCCAAAGGGGTTGGGATTGACCAAATACACCTGGTTGACGCCAAAGAATGTGAAAGCCGTCCTGGGAAAGCTGTCTGCCAGGCTGATCACAGCTTGCCTGGCCTGTGGCGAAAAAGTTTTGGTCTGGCAGATCACTTCTCCAGGCAGGTAGGTGACACCCCCGTTCATATATACGCCGGCTAGTGGAAAAGGCATATTCAGATACAATCCGTTTTCTTGTAAGATGCTTTTGACGGATTGCAGATCACGGCCGGTGGCAATCACTGGCAGAATATTTTTAGGAAAATGCGATAGTATATCGACATCGTTTGGATGGAGGCGCACCTGCTCGTCGACCAGGGTACCATCGAGGTCCATGCACAAAATCGCTTGGGGTAAATTGGTCTGGCTTGAACGCATCCGATTACCGTGACCCACCAAAGAAGTTTGTCACCTGTCCGGTGGTATTGGTTTGGACGACGAATAGGTCCCCGGCATGGGGTTGGTCCCCCAGTTCTACCTCGCTAAGACCGGTGCGCGCGGTGGTGATGAACAGCTGGTCCCATCGGTCGCCGCCAAAGCAGCATGAGGTCACGCGCTGGGCTGGCACGCTAACCGCCATGAGGGAGTTCCCCTGGGGGTCATACCGCACCACCTGCCAACCGTGCCACTGCGCGCTCCAGACGCAGCCCTCGTCATCCACGCATAAGCCATCCGGCACCACATCAGACCCATCATCGGGGAGCTGAACAAAAGGACGCGGGTTGCTAATCGCCCCGCTTTCCAGCTCATAGTCAAAGGTGAAGATCGTTCGTTTGAGGGAATCGGTGTAATACATCCGCTTCCGGTCGGGGCTCCAGCCCAGGCCGTTAGAAATGCCAATGTTGTGCAGCAGGGTGTGTTGGCCTCCGTCCGGATCCAGGCGGTACAGCTCCCCCTTGACCTGCTGGGTATCCATGCTGCCCGCCCAAAAGCGGCCAGCGGGATCGACTTTACCGTCATTCAGGCGAACGCCTGCGCGCCCTGGCAGGGGGTTCCACATCAGGCTCGGTTGGGTTTCATCACCTTCCCAGGCCAAGAAGCCATCGCCGGTTGCCAGGATGAAACCGCCCTGTGCCGTGAAACAATACGCGCCCAGGGGGGTGTCAAAATGGTTTTTTGTAAAACTCTGCCGCCCAGGCTGGGATTGGTAGAGGTCACCGGCTTCGATATCAACCCAATACAGGCAGGCCTGTGTTGGGTGCCACAGCGGACCTTCACCCAGGGTGTTTTGAGCCTCAAATAGCAGCTCAGCAGTGATCGTTCTCATTTGTACTCCGCCTGGCGGGTGATGACACACAAGAAGCCCAGGGGGGTATCCCCAATATTGGTCAGCTGGTGAATATCATTCCCGGAGACGAACACGGCATCCAGCGGACCCAGTTCGTAAAAGTCATCCTTGATTTGGATTTTAGCCTTCCCGTGCAGGATGACCATGCCGTGTTCGTGGGGGTGCTGGTCGTAGAAGGTGTTATCGCCCACGGGGACATGGAAATACCGGATGACGAAGTTCGGGGCGTCATCATTCGGTCCGACCAAAACATGTTTGAGAATTCGATTGACTTCTTCGGTGTGGATCACCAGGGGTTCGACACCTTCCCAGTTGTAGTCGTGGTCCTCAGGGTTGCCAGAAAACCGGTGGATAGCAGACATTGGACGCCTCCTTATTAGGTTGATATTTTGAGAAGAATTATAACGCCTGTTGGCTTTGGAAAGAGGGGAAGGGATGGTTTGTGGTTTATAATTTCCCTAAACTCACACCACACAATGAGAAAGGCTGATATGATCCATGAGGATTTACCGCTGATCGACCTGCACCGCCACCTGGATGGCAATGTGCGCCTGTCCACGATCCTTGACCTGGCGCAGCAGCATCACCTGCCTTTGCCCGCCGAAACTTTGGAGGACCTGCGACCGCATATCCAGGTGAACGAACCACAGACGGATATCATGGCTTATTTTCAAAAGTTCACCTGGATGGTGTCGATTTTTGCGGATGAAGCGGCCTGCCGGCGCGTGGCTTACGAGAATGTGGTTGACGCCCAGGCGGAGGGGATTGATTACATTGAATTGCGTTTCAGCCCTTGGTTCATGGCTGAGCCGCACCAGTTGAACCCGATCCGGGTGGTGGCGGCTGTCCTGGAGGGGGTCCAGGCTGCAGTTGAAGACCTGCAGGACATCCAGGTGAACCTGATTGGCATCATCAGCCGCACCTATGGTGTGGAGGTTGGATATCAGGAGCTGGGGGCGCTGCTGGCGTATAAGAATGAGATCGTGGGGTTGGATCTGGCGGGCGATGAAGCCAACTTCCCGGCCGAGTGGTTTAAACCGCATTTCAAACAAGCACGGGATGCCGGCTGGGGAATCACTGTGCACGCGGGTGAATCAGCGGGACCTGAAAGCGTGTGGCATGCCATCCGAGACTTGGGCGCCAGCCGCATCGGGCATGCGTTGTGCATCATGGATGATCTGGCTCTGGTCGACCATATGCTTGAGCATAAAATCGGGATTGAGGCCAACCTGACCTCTAACTGGCATAC
>JAHYJN010000011.1 GCA_019428905.1 Candidatus Brevefilum sp.
TACAATATTTTTGATGGAAAGTTGCCACTTTCTGCGCTAACCTTGTGTCTAGCGAGATTCCAAGTCTTTGACTTGTTTAGGGTGCCTTTGGCCCCGTCCTTTTGAGCAACTTTCCATCACTTTTTTTTCCCTGTTTGGTTCCGGCTTGTCCGGGTTAGGTAATAGGTAATAGGTATTAGGAAAAGAAAAAACAATAACCGGATGGTTGTTACCAGCTTGCTGGTAGGAAAACATTAACCGGAGGTTCTTAGCGACACTGGTAGATAGACGGAGGACAGAGGACGGGGGACGGAAATAGGATGCGATGACATTCCATGGGCGGAGCAGCCCAAGGACAGGAGACGGGAGAGAAGAAAGCATCAGCTTACCGACCTAACGACGTCTGCGAGGATGGTAAAGGTGCCGCCGTAGGCTTCGGAGACAAAGCCCAGGGCGTCAACAGATTGGATGCCAAAGATGTAGGCGCCGGGAGCCAGCAAGTAGGTAGCAGCAGCACTGAGGGTGATGGTGAGAGTGGAGCCAACATAAGAAAGCGACCCCAGAGAAGAATCAGCAGCCTGAACACCATTGAGATACAGTAAACCGGAATCTGAGTCGATGAAGATCAGCGAATCAGCGTCGGGAGAAGTCATCTGCCAGGTAGAAGCGGACTGGTTGAGAGATGCGTTGAGGTGGGTGTATTTGATAGCAAACTGCTGCTTGTTTTCAGAAAGAATGAGATCTTCGATGGGAATGGACCAGGAGTTGCCACGGATCTGAATGATCTCGCCTGCGGTGATAGACTCGTCGAGGTTGATAGCTGCCCAGGCGACTAGGTCAAGAAACTGCTGATCGAGGTTGGCGGCAGCCAGGCCGATAGCAGCACGGATGCCAGCGGCGTCCAGGTCATTGAGGGCGGTAAGCTCGGCACTGGTTGCCAGGGCGCTAACATCGGCCATGTAATCAGCAGGTGTAGTGAGCTCCTTGGTGGCGTAGGTCCACACAGCCTGGGCAATGTCGGATGTGTCGGGAACTGTTTGGATGTTATAAGCTGAATAAGCATTACCAGAAGCGTTTTTGGCTAGGAACCATAAAACATAATCATGGTCATAATCGGTGTTATTGGTGATGGAAAAAGAATCTTGTTCCCAAACGTCAACACTATCGGTCATGATAAAAGTTTGAATGGCAGCAGCGCCCATTAATGGATTGGAGACGCCTTCCATAAGCAGAGCACGGGGAAGGTAACTCATGGAAGAATCTTTGCGAAGGTGTAGATCGATAACAACAGTTTCACCTGCGGCGACTGTAAAGGATTTATACCAATGACATTCAAAATCATTGTTACTAAGAGCGTGTTGATAGGCTTGTGAATAACCGGTTGGAAGTACGCTGTTTTGACTGGAAACAATGCCGCCATTACTGCGAACCCAAATAGAACCAGCGACAAGGTTCTTATTAATCATGTAAACTTCACGAAAACGGGAAATGCTGAAATTGGTAACATTGGGTTCAGTACGATCGAAGACACAATCAAGGTATATACCATAGTTACCCCTGCTAAGAATATAGGAATTGCCGGTGACAGTACAATTGGTAAATATAGAACCAGATTGACTATCAATGGCCCTACCGCACCCTTGTATAGTAACATTATCATAGATGGATAAACCATAAGCACCATAATCACAGCCAGAAACTAGGACACCTTTAGCAGCAGTGGCACGAGAGAGACCATATTTGCCATTACTAAGGATAATTGGCCCATCAAGAACAATATTATTGGAATTTGTACCAAAATCCTGATAATAAGAAAAGACACCGCCATAAAAATTACCCGTCTGGCAAGCACTATGAACACGGTTAAACCCATAGAATATGCCGCCATAGATGATAAAGATGCCGGACGAATTGTTTACAGCAGCAAAATAACGATAGTAATTGCCCTGAAATTCACCGCTGCCGACAATAAAATTATGACACTGATAAAAGAAGTACCTGGTAACACCAGCATCACCAATGACACGAACGTTGCGGGTTAACAGATGAACTAAAGTGCCTTCGCCCTTGGCATTGGTGAGACCTGCTGTAATGGTGATGGTGCTTGACGCAATACCACCGACAGCAATGGTGCGCTTTTCACCATCACAATAAGGGATGATGTCATCGATAACAATTTCATCCCCAGCTTGCCAGATATCACCAGTAACATCGGTATCGACATTGAGCACTGTATCGGTGGCAATAGCAGCGGATGAAAGACGGATGGTGGTGTTTACTGGTTCAGAGCCGAACACCGAGATAGCAAGCCCACTATTACCATCAATATACCAGCCAGCAGCGCCCATAATGAGGTGCTTTGATGAAAACGGAATGGGATTGCCGCTGGTGCCGATGTACCAATTACCAGCACCGACGACACTGGCACCAGTCTTGATAAACAGGCAATATGAGCCAGCACTGGTGGTATGGGTGAGGGTGCCGGTGATGGTGAGACTTACGCCCGTAACAAAGGCACTTTGATCAACATCGAAGGTGACAACATGCCCCGAAGCAATAACAACATCGTCCCCATCAACTGGTACGCCAGCATCCCAGGTGCCAGCAACTGACCAGAGACCGGAGCCAACAGATGTAATGGTTGCCATGGTTAGACCTCCATTTGTTTATAAAGGGCTTTGAGACGGGTTAGGCGCTCACGAACCTGAACAAGATCCAAGATAACGGGAGAATCAGAAAGGGCAAGATACATGTTATCCAGCAATTGGAGGACCCGATCTTTACGACCTTTGGTGATGTTTTGAGCTTTGACCAGGGCGACAAGATCGGCATAGTCCTGCTGCAGAACGGTTAGATCGGGATGGGAAGCGACAGTGGTTTCGAGGGCGGCAATGGTGGCGGCAAGCTGGGGTTTATTGAACTGATCGAGGATGCGTTCATGATCGGTATCGACCAGGACCCACCAAAGGGTGTTACCTAAGCGAAAAATTTGTTCGGGCATGGATACCTCCAAAGAAGCTGACAGCTGACAGCTAACTGCTGACAGCTAAAAGATAAAAGAATTAAAAGATTAAACATCGAGATCCCATTGGGAGTAGGGGGGGACGTCGGAGTTTTGAAAAGCCGTTAAGCGATTGATGCGATCGGTTTCGAGCTCGTCTTCTCGATCGGATTTGGCTTGAAGCATGGCCAACTGGTGAGCACGATCAAGGGCATTTTCGCTGGTCTTCCAATCTTGCTGATCGTCTTGAAGGTCCAGCTTAAGCTGGCGATCGAGAGCAGCTTCGGAAACTTTGTGAGCTCGATCGAGGATCGCTTCAGCGGACTTCCAGAGAAAGAGATCCGCTTGGAGATCGTCCTTGGCAGCACGATCGAGGGCAGCTTCGGAAACCTTGTGAGCACGATCAAGGATCGCTTCAGCGGATGCCCAGGTTTGCTGATCATCTTGGAGGTCACCTTTGGCAGCCCGATCGAGGGCGCTTTCGGAAACCTTATGGGCACGGTCAAGGATCGCTTCGGCGGATGCCCATAGTTGTTGATCATCTTGAATGGCTAACTTATTAGCACGATCGAGGGCAGCTTCGGAAACCTTATGAGCACGATCAAGGATCGCTTCAGCGGATGCCCAAAGCTGCTGATCATCTTGCAAAGCTTGTACAGCAGCCCGATCGAGGGCGCTTTCAGAAACTTTATGAGCACGATCGAGGATTGCTTCAGCAGACTTCCAGAGCAAGAGGTTTGCTTGGAGACCTTCTTTGGAAGCCCGATCGAGTGCGCTTTCTGACACTTTGAGAGCACGATCAAGGACACTTTCAGCGGACTTCCAGAATAAGAGATCATCTTGAAGATTGTCCTGGGCGGCCCGATCGAGGGCGCTTTCGGAAACCTTGTGAGCCCGATCGAGGATCGCTTCAGCGGATGCCCATAGTTGTTGATCATCTTGAATGGCCAACTTATTAGCACGGTCGAGGGCGCTTTCGGAAACCTTGTGGGCACGATCAAGGATCGCTTCAGCGGAAGCCCAAAGCTGCTGATCATCTTGCAAAGCTTGTACAGCGGCCCGATCGAGGGCGCTTTCAGAAACTTTATGAGCACGATCGAGGATCGCTTCAGCAGAGCGCCAAATGAGAAGATCATCCTGGAGGGCATCTTTGGCAACACGATCAAGAGCGGCTTCAGAAACGACCAGGCCCCGATCGAGGGCGCTTTCGGAAACCTTGTGAGCACGATCTAAAACTGCTTCGGCAGACTTCCAGAATAGGAGATCGCCCTGGAGATCTGTTGCGAGGGCACGATCGAGGGCAGCTTGTGCGACCTGGTGAGCACGATCAAGAACAGCCTGAGCCGCTTTCCAAACCAGGAGATCTGCTTGGAGACCTTCTTTGGAAGCACGATCGAGGGCGGCTTCAGAAACCTGGAGGGCACGGTTGAGGATTTCTTCGGCAGATGCCCAGGCTTGTTGATCATCTTGGAGAGCTAACCTGGCGGCCCGATCGAGGGCGCTTTCAGAAACTTTGTGGGCACGATTGAGGACCTCTTCAGCGGATGCCCATAGCTGCTGATCGTCTTGAAGGGCAAGCTTATTGGCCCGATCGAGGGCAGATTCAGCGACCTTATGAGCACGATCGAGGACTGCTTCAGCGGATGCCCAAAGCTGCTGATCGTCTTGAAGGGCTAACCTGGCGGCCCGATCGAGAGCAGCTTCAGCCACCTTATGAGCACGATCGAGAATGGCTTCAGCGGATGCCCATAACTGTTGATCATCTTGAAGGCCAAGTTTGGCAGCCCGATCAAGAGCGGCTTCTGCCACCTTATGTGCACGATCGAGAACTGCTTCAGCGGATGCCCACAGTTGTTGATCATCTTGAAGGCCGAGGTTACTGGCATGCTGGTATTGATACTTGGTAACATCATGAGATCGATCGAGGGCATTTTCGGCAGTCTTCCAGAGATAAAATTCCTCATTACCGATGAAGATACCAGAAGCGGCATAGATAGGAATAAGATAGGCCTTAAATTCCTGCATGCGCTTTTCGGCCAGGCTGGCAAGCTCGGGAGTGATATTAGGTTCGGGGGTGGCTTCTTCATAACGACCGACAACACGAAAAACCAGGGCGTGGGCGACAGCGCCTTTGACCAGGACATAAATATCGAGATCGTCGACGGTGGTGGCTGGGGCCCCATCCAGGCCGTTAAGAAAGAGGGCGGTATCGTAGGCACGAGAAAGATCGGCCAGAGAAGCACGAATGGCTTCATCGAGGATGGTGGTCGACCAAATAAGATTGGTTGAATCCATCAAGTTGATTTCAACTTGATCACGAACGGATGCTAGGGTATGTGCCATGGAAAACCTCCAGAAATGCTACAAAAAGAAACAAGCCATACTAAATGACCTTAAGGCGTGGATTTTGGCTTAGAAGCGGGTTTAGATGGCGCAGATGGCTTCGTGGTTGCGGTTTTGGGCGCTGTTGCGGCAGCGGTTTTAGGCTTGGTTGTGTTTGTATTTGATTTTGGGTTTAAGAAATGACGCACAGATGCGATCTGATCGGCGGAAAACGTGTACTTCTTACCGGTGTCGGCAATGACGACCAGGGACCCATCGTCATAGAGTTTGAAAGAAAGCGGATCACCGGGGAGATAGTGTTCGATAATTTTGAGGATGTCGGCGGTAGAGATAGACATTGGAAGACCTTTCTTTAGTAGGTTATGCGGAAAATTTCGCATATACCTGTGGATAAACTGTGGATAAATTGAGAAAGAAGCTCAAAAATTGACCCTCGGAATTTAAAAAATAAAAAACGAAGCTCAAAAATTGACCTTCGAAGCTCAAAAATTGACCCTCGCTACTACTACTGCTCAGTAAAAAGCTCTTTTCCTTCTTATTAAAAGTAGTAGTAGTAGTAGTAATAGACATACGAAGGTCAAAAATTGAGCTTCGAGAAAATAGAATTAAGAACGGCTGAGACCGTCTTCGATGCCAGTGCCCAGGATGTAAGCGACGAGGACATAGACAACAGCGGTGAGCTGTTCCTCAAGCAGGGGGAAATCGGGCCTGAAGGCTTTGATGATGATCAGGACCAGGCCGAAGAGAGCAGCCCAAAATTTACGAGAAGCGAGAAGCAGTTTGAATTTTTCCATGTGAATAACCTTTCGAGAATGGTGAGTAGTGAATGGTGAGTAGTGAATAGTAAAAAATTTTGTTGCTCCCAGGCCTGAGCCAAAGACCTGGGAGCTTGGAGGGAAGCAGCGGCGGGTTACAACCGCAAGGTGTAGTTGACCCGGGCACCAAAGAGGGTGAAGACGGTACCAGCAGCAGCATCGACGACACAGCTAAGGAAATAAGCGTAGTCTTGATCGATGAAGACCTCAGCATCGAGGGTGACGGTCATCTTATGGCTGGCGATTGCTTTGCGTTCAGCAGCGGCATCGTGGGCGGTATCGATGGTGACATCGACAGCGGCACCAGAAACAGCGACGGTATCGGCTGCCAGGGTGACCTGGTTGAGGGCAACAGTGGCGAAATCATCAGCAGCGGCGGTGGCAATTTTGTACCAAACATCAATGCTCTTGATCTTTGCGCCTTGGAGGGCAATCTCTGACCCGGGCAGGACCAGGGGGATCAGGAGGGTGAAGCTGGCATCGGCAGCGGAGCGGACGTCGGAGACGACATTGTAAGCGATGGTTGGCGTCCAGGTGCCCAGCGTTTTTTGGATGGCGGAGGGGGGGATGAACTGAGAAATATCAGTGACATTTACATAACCCATGGGGAGTTATCCTTTCAGTGGGATAGTGAATAGTGAATAGTGAATAGTGAATGGTCTACCCTTTCCCCAGCCGATAGGAGTTCGGCTGGGGATTGGGATGGGTAGGGGGAGGTGACAGTTAGGAGCGAGCTAACTGAAACTTTAGGCAACATTGCTCTTGTGCAGCGGGCGGAAGTCGTTGACCCACACGGCCAAGAAGTGACGCACCTTTAAGCGGTGTTCGTCGTTCATGAACACAGCAGGTGAAAGCTCGTCACCAGCGACATAGATCTCGGGCATGAGACCAAAGCGCTCGCCAACATAGATGGCTGGGGCAACTGCTGGATCACAAACGGCGGCCCAGTCGTTGGCATCGGTCCACTCGGGGACGGTGACGGGGACGCCAGAACCCTTGAGAACATTGTCGTACATCTTGTCGGTTTCGTTGACGAAGGACCCAGTGAGCAGCTGCCAGGCCGTATTTTGGAGGGTACGGGGCACCAAGAGGAACTTGGGATTGATGGCCATCTTGGGACCGGTGCCATACAAACCTGCGACATTTTTGATGAGCAGGGGCTGGTTATAGACTGCGGCACAAGCGGCATCCCAGGCGGCAATTGCCAGGGCGGTGGTGAGCAAGTTGGCATGACCACCGGCGGTGGTGACAGCGGTGCTGTTGAAGAGATCGCCCGTATCGGCCATGGTGGGGCCGACGCCAGAATTGGCGGTAAAGATGGCAGAAACCAAGCTGGAAATCTTACGGATGCCAGCGGAGCCAAGCTCACGAGCGTAGGCTTTGAGCTTACGAGTTTGATCTCGGTCGATCAGTTCCAAGGTGAGGGGGATGTAGCCACCATATTTGACGAAGCTGGCTGTTTCGGGGGAGTCGCCGATCTGGAGTTCGGTGTATTCGGCACCTTCAGCAACGACAGGAAGGTCACCTACGGTACCAATGAGGGTACCGGTGATGTCTTGCAAGCTGGAGAAGTGTTCTTGAACGGTGATCTGCTTCCACCAATCGTAGCCAGCCCGGCCGAGCATGTTCCACTGGTTTATGACCAGCTTATTGAGGGCGTTTTTGACCAGGCCGGTAAAATCGGCGGTGGTGGCCAGGTGGACCCGATCGGGATGGTAGCCGCCGTGGAGATCATGATCACCAGTGAGCATGAGATAAAGCTCACGCACGCCAGAGAGCTTTGGCACTGACAGGTTTTGGAGCTTTTCTTCACGGGGGGCTTCGAAGAGATCGTCGACCGCTGCTTGGAGCTTGTCTTTTTCGTCGAACATGCTGGAAATTCGGCCAGGGCCTGAGACGGTTTGAGCCGCTGAGAGATCTGCCAGCAATTGACGGTGGTCATTGATGACATCTTGCAATTCGGCAGCTTCGAAAACCTTACCATCGAATTGAGCACGAATGCGATCTTGAATGGGCTTGGGCAGCTTGGAAGCGTTGAGACCTGATTCAAGCAAGTAGCCGCACATCTGGACCCGGGTTTTACGGGCTTCTTGCAAGGCCTGATCCAACTGGGCTTGGCGTTTTTGCTCATCGAGCAGGGAGCGCATGGCGGCATGATCAGCTTGAAGCTGATCGATAACCTGGTTGGGCGGATCTTGATTGGCGGGTGGATCGGGGGGGAGGGGATTTTGAGTATTTTCGGGCATTGGGTTTAACCTTTCGATATGATTGAGGGCACGAAGGAAAGCGCCGCCACGAGCGGGATCGTAAACGAGATCAACAGACAAGACTCGGGTAATTTCTGTAACCTGCTTGTTGTTGGCTTTAAAGAGAATGTCAGCAGAAAATCCGATCTTGGGAGGTGATTCGCTTTTGAGGACTTCGTGCCCAAAGGATGAGAGTAATTCGCCACCTGGGCCAATGGTGGTGAGGGTGGCGTGGATGCCCTGGGCATCCGCATCCCAAACGGGATTTACAATCTGACCAGCAAGATCACGCACGGAGCGAGAAAGCCAGGCATGATCGATAAAGCAGTGGACCCCTGCCCAAAGTGCCAGAGAAGCTTGGAGGACTTCGGGGGAGAAGTGCCAGCCATTGCCAACACCGGCAGTGATGCAGAGGATCTCAAAATGACCAGCCTGGGTGACCTGGCCAGACGCCGAAAAACGGACTTGGTGTTCGGTGATGTATTCTGGGCTAGATTCTGGCAAAAATACCTCCTGAATGTATTAGGGAATGACTAATAATTCCGGGCAGCTGATAGAAAAAAGAAAAAGATTAGGCATAAGGGCCATCTTGCAACTTCCTGAGGTAGTAATCGTGCCCCTGGTGGTTGTGGAGGGTGGGTTCGGATAGCTGCGAATCAAGATAGGGGCAGACTTTTTCGGGGCAAGGCAAGAAAGCCATACCTTGAATTTCAATAATGCCAATGAGGACCTTTCCGCAGGTTTTAAAGCATAGGGCGGAGATGGCGTCTTTTTGGAGATCGAAGCTAACTAAATACCTATTGGCCATTAAATTCACCGATCCAATTGTTAAGGGGATCCTCTTGGAGGACTGATTTTTTGGGATCACCGGTCGCAGGTTGAACGGGATCTTGGGAAGCAGGCTGGATGGGCTTGGATGTTTCCCGACGGTCCACACCGGTACCGGCTGCCATAATTTCGTCGATATCGACTGATTCACCGGCGAAGCGATAGGTAGCACGGAGCAACTCTCGCTGGGAGATAAGGCCCATGTCGTAGAGCCGTTCGAGGGCATTGAGCATGTTTACCGCTGCAATGGAATGAGCGACATTATCACGGGCTGAAATATCGGCACCAGAGAACTTGATATCGGCCTTGGGGCTGACGACATAATCGACCTGGGCACGACGGGAGACGACCACAGACAGCAGGTCTTGGAGCAGCCAGAGGAAAAAGCGCTGGCGCTGCTCAAAGTGGCGGAAGGTGGGACCACCGGCGCTGTCGGCCGTGGTGCGAGTGGAGCCTTCGGGCTCGGCCAGGAAGTGCATTGGGATACCTGCGCCAGCAGCGATGAGCTTTTTGAGGGCAAGACCATCCTCCCGGGCATCCATGGCTTCCAATTTGGGGGAAATAACGGACCAAGTTTCGCTGGCATCTGAAACCAGGATCGAGCCTGGGGAGGGGGGGTTGGCTGCCAGGGTGGCCTGGCGTGCTTTGCGAGCGTCTTCACTGACAAAGGACCCTGACACGACATAAAGAAACGCATTGCGAAAGCGATTGAGGCGGACCCGGTCTTCGAGCCAAGCTGAGTAGCGGCGGAGCCAGGGCAGCAGGGGCGAAATATCGGGTTCGCCCCATTGGGCCCCAGCAGGGCGGTTGATGGCATAGTGGAGGACAACGGGTAAGAAGGTGCCATCGGGTAACTGCCAATCGGCATTGGCGGTGTAGGCGGCGTAGGTGTTTGTTTCAAGATTCTCGTCGGGCTTGGTGATAAACAATAAGGGCTGTTCGATATCGTTGGGGGTGGGGAGGATCTTATCGATGTTGGTGGCTGGGATGGTGCGAATGTAGGTCATACCAGCAGTATCGGTGGTGAGCAAAAGAAAGAGATTGCCAGTACGGGTGAGCTCGTCGCATAATTCAACGATACGGGCATCCATACGGTTAAGGCGATGGGACCAGAATTGATCGATAAAGGCTTTGGTGTGTTCGTCTTTGCAATGAACGTCAAAGCCGTTACCGACGACATATTGACTGGAGAGTTCTACGATCCGTCTGGCCAGGGGATTATCACGCCAGGCTTCTAAACACTGTTCCAAAACATCCTGGCGGTTATATTCCATGCGGTCCCGATCCGATTCATCATAACGACGGGTGCCGACAAAGAAAGTGTTATCATCTTCGCTCACTGAGAGCGTTTCTCTCAGGGCAGCAGGTGAATTTGGTGGAAAAACACGAGTTAAAAAACGAGAGAAGGCATTTGGCATGGTAATCCTTTAGCTGACAGGTGGTTAAATGTTCGCAAGGCGCGAACACATAGACTGCAGCACCCCCCGTGGGTGTCGGGGGCTGCTGCATGTGTTCGCCCCTTGCGGGTAAATGATTGGATCATTGCTGATCGCTTTCGCCAGGGTGGGTGGAAGATCGTTTAAGATCTTCTTCCGCCATGGCAGCGGTTGTGAGCAGGGCGATGAGAAAAGCGCCCAGGCAAACGCCAACAACAACACCAATTAAAAAACCTAACCAGAACATATTAGATGGTCTCCAAGTATTTGCCACCTGTGCAGGGTTGATCATCAAGTGGGCAGGTGACAGGCTGCGGATCGGGCAAACCGATGAAGGTTTTTAGGTCTTCTTCGGAGCCGTTGAAGCGGTTGTAATCCATGTAGTGCATTGCTTCAGTGCCGATGGACTGGCCACGTTGGGAGGTTTGATGGAAAGACCAGGTTATGACGCCAGAAGGCAAGGCAGGTGGGCAAGGAAATTCGGGGGTATAGAGGGGATATGGCCAGGAGAAGCGGTATTGAGCCAGCCACCAATAAACGGGGGGGAGATCTTGAACGCACAAGAATCGATTGACCCAATTGGCCCGGGAATAAATAACGGGGATGCAGCCGGTACGGTTGGCAAGGATGGTGATACATTTGGCGGTGGTGGTGGTGATGCGAGCGGGTGTTTGGCCATGGTCAATTTCGAGATCCAACACCAGGGGCACGGCATAAAAGTTGGTATCGCCCAGGATACGGAAGAAATTATCCATTTGGGTGATGGGTGATTCGCCAGGATAAAGGACATGATAGGGCATACGGATCCGGCCGATGCGCTCGGCCTCTTGGAAGTAGTAGCTGAACCATGGGTCTTGATATCCCCAGGAGATACCAGAGCGCATGGCAATAAAAGCGACCTTGGGCACGTGGGCAGCGACGACATTAAAATCGACCTTTTTCCGCCCATCGGCAGACGTGTTGTATTTGGAGAGATCGATACCAAAAGCGAGATTTGAATTAGGCATATTTAAAAACCTTTCATATCATCGAGGGGATCAGCAGCCTGGACGATAGCAGTGGGCCCAGGGAGGAACCAGGACTGCTGATCGAGGGCGCTCAACAAGGCGGCGGAGATCAGCAAATCATCGTGGACCAGCTCGCCGCTGGATAGATCACGTGACCCGTCGGGTACACCCCACTGGATCCGCTTCTCCGGTCCGGGCTGGATCTCGTAGTGGCAGTGTGATAGTTGGCTGAAGAATAGGTCCTGCAGCTGTTTGAATGCAACCGGGTGCGCCTCATCCCAGGCGTAGTCGATCAACCGCCCGCTGTCGACCAGCGCCAGGAACGACCAGCCCAGGTCACTTTTCGACTTGCCGCTGAACACGAAGGGGATCACCCGCGCCCCCAGCGAGCGGGCTAAAAAGGAGGTCAGCCCGGCACCGATGCCGGTGGCATCGCACACCAAGTACTTGGCCTTCCAGGTGGCAGCTGTCGTCAGCAGTTGGGTGTACAGCTCGGTGTGCTTCACCCCGGTCCACAGCTGGCGCTGGACGATGCGGTAGGTCGGCAGGTCGCTCTGAGCAGCCAGGTCAACCTGGGCGATGGTCAGGGCCGTTGCATCGCGCCGTGAAGCCTCACCTGTCAGGTCCTGTCCTTCCTCGTCTTCCCCGGCCACATCCAACGCCATCACGTAGATGCGCCCCAGCTGGGGTTTTTCCTCGGGCGGATGGAGGCCGCGCAGGCGGCTGATGCGTTGGGGTTGGAACAGGCCGCCTTGCGCATCGATGTCTTCTGAGTAGTACTGCGTGCGCACCATGGGGTGATTTCGCCCCAGCCGCCCCACCTGGTTAGCGACGAACGCACCGTAAGCGGGCACCTCTCGGGCCACGTCCTCACAGGTCAGCCGCCACACCCGCCGTACCCCATCCGCCCGCTGCAGCGCCAGGGCGGCTTTTTCCTCGCGTGCCAGCAGGGTATTCGAGGTCCAGGCGGTGCCCCAAAATACGCGCGTGGCGTTGGTCGAGGCCGCCATCGGGGCGATCTCCTTATCGTATTTATCAGCCTGGATGTCCTGGGCTTCATCTACCGAGAGCAGCAAGTCTGCCGTGGCACCAACGATATTGGCTGTTGGCGACCCCGACAGGAAGGTGACGCGGGCGCTCCCCACCTGGTAAACATGCCCATAATGCTTCTCCCAGCGATCCTTGACCACTAAATTGCCGCTCAGGTTCGCCTCCAAGCGGTACATGGCGTTCATCGTCTGGGGCTTCCACGTCGGTGAGACCTGCACGATCTCCGCCCGCTGACCAAAAAACAGAGTCAGCAGGTAAGCCTGCAACTGCGCCTGGAGCTCATTCTTGCCCGACTGACGCGGGAAGATCACCACAAAGCTCAGCCCCTGGTGTTCCACCACCGAGCGCACCACCGCCCTCGCCACAGCTTCCTGGTAGCCGCGCAGCTTCAGCCCGCTGGCATGGCGCACAAAGGGCACCACATCTAGCCCCAGTTTGATCAATAGTCTATCCAGGTCTGCCATGCTAACCCCCTAAAAAAGTCTTGAGCAGCGCCACCAGCGACATCAACCCCGACCCGCCCGAAGCCAGCCCCGAAAACAGCTTGAACTGGGTCACGCCCTCGGTGGCCGCCCGGATACGGGTCTCATGGTCGCGCATCTGCTCTTCCAGCAGCGCCAGGCGCTGGTGGTTCATCGCCGCCTGGTGTGAAAGCTTGGCCTCCAACGACTGGATCTGGGCGCCCATCATGTTGCTGGCATGGCGCAGCTGCTCGGTCAGCAGGGCGGTGGTCTTATCCTCCATGGGCATCCTTCCCCGGGTGGGTAGGCCCTTGCAGTTCCTCCAGCACAGCTGCCATGCTGCGTGTGAGGGCTTCGCCCAGCTCGTCCACGCGCTGGTCCTGCAGCTGGCGCTCGGTCTGGAGCAGCTTCGCCAGGCGCGTGCAACTCAGGCCCAGGGCGCGCAGCGCATCCGCCAGGGCTTTGACGTCATCGGCCTGCTGGGCAGCGCAGGCGAAGAAGCGCCGCATCACAACCCGCAGCATGCCGATCTCCCCCCGCAAGCTGTCGCCCAAGGCGCGGTCGAGGTCGGCCATCTCCGCCCGGGTGAAGTGTTCGCTGTAGTAGTCCTGCGTAGTGGTATTTTCAGGGGTCATCCGTGTTGGTCCTCCGCGGTCGTGTAAGTCGTGGGTGAGTAGAGAAGTGTCCGGGTGCCTCGCAAAGCGCTATAAAGGGGTTGGGTCAGGGCTGCCGTCACCCGGACAGTTCTTTTTATATAGAACATATGTTCTAATTTAGGTATACTATAGCAGGTTGGAAAGGGGATTACAATCCGTCAAAAGCGGCGAAAATAGGGGCAAAAATTGCCGCAAGCGGCATAAGTAGGGTGTGCACCTCATCTGTGCACACCAATATTGGATGTATGAAGGGAATTAGGTTACTGGTGGCTTGTAAATTGATAGCTGAAAGCTGATAGCTCATAGCTGGTAGCTGACGGTTACGCTCCTAGCTGCAGGCCATCTGTCCTTCCAAGAGGGTTCCCACTGGTCCCGATCCCACGCCGCTGTGCTGCGGGGACAGAGGGGCCTACTTGGCAATCACACTGAAAGCGTGGCTTCGTTCCGGCTGTTCTCCTAAGTGCGAAGCCTCCTGAAAGGACCAGTCGCATTGTGAAGCAAGAAAACCTACTTTGCAACGCTAAAAAAACCCACCATTCACGGCTGACCACCACCTTTATGCTATAATGCCCTTAGACAAGCTCCCAATACCGGGAAATATGGGAGCACGAAAGGAAAGGGTGTGAAATCATGCAAATAAACTTCATCGAATCTTTGATGGACCATATCATGGAAGCAACAATGATTCCCAAGGCACAGGTTGAACGTGCCGTGGGTCCGATCCTGAGTATGTTCTTGGCGGATGTCCTGACCGAGACACTGGCGGATGACCCACATCTCTCAGGTCCAATTGCGATGATCTGTCCTGAATTTCCTCTCAAGAAAGCACATAACCGTCAATCCACCAACATCGACTGGCTAATGCACCACGAAAACCGCGGCATACTGCTATTTGTCGAGCTCAAAACTTCAGATACCTCTGTCAACGAAAGCCAGAACGCCATCTACCATGAGCATATCCGCCAAGTACAAGCTCGGGGTGGCGGGTTCCTGGTACAAGACGTGGAAGCCTTGCGTGACGCTTCTAATGAATCCGGCAAGTACCAGTATTTGTTGGAAGAAAGGATTACACCCTTCCGTGATCAAATCGCAGCCAGCCGCGCAGCCTCGCTGGTTTACCTGGTGCCCAAAAGCGCACAGAACAGAGTGCAAGACCACGCTGATCGAGTCATAACCTTCAGTGAGCTGTCTGCCAATATCCAGAGTCCTTATGCCCGCGAGTGGGCTGTCATCCACGATCGGCTGTCCCAACTTGACCAGATTTCCCGCCGCTCGCGCAATCTGAATTACCGAGGCATACAAACCGACCAGACCGGGTATACAGCGCTTAGCAGGATTAATTTCAAAGGTAAAATCTCCCTCAACGAAATCTTCGATCTGTGTAAAGCATATGGTGATGCAATTGTCGTCGGCTTCTCTGGTGGGCGAAACGCGCTTGAAAACAGCAGCCTGGCTTATCTAGAACAAAGGCTGTACAAATGGGACGAAGTCAAACAGAGGACTGGGGTGAAAAATTTCCAAAACTGGGTTCCAGGTGGAACCTTTGTCTGGGTGATCGAAAGAAAAACAGCCCGCCAAGGACAAGCAATCCAGGGGCCTGTTAGGGAAAAGGTTTCCCGATCTGTCAATTGGTCCGGGACGTGTAAATTCGATGAAATGGTCCAGCTCTGCCAGGAAAACGGGAACAACATCCTGATCGGCTTTACTGGCGGGAAAACGGCCTTTGCCGATACAACCCTGGAGAAATTGCGGAATCGTCCACATTACAAATGGGATTGGTCCAGCAGTACTGCCAAAAGGAACATCGCAGATTGGCTCCCAGGTGGGACGGTGCTGGCGCTTTTAAGACAGGCTCATAAGTGTCAGGTTTAAGTTACAGTCTCATGTAATGCTGCCTTAGGAGCATATTTTTCGTGTGTTTTTACTATCTAAAGTGGCAATTTTCACCTACTCCCGCTTAATATCATAAAATACTTTTGATAAACATGTTCTTGGTCCGTTTACAAAGAATCAATTTGTACAAACCAGAAGGTTCTGATGGGAATATCAACGATTAACCTATGCGTGCTGTGGATCGTGACCAAAAGACTTGGTAAAGAATTTTCAACCAAAGACGTATCTCAACATCCACTAATGACCACAGCACACCCGATAAAAGCAAAACATACGCATTTCCACGCCTTTGTAGGCAGAGCAATCAGTAAAAATCGTCATATACTAATGGTGAAAGAGATTAAAAAAGGAACAAAGCGCGGTTCAATCTGGCGAAAGATCTGATTAGTTACATGGTATAGTCTGAAGCCTGCCTGAAGCGCAGCGAACACTATTAGGTTAACGCTCTTCGAGGAGGTGCGGATAGAGCAGAAAAAAACAGCAAATTCACATTCAGAACCCGCCCTACACCCACCGCCCGTTGACTCGCATCCCAGGCCTCCCCCCCATGTTATAATTCACCCAACCATTCCAAACCCCGGAGGCCATGTATGACCAATTTCACCTGGCTGCTGGACCAATACCGCCACCTGCTCAACCTACCAGCCCACACGGCACGCGTCACCCTGCACGAAGGGCATACCCCCCTCATCCCAGCGCCCAGCCTGGCCGGCGCACTGGGTGGCGGTTTCCAATTATGGATCAAATATGAAGGCCTCAACCCCACCGGCTCCTTCAAAGACCGCGGCATGACGGCCGCCATCAGTGAAGCCCTCGGACGGGGTGCCAAGAGCGTGATCTGCGCCTCAACCGGCAATACCGCCGCTTCCGCTGCGGCCTATGCTGCCCGGGCCGGTATGCAGGCCGTCGTGCTGATCCCCCAGGGCAAGGTGGCCGCCGGCAAGTTGGCCGGGGCGGTCGCCTACGGTGCCCAGGTGGTCCAGGTGGATGGCTCTTTTGATCAAGCCCTGGCCATGGTGGTGGCGCTGACCGAGAAGCACCCCCTGGCATTGGTCAATTCGATCAACCCCTACCGTATTGAAGGCCAAAAAACCGCCGCCTTTGAAATTTGCGATGCCCTGGGCACGGCCCCCGATTGGCTCTGCCTGCCGGTGGGTAATGCCGGCAACATCACCGCCTACTGGGCCGGGTTCAAGGGTTACCATGCCGTCCAAGCCACAGGCCTGCCGCAGGTGCTGGGAGTGCAGGCGCAAGGGTCCGCCCCCCTGGTGCTGGGACACCCGGTGGACCACCCAGAAACTGTTGCGACCGCCATCCGCATCGGCAAGCCGGCGCGCGGCGAGGAGGCCCTGCTGGCCGCCGAGGAATCGGGTGGGCGGATCATCGCCGTCAGCGACGACGACATTCTCGCCATGCAAAAACTGCTGGCCAGCAGCGAGGGCATTTGGGTCGAACCCGCCTCGGCGGCCGGGTTGGCCGGGCTGGCCCAGGAGATCGCGGGCGGCCGCTTTGACCCGCACGGTCAGCGCATTGTGGCGGTCTGCACCGGGCATGGGCTGAAGGACCCCGGCATTATCACCCAGGGCGGCATCCAGCTAGAGAGCATCCCGCCTGAACTGGGGGCCCTGGAGGCGGTTATCCGTTCATGACCGACAAGCTGCGTGTTCGTGTTCCCGCCACCACGGCCAACCTCGGCCCCGGGTTTGACGCCCTGGGCTTAGCTTTGGACTTGTGGAACGAAGCCGAGTTTACTGTGCAGGCTGACAACCGCATCATCGTCAGATTAACCGGCGAAGGTGCAGATGTTTTGCCGTCAGACGAACACAACCTGATTGCCCAAGCCGCCCTGCACGTCTTCGCCCTGGCTGATGAGCCTCCGCCCGGCTTGCAGATTGACTGCCGCAACCGTATCCCCCTGGCCTCGGGTATGGGATCCAGCGCGGCGGCCGTACTGACCGGCGTGCTCGGCGCAAATGCCCTCCTGGGCGGCCGCTTCGACCAGCAAGCGCTGTTAAAACTGGCTGTGCAAATTGAGGGTCACCCCGACAACGTCGCCCCAGCCCTGCTGGGAGGTCTGGTCGTGTGCCTGGCAGATGGTGAGGGGGTCCACGCCCGTCAGCTGCCTCCCCTTGAGAACCGCAATCCGATTAACATCACCCTGGTCTTGCCCGAGTTTGACTTCCCCACCCAGGGGGCTCGGTCGGTTTTACCCGCACAGGTGGACCGATCGGATGCGGTCTTTAACCTCAGCCGGGCAGTGCTGGTGGCCGAAGCGTTGCGCACCGGTGACCTTGACCTGCTGGGGACGGCTATGGAAGACCGACTGCACCAGCCCTACCGCCTCTCGCTGATCCCGGGTGCCTTGGGGGCAATGGAAGCGGCCAAAAGCGCCGGCGCGGCTGCAGTGGCGCTCTCCGGCGCAGGTCCCAGCCTGGCGGCCTTTTCAGCCCAGCACAACCCTGCGATTGGCGAGGCGATGCAGCGCGCCTTTGCCGCCGCAGGCTTGCCTGCCCGGGTCTTTGAGCTTATGCCAAGCCAGGCAGGGGCGAAAGTTGTTAACTTAAGGGATTAGGTTTTGGGGAGCAGGTATTAGGCAATCAGGTCTGTCGTTGCGAGAAGGTCGCTGCGCGACCGCCGACTACAAAGCGTCCTGAAAGGAAGCAATCTCGGAGGGCAAACTTACAAATGTTATACCTCTAGCCGTTGATCGCCATTACACCCCCGACCAACCCACCGAATTTATCACTGTAAATTCTTGTAGACTGAGTAGGTGATGTGTGGTCCCAAACGGACCCACATGACAATCACGCTGAAAGCGTGACTTCGTTTTGCTGATCTCCCTACTAGAAAGCGAAGAAATCTCTGAGCCAACCGCTCACCCATACCGCAACCCGTACCCAAACGGGTAGAGCGGATCTTCCGAATCAAACGGGACATCCGTCCGCTGGGCACGCACAGCATCCATCGACGAGGGCAGCTCAAAGGGCAGCTTGCCCTCGGGGGCGGCCTCGCCAAACACCACCTTCATCACTGCTTCGTCGCTGGCGCCAAAATCACCCAACAGCGCCGTCGCCCTCGCACTGATCTCCGGGATGACGGCTGGGCGGTCCAGCTCGATCACCACGATCGCCGGTTTGATGGCCAGCAAGCGCAGGATGGCGTCCTTCTCCTCACCTTTGAAGTCCAAATCGCCGTGGTGGAAATTGCGCCCAAAGGGGACCTCTGTCTCGGCTGGTGTCCAGGGCGTGCTCAACCGCATAAGGATGAAATCCGCGTCCTCCGGGCTGGATACCACGTCAGCGTATCGGCGGACAACCTCCTCAGCCATGTTTTCAATGTAAAGCCTCGGGCTCCGTCGCAGGGGCAGCGTTTTGTGATCATTTTTCAACAGCGTCATCGCGCGCGTTTGGGAGGCTAAACCCGCTGCAAGGATATCCGGGTTCCCGATCACCTGGTTGAGATCAGCAGGGTCGCAGAAGGGGTTATCGAACAACCCCAAGGCGAACTTCAGGTGCAGCACACGCCGCACAGATTGGTCGACCTGTTCAAGTGAGACTAAACCCGCCTCCAGCGCCTCGATCACGTACGCAGGACAGCTTTCACCGCCGAACATATCCACCCCAGCGTTGAGGATCTTGGCGACCCGCTCGACTTCACTCAGGTGCTCAACGCCCCAGGCGCGCGCCGGCCAGGTGAACTCGGGGGTGACCAGATCGGTCACGAGACCCCAATCGCTGCATACCAGCCCATCATAGCCCAGGTCCTGGCGCAGCAGCCCCTTGATGATGGCGTGGTTATAAGCCATGCCGACATTTTCATCGGTCTGGTCCATCGGGACGCCGTAATAGGGCATGATGGCCGCCGTTTTGGCCGCTATGGCCGCTTTGAACGGGATCAGGTGATAATCGAAATTGTCACCGGGGTAAACCTGGCCCTGATGAAACGGGAAGTGCGGGTCGAGGCCGTCCTTTTGCGGCCCGCCCCCCGGGAAGTGCTTGGTCATGCAAGCCACGCTCTCGGGGCCGAGGGCTTCCCCCTGGAAGCCAGCGATATAAGCCGCGGCCAGCCTGGCGCTGAGCTCAGCATCCTCACCAAAGGTGCCGTTGATACGCGGCCAGCGCGGCTCGGTCGCCAGGTCAATTTGGGGATGCAGTGCCACCCGCATCCCCACGGCCAGGTATTCCTGGCGCACATAGTTTGCAAATTGCCATACCAGTGCTTCATCACCGACAGCCGCCATTCCCAGCGGCTGGCACCACTGCGAGAAATCCCTGGCTTGCATCTCGTAGATCGAGCGGCTGAAGTGGCTGCGAGGGTCAGACGCAATCGTCACCGGGATCCCCAGGCGGGTCTCTTCAGCGAACTGCTGCAGACGGTTGTGCCAGCGCGCCACGATTGCCGCATCGGGTACATCCCACAGGTTGAAGTGATTCATCAGTTGGTCTTGCATTTGGATCTTGGCGGATAAGCCAAACGAACCCGGCAAGGGACGCTCATCCAGCGAGGCGTCTTCGTTGACCACCGCGCCATTGATAAACAAGGCCCCCGCCTTTTCCGCCAATGTCATTTGGCGCAGCAGGTCTTCGACCCGGGCATCAATCGGCTGGCGTGGGTCTTCATAGGCATCCAGGATGCCGTTTTTGTTCAGGTCACGGTAGGTGACGCCGTTATCCGTCCGAACCAGGTTGGAAAATTGATGCAGGAGATGGGGGTTGTGGGGCATAACTGGCGCTCCTTACTGGGTGAGGGTGATAAGGAGGATTATAACCGCGATGGAATGAAAAAAAGCGTGTTCAGAACCAAAACCCGCCCTGCGGCTTCCCAATGCCTTCACCGGCCCCACCGACCAATCATTCCAACTTACGGATTCGTTTGGTCAATCCAGCTGGTTTTCCAGCAAATTTTCCCCTACCTCCCTAGCAGGTTTCATGTTGTTATCATTACATCATTTATGATATAATGATTACACTAAGAAAAGGGAATATCATGATCCGCACTCAAATTCAATTAACGCCCGATCAGGTCAGGTGGCTTAAGCAAAAAGCGGCCGATGAAAACACCTCCATGGCAGAGGTCATCCGCAAGAGCCTGGATATTATTATGGACATTAATGGACCAATTAACCCGGTCGATCAGCGTCAGAAAGCAAAGCAAGCGATTGGCGCACTGTCTGGTCCCCGTGATTTTTCAGAAAACCACGATCAATATTTAGCGGATGCCTATCAGAAATGAACTTGTTCATCGATACCTCCGGTTTCCTAGCAGTCCTCAATCAGAACGACCGCTTTCACGCCCCCGCCAAGGGGACCTGGCTCGATATCCTGGCAGATGATTCCGTGCTCTTCAGCAGCAATTATGTGCTGCTCGAAACGACCGCCCTGCTTCAGCATCGCTTCGGTGTGGATGCCTTACGTCTCTTCCACAACACCATCCGCCCCATCCTGCGCATCATCTGGATCAATCAGGATATCCACGATCTTGCGATGAGTGTATTGCTGTCTCTCAACCGCTGCCAGCTCTCACTGGTTGATTGCACCAGTTTTCAAATCATGCGCACGGCCAGCCTTGAACACGTCTTCACCTTTGATGAACATTTTTCTGAACAGGGCTTCACCGTCGCACCAAAGCTGGATTAACCCCAGCCTCAATCCCCGATTAACATCCCCCGTAAATACTGCTGGATGCCCTGCATCTGGCGCCGAGCGTTTTCGTCCAGTGCCCCGCGCAAGGAAAACAGCTCTAAAAAGGTCGCCATCACCACCCCCTCCTCAGCCATCCCCAGCGACACAGCCGTCTCCATCACGTACACCAGGTCGTTGAAGGCCGCTTCAAGGTCGGTAACCAGGGGTCCCTCCAGGATTTGCCGGACGGTCACTCGCTGCGCATCAGCCAGGCGACTGTCCTCTTGTGCCAGGAAGGCATTCAGTGTGTCCAGGTGCTCCTGCGCCAGGTCGATCTCACTCGCCGCCAGGTTCTCAGCCAGGTGCGCTGGCGATGAGGTGCCGGTCAACGCACAGGCCACCTGCGGTTGCGCCAGAACCCAGGCGATTCCCATTTGCACTGCGGTGGCGCCATACGCCTCCCCCAACTTTGCCAAGTGTTCCCGCACCCGCACGGCGGCGTCAAAGCACTCTCGTTTGAAAAGCGGGTCCATCCGCCGAATATCACCCTCAGCAAAGTGATGCCCGCTTTCAAAGTGCCCGGAAAGGATCCCCCGGCCGGTGACGCTAAAGGCAATCGCCGCCAAATTGTGCTGCTCACAGATTGGCAGTAGGGTATCAAGCGCGCCGCGCGCCACTGAACTCAACTCCATTAAAATCGAAAACAAGGTCCCTGATTCAGCATAGGCCAGCACCCGCTCGACCGGCAAATGGCTGACCCCGTAGCGCCGGATCAATCCCTCTTTAACCAAGTCATCCAACGCAGCTACAGTTTCCAATACAGGGGTATGAGGGTCATCAAAATGGATCTGGTACAGATCAATCATCTCGGTGCCCAACCGACGCAGGCTGGCCTGGCAGGCCGACCGCACCGCGCCGGACGAAAGATCCGGCTGCCCACCTGTACCGCTCAGCTTGGTGGCAATGTACACCCGGTCACGCACCGGTGCTAAAACCTGCCCTAAAAAGGTCTCAGCGTCGCCGTAGCCCTCAGCTGTATCGAAAAAGTTGACCCCCTGCTCAATCGCCGCACGCAACGTGCGTGCAAACGCTGCCTTATCAACTATCCCATAGGCGCCGCTCAACCCATAACACCCCAACCCGATTCGAGAAAGGCGCCAATCCCCAACCGTGCAGTATTTCATCCGTTAAACCTCCGGGTCGGTTTCATCCTCCGCAGATTCATGCTGTTCGGCTTCTCTGTCCTCGCCTTCCTTCAGGGCCATCGTCTCTTCTAGTGTCGGGATGAGCAGGTCGTCCTCATCCGCCAATTCAGTGGATTCTTCAATGTCTAATGCTTCACCAACGTCATCCTCTTCTTCAATCAGGACATCGGCGCCGGCCGGCAGGGTTGCCATTTCCTCAATATAAGCGATAAAGAACCCCACCATCCGAGCACAGTTCTCAGTTGACAGCCGTTCGTTAACAGCGTGGACGCTCTCCAGGTCCGCTTTTTCGATTTGGATCGGCATGAAGCGGAAGGCATTATCCGTCACAGGGGCATAATGGCGGGCATCTGTTCCGCCCAAATCCAGGAATGGGGCGGCTAGCGCCTTGGGGAAGGCTTCCCGCACCAGGCGTGAGAGCCACACAAAATACGGCGACTCCACATCTGCTACCGGGGAGGGGTCCCAACCCGAGGGACCTTCCAGCCTATCACCTTCAAACGGCGTGACCTTAACGCGCTCATCCCCAATGCGTTCCAGCACCATTTCATACACCGAACGCAGGTCATCCCCGGGCAGCAGGCGAAAGTTGACCACTGCTTCAGCCCTGGAGGGCAAAACATTGTCCTTTACGCCAGCCTTGATGATGGTCGGCGCGGTGGTGGTTCGGATGGATGCATTCAACAGCTTCGATTTAGATAACTGCTTCTTGAGGTGGCCGCCATACAGCCAGGTGTTGGCAAATTTCATGCGCTGCGAGAAGGGCAGCGCTGAACCCAGGTAGCTCATCAAAAACTCGACCACCTCCAGGTGCGCCGGGAGCGGCAGGGCTTCCAACCTGGCAATCGCCGTCGAGAGGATCCCAATCGCGGTCTGCTGGGCTGGCATCGAGGAATGCCCCCCATCTTCCGCCACGGTCAGGCGCAAGCTGAGGTAACCCTTTTCTGAAATGCCGATCAGCGCCACAGGCGTTGTCACATCGGGCAGTAGATCTTCGTAAACCGAACCGCCCTCATCCAGCAGGCACCCGAGCTTGACGCCGCGCGCCGCCAGCAGTGCCGCAATGGCCACCGCACCGTTTTGACCGCCGATTTCCTCATCATGGCCAAATCCCAGGTAAACCGTGCGCTCGGGTTTGAACTCTTGCTTTAACAGGTATTCCACAGCCTCTAAGATGCCCACCACGCCGCACTTGATGTCCAGCGTCCCCCGACCCCACACATAGCCGTCGGCGATCTCACCGCTGAAGGGCGGATGCTCCCAGGCCTCATCTTCTTCATCCGCTGGGACCACGTCCAGGTGAGAGATCAACATGATCGGCTGCAAATCGGGGTCACTACCCTCCCAGGTGTACAGCAGGCTGTATTCATTGACCGTTTCCAGCTTCAGATGTGTGTGAACCAGGGGGTAAAGGGTCTTAAACAGCCGGTGCAGTCCTAAAAAGGCGCTGCTATCAATTTTTTCAGGGTCATCATAAGAGACCGTCTTGTACTGCACCGCCAACCCCAGCCGTTCAGCCACCGAATGGCCGTCCACAGTGGGGAAATTACGCAATTTGACTTTTCCCTGTGGGGGAGAAAACAGGCTGGCACGCAAGATCACAAAACCGAACAGGAACAGCAGCAAAACAATCAACCCGATCCCCAGTGAAATCAGTACCATCTCCATCGTGTCCTCTTTTCAATCTAATGGGTACCACCTTATTTCAAACGTGTGTGGGTGGACCGCGTTGTGGCTAAAATCGCATGATTAATCCATACGAGATCTGCTGTTGGGGGAAATTATATCACCTTGATCTCTTTTTCCCTGAAAAATGCCATTATTACCTCCCGATCTTGCGTATCAGGAACAGCCCGTCCAGGGATAAAGGGGTACACCAATTGATCGCCTTTAAACATCATCAGATAACAATCCCTGCCCTCCACCACCTTACTTAAGCTCTCCCAGGGCAAGTCAACCCCTCGCTCGCCAAACGCCATGCGCAGGTGGGTATCAAAAAATGACAGGGTGCGTTCCATGCGCAGGTGTTCGTTGGCTTGATAAGCCCGTCTCAACTGCCAGGGGATCATCAACACATAATACAGCAGGTAAACCACGCCCGCCACCAAAACAATATAAGCTATGCTGAGCAGGTTCTCACCCCCGAGCCCGGGAAAGATCACCAGCAGTCCAGAGCCAATCACCGCTAGCAGGATCAATCCTGCCAAAACCAGGAACCACGGCGATTTTTGCGCCAATGTGCGTGATGCTCGCACATAATCTCCCTTTTCAGGTGTAAAGCGGATGGTCAATCTCGGTTCCATCAAAGACCCTTTCTCCGGTCATTACCTGATTCTACCACTGTGAGTGGGGCACGGCATGCCGTGTCCCTACATTATAATAATATTTAATTGAATTAACTCGAGATAGTAAACATTCACATAACAGGGCGTTGTCAATCTCTTCTTGTTTCAACGCTCGCCTTCTTCAGGCCTTGGAAACCCTCGCTGAATGTGGCATAATCAAGCACACACACAGATCAGGAACACCTCCTATGACTGAACCCCAACCCTATTCGCCAATCTACCCACCCATGCTGTATTTGATCTATGCCACCACGGACCTGCCGGCCCCCAACACGGCGCGCCTAGTTCAACACATGCCATTTTTCTCATCAGATGCGCAAGATGATCCCACCCTCACCTGGACCCAGGGATCCTCCCACAGTGGTCAGGGCAGTGCTGTCTTTATCGGGCATCAGCTGCAAATGGCAGGTTTGGCGGCGCCCTTGCCCCCAGGTGTTATCGACCGCACAGTGATGGTCTCACCCTGGGGGGCTCAGATCAAAGCCGCCATGCGCCAGCACCGCGCCCATATCAGCCTGGTCTACGCCGGGCAGAATCCCGATCCGGTTGAACAAATGCTGGCACTGTATGCCCTGGCAGGCACCTTTGAAACCGAGGACCTGCTAGGCATCGTCAATCCCAACGCCTGGAACGCCCATCCCCCGGCGGATTTCCTCTCCCCAGCAAGCCTCGCCCAATTTCGCCAGGAGATCCCGTTCAACTTGTGGGTCGGTTATGTTCGCTTCTACACCGATGATCAATCCTTCTGGCTGGTCACCAAGGGTCACCACGTTTTCGACGTTCCCGACCTGGCCTATTTTATCGAACCCGGTCAGGACCCGGATGCGGTCATCACTCTCTTCACTAACCTGTTTTATTATCTATATGAGGATGATGTGTTCGTCACTGCTGGGGATACACTGGAAATTCAAGGCACTGGTCAGCAGCTGCAATTTTCACAGGTGACCGAAATGATCGATGACCTGATGGGTCCCTCTGGGACCTTGGTTATCACCCAGGCAGAATCACCCGATTAGGGCCTTTGATAATCGAGCACAAACTGGTATTGGGCGCGGTTTTCGACTGCATCAGGGATAAATTGGCGCACCCAGGCCACAGCATCTTCACCCGACAACCCAAACACAACCTTTGCCAGGCAGGCAGCTAACGTCCCTGTACGCCCGATACCAGCGTGGCAGTGGATCACGATTGTGCGTCCTTCTTTGGCAGCGACCAGGGTGCGCTCCAGCGCAGGCTGGAGCACTGCCAGTGGAGGGGTCTGGAAATCCGGCACCGGCGCATGGATCAGGTCATATCCCAGCTCGCCATACAGTGCGCCAAGGTCATATCCAAGGTAACCCTGCAACTCGTCGATGGTGTTCAGCATGACCACCATATCCACACCGGCCGCCTCGTAAGCTGGCAATACCTGCCCCTCGGGGTCAAATAGGGGGCTGTTAGGCAGCGGGCTGCGGTAAATCGTCCCGGCCAGGCCGTAGGGAAGTTCTGTTAGGATATTCTTCATCATTACCATCATTTTGATTCTTAATCTTGCCGATTTGCATAACACACTCTGGCCAAAGCCAACCAGCACGACGGGATAAAACCAAACACAAAGGTGTGGTCAGCGAGCCATCCAATGTCTTCATTATACGCCTTGGAAAAGCTAAAAATAAATCCGCCTTGTGGTATAATGTCGCTGGATAATATCCAAACGTACAATGCAAACGGCGTTGAAGGATCTGCCAGATGGCCGACCTTCCCCCGTTGAAGTTAACCAAACATATGTTTAGGAGGATGACAAATGAGAGTAATCGTAGATGAAGATCTGTGCTTGGGTTGCGGTATTTGCGAAGGTTTAGCCCCTGAGGTGTTCAGCATGGCCAATGAGCCCTTTGCTGAAGTCCTGGTCGACCCCGTGCCGGAAGAGTACGAAGAAGCTGTCCGGCAATCCGTTGAAGAATGCCCCGAAGAAGCGATCATTATCACTGAGGAGTAATTCGCCAACCACTGGCTGATCAAACCAGAGGCTGTGCCACCCGGTACAGCCTCTTTGGTTCTTAAGGATAGTGAATGGTGAATAGAAAAAAGTGAATTGTCATATTCTTTTTACCATTCAAATTATTCCTGAAGAAAAGCATAGCGGGACCATTCACCACTCACCATTCACTACTCACCACTCACTATTCACAATTCTGGCCTAAACAACCCCAAGGCCACAGCCCGGGCGACCAGCTGTTGGATGTTGTGCGCGCCCAGGCGGGCTTTCATACCGGCCACATAGCCGCGTACGGTGCGCGGGCGCAAGCCCAAGCGCAGCGCAATCTCGGCGGTGGTTAACCCCTCGCCCAGCATCACCAGCACCTGGTGCTCCCGGCGGCTGAGCTTGGGCAGGTCCTCCTCGGACACCGGTGCGCTGTGCGTCACCACTACCACTTCCCCCTGCTGCCGGGCATACAGCGGACCAGATTCGCCTGGTAGAAAATCCTGCCAACGCCCCTGATTGATCGCCCTGACGATGCGTTCAACGGGCGCGTCCACCTCGATCACGCCAAAGGCATCCGGCGCTTTAAAGATTAAAATTCTCGTCATCCTGGCAACCTCCTGAGCGCTAAACAGCCCTGCTCAACCCATTAAGTAGAACATATGTTCTAATCATACGCAATTAATGACTGTTTTGTCAAGGGAAAAAGCTTAAGAAATCAGAACATCTTCACGCGTCTGTCGTTGGTTGAGCTGCCGAAAGGCGATCACAGCCAGCAACCCGATCACCACACCGCCGAACCAGGGTGCACGCGGACTGACCTGGTCGCTCAAGAATCCCCCTACCACCGGGCTGATCCCGGCGGCAACATTCCAGCTGAGGCCGTACAGGCTCATGTAGCGCCCGCGTTTATCGATCGGGGCTAGGTTTGCAGCGTATGCACTGGCGCGCGGCACCACCACCAACTCCCCTAAGGTCATCACGATCATCGCCAGCCAGAAACCCCAAAACCCGTTCGAGAGCGCGATCAGCAGGGGTGCAAATATATAGAAAAACGCGCCCCAACTCATCACCTGCACAGCAGGGAATCGTTTTGTGCTGCGGGTGATCAGCACCTGGAAGAACACCACCATCAGGGCGTTGGTCGTCGGAAGCCAGCCGTATAACTGCTCACTGATCCCAAAATTGGATTTGAGGTATACCGACAGCAGCACCCATACCAGGGCAGCCGTCATCTGTACCAGGGTGAAGGCGCCCACCAGGCCCATAAAAGGTTTATCTTGCAAGGCCGTCCAATAGCCGCGCAGCTGTCCCATCAGGGTCGCTTTCTCCATCACAGCTTCCTTGGGAAGCGTCTCTTTTGCGAAAAACAGCAGCATCAACCCGTACAGGATCAAGCCGGCCGCTGCGCCGTACATGCCAAAGCTGTAGGACTGGGCCAAAACAAATCCCCCGATCGCCGGCCCCGCCGCCACACCGATATTGCGCGCCATGCGGATTAGGGCGAAGGCGTCAGCCCGTTTCTCCATCGTGAACAGGTCAGCCAGCATGGCATCCGTCGCCACATGGTACAGGGGTGAAAAGACCCCGGTACCGCCCAGGATCAAGGCGAAGGCGCCAAAGGTGCTGGCCCGGCTGAGTAAAAAGTAACAGACACCGTTACCCATCAAGCCAACAATTAACACGCCCTTGCGCCCCAGCCGGTCGATCACCGGTCCGGCCAATATCGACGAGACCAACCCTGTCCCCGCGTTGATCGTCATCAGGCTAGCCACCGCCACCAGCGGCAGCGAAAGCGTTTCGCTGGCGTAGATCATTAGAAACGGCCAGATCATCGTCATGCCGATCGTGGCAATCATCATCCCAAAGAACATCAGCCAGAACTGTTTTGGGGTGTCAGCGTAGTCGCGTTTCAGGCGTTTCAACATGCGGAGAATTATAACCGCAAGGATAAGGAAAGGATGATGAATTTAACGAAATTTCAGTCTCAGTGCACCATCAAATCCAATGTGAACAGATAAGATGAATGATTATTTTGACTGCGGTTCACTCGTTAATTCAACAACTTTGGAAACTCGGATGCAAAGAAATATCCCCCCCAACCCCCCGCATGCAGGGGGCTAGGGGGGGGGTAAAGCCAACTCAGGTTGTGTGGCAATACAGCTTGGAAATCGTTTCCCAACCTAAGCGAGACATGACCCAAATCCAAATTTACTACCTCATAGTAAATACACCCGTTTTCAACGAAAAGACTGAATATTTCATAAAATGCAGTTTCACTCAACACCAAGAATTTCCATCCAACCCCCCGCATGCGGGGGCCAGGGGGGGAAAAGGTCAACTCAGGTTGTGTGGCAATACAGCTTGAAAATCGTTTCCCAACCTAAGCGAGACATGACCCAAATCCAAATTTAATACCTCATAGTAAATACACCCGTTTTCAACGAAAAGACTGAATATTTCATAAAATGCAGTTTCACACAACACCAAGAATTTCCATCCAACCCCCCGCATGCGGGGGGCCAGGGGGGTACTCATAAGATCAATCAGTCATCTACGTTGATAAAAACCCAGTTACTTGAAAATTTGCTTTCAATTCAATCATTAAGTTTTCCAAAATCTAAATTTATTTTCGAAACCAAGATCAACCCCCCGCCTTGTTGAAATGTTAGAATTTGAACCAAGTTACGGTTTCCTCACAAACCAATCTCTTATTTTCGCGATAAAATTCCAGTTTCACACAACACCAAGAATTTCCATCCAACCCCCCGCATGCGGGGGGCCAGGGGGGAAGTTCAATCTTTCGTCTATGTTGATCAAATCCAAATCTCTTAAGAATTCGCTCCTATAAAAACCTGAGATTTCCTCCAAAACCGGTTATGATTATCACACCACGACCTTGTAGATGATGGAAAATTCCCACATGACTTTAAAATCTGTTCTGGTTTCAGATACAAAAATTTTTTGTCTCCATCAACCTTACAGACAAGCTCAATCAGACAGCCAATCCCTACCATCAAATAAGACAGAAGAACCAAAGATCCAAACCTACTTCAAACCCGTCAAAGAAATTCAAGCCGGCGATCGTGTACTAGGACTCGATCAATTACCCAACCTTGTGAAACATTCCACATCCTTCACCTACGAAGGTCCTCTTATCGCCATCAAACATAAAGCATCTGTAGATTATGAGTATATTCTGCCTGAAAGCCTGATTCTCATCAAACGCCGCGTCCAATCACTGAGCACTTCTGGTGGTTGGTCTAGCATCCCATCGGGCCATTTCAGCCGAGCTAGGGAATTACGTAATCGGATGACACCACCTGAATATAAACTTTGGGCGATCTTGGTTAATAAAGGACTGGGATTAAAATTTCGCCCTCAGCATCCAATTGGCCCTTATATCGTTGATTTTTTTGCCCGGCAAGCCGGTTTGGTGATTGAGGTTGACGGCGAGTTAGCGCACAGCACACCTATGCAACAAGAAGATGATCACAATCGTCAGACATGGCTTGAGTCATTGGGTTTAACGGTACTACGATACACAGCAAGTGAAATTTTCTCAGACCTCGAAGGGGTCGTGGCAGATATTTCTTATCACCTGCATGAATGTATTGTGAATCAGATCCCCCAAGCACAATGGATTTATGCTCAACACATCAAAAACATCGATTCGCTCTACATAGGTCCTGACAAAGATCTCACCCAGGTGATAAAGGTAAAAGAGATTCGGCTTATTATCCAATGCTATCAAATAATTTTCGAAAATCCAGGTAACTTCATCACAACATCTTTGATCCACAAAGTTTGACTTAAGCAAAATCTGGTGAATTTTCCCCTCTCCCCCCATCGGCCAGCTACCCCAAATAAAACAGCTGATGACCGACAAAAATCAGCCGGGTCGGGCGGATGCAGGGCGCTACATCCGGTAGGGCAGCCAGCAGCGCAGCCACATAAACCGCGTTAAACGCTGAAAACTCCTCGGCGATCGCCACCCCTGTCAGCTCACGGCGTTCTACCAACGCGCTGAAAGCGTCCTCCAGCGTCTCGCGTTGAATTGTGCGCGGCTTTCCACTCACCGCAGGGGAGAGCACCACGCCTACGTCATTTACAGACACCACGTCAAACGGCCGCCCGCGATCCAACGTTTTCAACTCGCGTCCATCCAGCCGGCAAATACTTGGCCAAAATTGCTCTTGTGTTAGCAAAGATCATCCCCCCATGCTGGACAGTCTATTCGCTGATTCAATTTACGCTGTTCTGCTCGTGTGATCTTCATCGCCCTCTCGGCCTCGTCCCGTTGACATTAGCACGATTATACACGATCTCCTTCCGGAATTCACTCATTTAAAATCGACCGTTCCGTTGATATCACTCACAACCAAATACCTGATACCTGATACCTGATACCTGCTCCCTACTACCTTTAAGCCAAGTATAATTTCACCCATGAAATCTCCCTCACCTGAAATCCCAGAAATCATCCGCACACAGCGCAAATCCTTCGGCCTGGAGATCACCCCCGACGGTCAGTTGATCGTACGTGCCCCCAAATCCGCCTCAGATGCCCAAATCAAAGCTGTTATCGCTCAAAAAGCCGCCTGGATCTCCAACGCCCGGGCGCGCCTTGCCGCACAATACCCCGATCGCACGCCCCATACCTTCGCCCCTGGTGAGACCTTCTGGTATCTCGGTGATCAATATTCCCTGCACCTGGTGGACCATCAGCGCCCGCTCTTAGACCTAGACGGGTCCTTCCACCTGGCACAACAGGCCCACAGCCAGGCTAAGCAAATCTTTATCGCCTGGTACCGTGAGGAGACCCGCCACATCACCCACAAGCTGATCGTAGACTATACGAAGCGCTTTAACCTCAAGGTCAATCGCGTGCGTATCACCAGCGCCCGCACCCGCTGGGGCAGCTGTTCGGGGAAGGGCAACCTCAACTTCACCTATCGCCTGTGCATGGCGCCTTTGGAAGTGATTGAATATGTGGTCGTACACGAGCTGGCCCACCTTAAAGTTCCCAACCACAGCCGTACCTTTTGGGTTGAGGTCGCCAAAATGTACCCAGATTATCAAAAACAGCGCAACTGGCTCAAACAGCACGGCTACCGTCTCAACCTGGATTGAAACCCAATTGTTAACCCCCTGATTACAATTTCGAAAAATACCCACAATCATCTCTTGATACAAAACTTGTATAACCATATTAAAATATTAACGGCTCAGGTAACACCGCTGTTGAAGGCTGCCCTCGCACACTGAGAAGGTACAGTTAATGAACAAAATCACGGCGTAAATGGAGATAATTAAATGACAGAACAGGACAAGTTAAGGGTTATCTTTTTATGCACAGGCAATTCCTGCCGCAGCCAAATGGCTGAAGCCTGGCTGCGAGCCTTGGGTGGAGAGGACTTTGAAGTCTACAGCGCAGGGCTTGAACCCCATGGGGTTAACCCTTACACCATCACCGTGATGGAAGAAGTGGGAATCGACATGAGCGCGCACCGCTCAAAACATTTGGATGAGTACATCGGTAAAATCGACTTCGATTACCTGATCACCGTCTGCGGGCATGCGGACGAAAACTGTCCCTTCTTCCCCGGCATGGGGACCCGCCTGCACTGGCCTTTTGAGGACCCAGCAGCCTTCGTCGGTCCAGACACGGAAAAATTAGCCGCTTTTCAGGATGTGCGCGACCAGATCAAAGCCAAAATCCAATCCTGGCTGGCGGAGATAGAAGAGTAGAACACCCCACAGCACAGTATTTGCGACAAAAAAAGGTCAGGCGGGTTGCTGCCCAACCACATAAGGCCTGCACAACCTACCAAAGAGACGCCCAGACCGGGCATCTCCACGATTAACTGGCAAAAAATAAAACAAGTGGGAAAGTCGCCTCACCTCACAGCTCGCAATAGCGGTCAATATGCTTCCCGATCACGGCCAGGCTGTCCGCCCAGAACCCCTTGGACCGGATGTCGATCCCAAGCCGGGCTGCCAGTTCTGCCGCCGGGGCTTCACCCGTACTCGACAGCAGCTGCTTGTAGTCCGGAACAAATTCCTCTCCCCGCTGCTGGTAGATGGCATACAGCCCTACACCAAACAGCTTGCCGAAGGCATACACCCTGCGCGTTGTGGGCTGGTTTTCACCAGCCCACACTCACCTTCACTTCTATTTGAATTCTTACAATCTTTACAGCTCGCAATAGCGGTCGATATGCTTCCCGATCACGGCCAGGCTGTCCGCCCAGAACCCCTTGGACCGGATATCGATGCCAAACCGGGCTGCCAGTTCTGCCGCCGGGGCTTCACCCGTGCTTGACAATAGCTGCTTGTAGTCCGGGACAAATTCCTCTCCCTGCTGCTGGTAGATGGCATACAACCCCACACCAAACAGCTTGCCGAAGGCCTACACCCTGCGCGCTGTGGGCTGGCATTCGCCAGCCCACACCCATCTTCACTTCTATTTGAATTCTTACAATCTTTACAGCTCACAGTAGCGGTCGATATGCTTCCCAATCACGGCTAGGCTGTCCGCCCAGAACCCCTTGGATCGAATATCAATGCCAAACCGGGCTGCCAGTTCTGCCGCCGGGGCTTCACCCGTGCTTGACAATAGCTGCTTGTAGTCCGGGACAAATTCCTCTCCCCGCTGCTGGTAGATGGCATACAGCCCTACACCAAACAGCTTGCCGAAGGCATAGGGGAAATTATAAAACGATAGGCCAGCGTAGTAATAATGCGGCTTCCAAGTCCACATAAACTTATGGCGATAAGCCGGGTCCAACCCCTCGCCATAGGTTTGCGCCTGGGCATCTTCCATAATCTCACACAACTCATCCGCGCTCAATTCCGACCTAATCCGGCGTTCAAAAACCTCTTTCTCGAACAGGAAGCGTGAGTAAATATCCACGATCACCTGCGCATCGCCAATCAGCGCAGTTTCCAGCAGGCCCAGCTCGGCCTCGGGTTCCCGAATCGTATCCATCACCGCATTGAAGACAATTGTTTCGCACATGATCGAAGCGGTCTCCGCCATGGTCATTGGCGTCTGCCGCTGCAGCGGTGTTTTACCGGCCTGGAACATATTGTAATTGTGATACCCATGCCCCAGCTCGTGGGCAATAGTGAATACCTGGTCGAGGGAGCCGTCAAAATTGCATAAAATTCGAGACTCTTTAACCTCTGGAACAGACATGCAGAATGCGCCGCCGCGCTTGCCCGGCCGCTGTTCGGCATCGATCCAGTTATTTTCAAAGGCGGCCTGCGCAAACGCCTTCAAATCTGGTGAAAACGTTTCAAAATTCGTCAGGATGAAATCAGCCGCTTCGCCAAAGGAGTAGGATTTATCCAGCTTCCCGGTGGGGGCAAACAGGTTCCACCACGGCAGCGCCTCACCACCAAAGCGGGCCGCTTTGGCCTTAAAATAGCGGCGGAAGCGGGGGAAGGCGTCTTTCATCGCTTCCATCATCACATCCAGTGTCTCGCGGTCGATCCGTGCCTGGTCAATCGGCCCGTGGATCGCATCCGTCCGACCCCGGTGCTTATTGAGGGTGTTTACCCAGCCCTTGACGCCGTTCATGCTGGCTGCCAGCGGCTCCTTGATCGACTCCCAAGCTTCAAACTCGGCTGCATATGCCCGCTTGCGGACGTCCTCATCGGGATGAGCATGCAGGTTAATCAGGGCGGGCATCGGCAGGGTCTGCAACTCGCCCTCCAGCTCAAATTCAACCGACTTTTGTGAGGTCACGGTCCCTTGCAGTTTAGACCAGGCATTCGCCCCCGAAAGACTGAGCTCACTCGAAAGGATCTCCTCTTTTTCACTCATCAAATATTGGCTCTGCTCGGCGATTTCCATCACCGGGAAGGCATGGGCTTGTGCGCTGCCGCCCAATGCCAGCGCTGCCGGCAATTGATCCTTAATTTGACCGACCCACGCTTCCAGCAGGACATTCACTTTATGGATTTCAACCATCACCTGGTCGAATTGCGAACTCATGCGCATCGCATCCTGGTTATAAGAATCGGTTGAGATGAAGGAATGAAAATAAGAACGGATGGTCGCTGCCTTTTCCAACAGGCCGTTCAACCGGTCAACCATGCTGCTAACCGCCTGGTTGACGGCTTCAGGTGGGCTGCTGGCATCCACCGGCGCTAATGCCACCTGGTAATGCTGCCGCAGCGATTCAGTGGCAGTTTTGACCCACTCGATATCCTTGGCCAATTCAGCCGAATCCAGCCCAGGGTAAACATTCGAGAGATCCCAGCGTGGGGGTTTGGTTGTCATAAAAGAACTCCTTCCGATTAAATCAAGGGTTGATCAGTTCACAGCGCCCTAATTATAAGACAATATCCCCCACAACAAAACCGTCCTCTCACGGAAAAATTGTCAGCCAACATCGAATCAGGAAGATCAGGCAGGGCTGATCTGATGAGTCAACCGGGTGATGATTTCATCCTCCTGACCCTCACAATCCACTCCGCCAATCCGAATGCTCTTCTTGGTTTTACCGTGGAAATCACTGCCGCAGGTCGCCAACAACCCATGTATGAGGGCTGCATCGCGATAGAATGCCACCTGGGCGGGGTTATGATAGCTGCTGTATACTTCAATACCTATCACCCCCGCCGCGATCATCTTTGCCAGCAGCTGTGGGTCTTCTTTGACGTTCAAACCAGGATGGGCCAAAACGGGCACGCCATGATGGGATTGGACGACCTCGATGGCTTGCGCCAGGCTGATAAAATGCATCGGCGTGTAGGCCGGCTTGCCTTGTGCGCAATAATCCCAGTAAAAATTCACATAGGGATTATCGGACCGGTCCCCATTCCCACGATAGGGGTCTAACAGCGGGTTTTTTCTCTCGCGATCATACAATAAAGCCGCTTCTGCCAGGATCTCGCCGGTCACCACACCCTCATGGGCCAAGTTTGCTACCACAGCATCCTCAAAATCGATCCCCAGCTGCCGTACCAGGTGCATCAGCAAGGCCGAGTTATCCTGAGCCTGCTGAAGAAAATCTCCCTCAATTCGATCGAAAACTGGGGCAGACTGATCGATGCCGTACCCCAGCAGGTGAAAATTGATGCCTTCAAATTCACAATCTATCTCAATCGCAGGGATGACGGTCAAACAAGTACCATCAGCTGCGCTCAACGCCTCTGTAACAGCCCGAACCGAGTTATGATCAGCAATGGCCGCATAGGTTAACCCGGCCTCAAGACACAGGTTCACCAATTGCGCTGGCGAAAACTCACCATCTGTGCTGTAATTCGAATGCATATGAAGATCAATCGTCGCCATATTGCTGATTCTTTCAAGAAATTTCAACTAACAAATACCAGTGACACCGTTTTCATAACCATAGACTCCTCATCCCCGTGGTGCGCGATCATACATCTTTTCATCTTTCATCTTTCACCTTTGAGCTTTGAGCTTTTACCTGCTGCTAACACGTCCCATGCGCCAGCAGGGCAACCGCCTTACCCTGCCGGATAAGCTGGTTGTAAATTTCACAGGCTTTGTGGGTCTTTTCAATCATCAGCATATCAATCCCAGCAGCAGCAACTACCTGGCGCGTTTTCTTCGTCACCTTGATCCTGCCATGGATGCCATTGCCAATGACCAAAATCTCAACATCAGGACGCAGTACGGGTTTCACCATCTTGGGGGTTAAGCGATGTCCCACCCGTTCTGTCCAGGGGCCTACCTCACCCCCCACGATGCAAATATCCTTGCCCACGCCCCGGCCGTCAGCATCGTGCACCTGGCCATTGATCTCAAATCGGCCCCACTCAAAACGTTCAATTGGTCCTGCAGGATCTGTAAACATAAGCTTCCTTCCATCCAGGCGGGCAGTGCTCCTCTCGAAGAACTGCTCTGCAGGTATAATTACCACAACCTGATTATAATGTGAACCAGGTGCTGGCAGTAACACCACTGGGACCTGGGATAAGAAAGGACCGTATGGCATTTCAGATCACAAAAGAATGGCTCATCGACCTGCCGGAAGATTTCGAGAGCCGGGTGGAAGATAGCAAGCTTATCTTTTGGAAAACCGGGGTAACCGTGGTGGTGGCCGCATTCCGCGTGCCGCAGGAGACCGGTAAAATTGACCTGCTCAACCAAATTCAAAACAAGATCCCCGAAGATTCCCTGGAGACGCTGGTGTCCACCAAAGGCGAGATCGTTGGCCTGGGATATACCCAAATCCACACAGCGTTGGATCAGAAAAAACGCCTGTCCCTGTACACCTTCACCGCCAGCGATACATCCTGCTTGCAAACAGCTTTCTACCTGGATAACCCGGATGACCTTACCTGGGCAAAATCCATGTGGGAGAGCATCCTGTTTCACCCAAACCCAGAAAACAAGGCTTAGGTGCCAAAACAGGACCAAACTTAACCCGGTTAGAATCTGATATCAATTTCCATACATTTACCGCTCCTTAACTTCAGATTTATCAATATTTATATTTGTTTTCTTAATATTTATTTCGTTATTCTTTAACTTTGTGATATAATCATCGTAATAAATCAAACATCGTAACTGCACAACGTGCCAGAGCACAAAGAGGTTACAGTATGGCGGTTTCACCCTCACACCATAACCTCCCCCGCCAGCAGTAGGGCTGCCTGGGCAGTTACCACAGCTCGAAAAAAAGAGGTGATTTCATGCAAAAACAAATCAATCTGGTAGAGCATTTTGACAAAGTCCGGGTTAAGGATTTTGGAAAGCTGATCCTGACCCAGGGCGAACAACCCTCCCTGGTGGTCGAAGCGGATGAGGAGCTGCTTTCAGAACTGGTTGCTGAGGTGCGCGGCGATACCCTGCTGTTAGGGTTTGTTGAAGACTGGTTCAGCCGTTTCGGAAAAGTGGTCTCATCCTTCTTCGACAGCACCGACCGCAAGGTGACCTATTACCTGACCGTGGTCGATTTAGACAAGCTAAGCATCAGCGGAAAGATCAACCTGGAATGTCCGTCTTTCGTCACCAAAAGCCTGACCCTCAAGATTTCCGGCCTGGGCAACTTGACTTTCACCCACCTGGAATGTGATAGCCTGGATGTGATCATCAGCGGTCGCGCCGATTTTGCGGCTGCAGGTCGAGCGGATCACCAAACGGTGCGCATCTCCGGCTCTGGCGATTATAATGCGCCAGACCTTGCCAGCCAAACAGCCCACATTGTGATTTCCGGCCAGGGGAACGCCAACCTCCGTGTAGAGGACTACCTCGACATCACCATCTCCGGCTTAGGCCAGGTGAACTATCATGGTCGTCCAAAGTTGCGACAGGTCATCAGCGGCTTGGGTAAGTCAAACAAGTTGAACGATTAAGGAAAATTCGTTACAATAATAGTGGAGGTCCTATGAGCCAAGAGATAAAAATCGAAAAGAAAGCGTCCGAAGTCATTCAACCGGACAATGAAGAAGAAGCACGCCTAGCCATCCGCACCCGCCAGGATCTTTCCGGCGCCCACCTGCAAGGGATGGTGCTGGACAACATCAACGCGGTCGGCTCGATCCTTCGTAAGACAGATCTGACCAATGCGGACCTTTCCCACGGCCTGCTGATCAACCCCAATTTTTATAAAGCTTCGCTGCACGGCACCGCTGCCCACAATACCATCATCCTGGGAGGTGACCTGGTAAAAACCAGCTGCAAAGGGGCGAATCTCAGCCATTCAGCCATTATCGGCACCGACGCGCAAGAAGCCAACTTCGAAGGTGCTAACCTCAACAACGCTGCCCTGGTCAGCACCAGCCTCCTCGATGCTGACTTCACCCGGGCTGACCTTTCCAATACCCGCTTAGCAAGCCTGGATGTGACCGGGGCTGATTTTTCAGATGCCAACCTGTCTGGGGCACGCGCATACAATATCAACTGGGAGCAAGCTAAAGTCGCGCCAACAATCCTCCCAGAGCCGTTGGTCAAGCTGCCCGTCTGGGCCTGGTCGGTGTTGGTTGGCAGCCTCTTCGGGTTTATCGCCCTGATTCTTTATTCACTAACCCGTAAGAAGAATAACAACCATTAAGTTCACCACAAGTAAAACAGCATGAAATGAACAAGAGAGCTTTCCACTCCGGATGCTCTCTTATCTGATTAACCTGCTGCTCATCGTCCAGCAAATGAAGCAACATCTGTTTGGGTGACATTCCCCATAAGTTAAGTTTTTTAAAGCAAAAACATCGGGTCACGCCTATCTTTACCCCCCATAACGAAATTCACTCATTCATCTGCAGTGTCCTCATCTGCACAGTCCGCTGGGTCATACCACTCACAGCGAAAACGCTCCAGCTGCTCAAGGCGTAACAGGTTATGTTCTAACAGGCAGATCCGTTCTTGCAATTCACGTTCACCGGGATCTGCAATTGAATCCCGTAGAAAAGCACAATCAGCGTCCCGCGACACCTCCCACGCAAACTGGGTGTCTAAAAACGCCAGCCGACGTGCACTTTCAGGTTCCTTTGCTAATAATTCGTCCACCACAAAGATCACCCGGTCATCGGACGCCCGCACAGCCTCAACATAACATGCGAGTTGTTCATCCTGCGCACTGACATCTGTACAGGTTGGGATCTCCTCCGGTATGCTGCCGTTCACATGTGGTGTGATCGTTGGTCGGCGCTTATCTTCGCCCGAGCGGGTTTGGAGAGAGATAAAAAAAGCGCCAGCCAGCAATAAGCCCGCAATCGCCACCAACGAGAGGCTCTGAATATGCCGTCGAATCAGTTTCATAATTTGAGATTTTACTACAAATTAACCAAACTCTCACCGCAGGGGCGTTGAGAACACCTTGCAGCCCTGTTGCTAATCGCATTGGAAGGCTTGCGGCGTCGAATTTTTACTTAACCAGTTAACCTTGTACAAATATTTCAGTTAATAGCCCGTTTCTGGCATAATCACTTTTAAACCACATCCTTTACTGGTAACAGTGGTTGTACGTCTCCTTAATGGTGAGTTGCTGGGCTGCGGGTAAAAACACCCGCAGTTCAGCATTTAAAACGCTGGTAGAATCGATCGAGGAGAAGTAACTGCTCAGGGAGAACCTGCTGCTGAAGGGCGCCCTCGCACACGGACTCGTTACAAGGAGAAGACATTATGAACAAAATTGAACGCATGCGTGCTGTCCTTGCTGGTGAGATCGCCGACCGTGTCCCGGCCAGTTTCTGGTTTCATTTTCCTCAAGCCCAAGCCCACGGGGAAGAATCCGTTAAAGCTCACCTTAATTATTACCGCCAGGCAGACCTTGATTTTCTCAAGATCATGAACGAGCACCCCTATCAAGTGGAAACGCGCATCAAAAATCCAATCGATTGGCGCAAGCTTAAACCCGCACCCCTCAGCAGTGATTTTTACCAGGCACAGCTGGACGAAATCAAGATGATCGCAGACCAGCTTGGCGGGGATTGTCTGACAGCGACCACCATCTTTAACCCCTTTTCATCCGGCAACCACGCCTCAAACCGCCTAGTAACTGAACACCTCAAAGAAGATCCTGAATCAGTCAACATCGGCCTAGCGACCATTGCTGAAAGCCTGGCTGAATTTGCCCTGGCCTGCCTGGAAGCCGGTGCAGATGGGATTTATTTCTCAGCACAAGGTGGTGAGGCAGATCGCTTTGAAGAGCAAGCATTCCTTGAGTTTATCAAACCTCATGATCTAACCGTCTTGAACGCCATCAACGGCAAAGGCGAATTGAATATCGTCCACATCTGCCGTGACAACGTCCGCTTGCACTTATATTGCAATTATCCCGGGTCTGTCTTCAATTGGGCAGTGACGGCACCCTCTAATCTTTCCCTTAAATCCGGCAGGAAACTCTTCAATCGCACCGTCCTGGGGGGCTTGGATAATCGCGGCGTGATCGTCGACGGCAGCCCAAAGAAAATCGAAGCAGCCGTCCACCAGATCATCCGCACTGTGGGGCCCAGGAACTTGATCCTCGGTGCAGATTGCACCCTACCAACGGAGATCAACATCGACCACATCCAGGCTGCCATTGAGGCAACGGCCACTTTCCCGATGGATGAATTTTCAGTAAGTTGATCCAATTTTTAAGCTGTTTTGATCCATCTCTAACCCATTTTATGTTATGATTCCCAATCAGCAATCATGATAGGAGAACCTTAAATGAAAACACTTTTATTGATGCGGCATGCAAAATCTAGTTGGAAAGATGAGGGGCTCAGTGACCATGAGCGTCTCCTGAAAAAGCGCGGCCGCAAAGATGCCAAGAATATGGCCAAAATAATCCAGAAGAACGACCTTGTGCCGGATCTGATCCTGTGTTCGCCTGCCATACGGGCGGTTGAGACTGTGGAGGTCATCACTGAAACCATTGGGTATGAAAATGAAATCACCTATTTAGAAGCCCTATACATGGGTGAACCGAGTGATTTTGTCGAAGCCCTCAAAACCGTTGATAAGCATATCGAAAAGGTGATGATCGTCGCCCATAACCCGGGGCTTGAAGCTTACCTGCAGATCATTGACGGTGAGATCGAATCCTTACCCACAGCCGGTTTGGGATACCTGGTGCTTGGGATTGATAAATGGAAAGACCTCAGCTTTGAAACCATGGGTGACCTAATCGGCTATTGGACACCTAAATCCATCGAAGAAAAGTCTTAATCGACCCTCGCCTACAAAAATAATTTAATAACGCCGCTTTGTAGATCAATACCTTTAGCTTTTAATGAAGTTGACTGATTTTGCACGCCAAAGGTGGTGCATTTTGTTTAACCAATAGGAGCGAATATGGCAGATCTCATTCCCCACAGACTCATCCCGGGTGACACGGTTGGCGTGATCGCACCTTCCGACCCCGTCCTGCCCAAACAAGAAAACAACCTCCAAATGGGGGTCCAATACCTGCAAGCTATGGGCTTCCAGGTTAAATGTGGTGCCCATATTCACGCCAACACCCTTGGGTACGCGGCAACACCGGGTGAAAAAGCGGATGATATCAACCACATGTTTGCGGACCCCAAGGTCAAAGCCATCATATGTGCCCAGGGTGGTAACACGGCCAATGCGCCCTTAACCCTGATCAATTGGGATGTCGTCCAGCGCAACCCCAAGATTTTCCTTGGCCTGAGTGATATTACCGTGCTGCTAAACGCCATCTATCACCGTACCGGGTTGGTCACCTTTCATGGCAATGATATCTTGTGGGGTTTTGGCAACAACTTGGTTGAATATGAACGGTCGGAATTCATCCGCACGCTGATCGACGCCAAGATCGGGTTCATCCCTGCCCATGGGGGACGAATGACCATCCGGGGCGGCCAGGGGAGCGGGAAACTGCTGGGCGGCAACTTGCACTGCCTGCTCAAGCTGGCTGGCACACCTTACTGGCCGGATTTCACAGGCGCGATCCTGTTCCTTGAGGCTTACGAGATTTCAGCCAGCGCCTGTCACACCGCTTTTCTCCAACTGCAGCACATGGGGGTGTTCGACCAAATTCACGGCGCTGTGGTCGGGTATATCTACAGCATGCAGCACAATAACGAACCCCGCCCGCACATGGAAGATGTCCTGCTCGAGGTCACCAGAGACAATCACTTCCCGATTTTGAAAATGAATGACTTCGGCCACGTCTGCCCCAACACGGTTCTGCCCGTTGGCGGGGAAGTGTTCCTGGATGCCACCATCCTGTCACTTGAGCTGTTAACCCCAGTGGTTCAGTGACAAACAGATCAACACGAACACAAAAAAGACAAACTTTCCTCAATTATCGGCGGATGGTCATTCAATCGTCCTGTAATGCACATCCATTAATTTTATTCTGAAAGCTGGTGACCTCGCAGTAACTGCGCGTTAACAGCCACGACCACCGTGCTGAGCGACATCAGCAGCGCTCCGACAGCCGGTGAGAGGTTGATCCCAATCGGTGCCAGCACACCGGCGGCAAGCGGCAGGGCAATCACGTTATACCCCGCGGCCCAGATCAAGTTTTGGATCATCTTGCGGTAGCTCGCTTTGCTCAGGTCAAAGATCTTGACCACATCCATCGGATTGTCTCTGACGAGGATGATCCCGGCCGACTCGATCGCCACGTCCGTACCGCTCCCAATCGCAATACCCACATCTGCCCGTGTCAGGGCGGGCGCATCGTTGACCCCATCTCCGACCATTGCCACCCTTTTCCCCTCCTCCTGCAGCCCAATGATTTTCTGGTCCTTGTTTTCAGGGAGAACTTCGGCAAAATATGTCTCGATCCCCAGCTCGTCGGCAACAGCTTTCGCCACTGCTTCACTATCACCTGTCAGCATGGCGATATCGATATTCATTTTTTGCAGCCTTTTGATGGCTTCAGCACTTTCCGGCCGGATGACATCTGCCAGGGCAAATGAGGCCATAACCTGGGTTCCTTGCGACTCTTCTCGAATCAGGTGCACCACGCTGTGCCCTTTCTGGTTGGCTTCTGCCTCAAACGCTTTAAGCGTTTCAGGCAATTCGACTTCCAGCGCCTCCAGCATCCGGGGACCACCAACATAAACCGGCTTTCCTTGGGATTTTGCCTTTACACCCCTGCCCTTGACTGCCTCAAAATCGGTGATTTCCGGCAGTTCAAGGTCACGATCCGCCGCAGTTTTACGGATGCCTTTGGCAATCGTGTGTTCCGAATCGCCTTCAACGGCTGCGGTAAGCGCCAGGGCTTCTACTTCACTGGTGCCCTCAACGGTTTTAATATCCACAACACCAAACGCACCCTCCGTCAGTGTGCCGGTTTTATCAAATACAATCATGTCGACCAGGCGTGATTCCTCCAACGCCAAACGATCCCTTACCAGAATCCCATTTTGGGCACCCATTGAAGTTGTGATCGCCACCACCAGCGGGATTGCCAAACCCAGTGCGTGGGGGCAGGCAATCACCAGCACGGTCGCCACCCGGGCAACAACTTCGGCGTTAAACCCAATCGCGATCACCCAGGCAATAGCAGTTATGATGGCCACACCCAATGCAACATAAAACAACCAGCCAGCTGCCTTGTCAGCCAATACCTGGGTATTTGATTTGCTCGCCTGGGCATCTTCAACCATCCTCATAATGCCAGCCAGGGCAGTTTCATCCCCCGTGGCAGTGACTTTTACTCTCAAACTGCCGTCCCCATTGATTGTGCCGCCGATCAACTTGCTCCCAGGAGTTTTCTTAACAGGTTTTGATTCCCCGGTTATCAATGCCTCGTTAACATCCGATTCACCTTCTTGGACTTCCCCATCTGCGGGAACGCTCCCCCCAGGGCGGACCAAAACAAGATCTCCGTTGCTCAGTTGACTGACCGGAATTGATTCCGTGTTTCCATCCGCATCGATCCGTTCAGCCATATCTGGCATTAACTTTGCCAGCTCATTCAAGGCACCCGATGCCTGTCGGATACTGCGCATTTCTATCCAATGTCCCAACAGCATGATATCGATCAGTGTGACCAGCTCCCAAAAGAAAGTCATGCCGGTTTCTAGGAGCAGGACAGCCAGGCTGTAAACAAAGGCCACGCTGATCGCCAACGAGATCAAGGTCATCATCCCGGGTTGGCGTTTCTTCAATTCGGGTATTGCCATCTTTAAGAAGGGGACCCCACCGTACAGGAACACAATCACCGAAAAAACCGGTGTGATCCACTGACTTCCCGGGAAAGGCCGCAAGGTATAACCCAGCCAATTCTGAATGGTTGGGCTGAAAACAAGTACCGGGATAGAAAGCAATGTTGAGATCCAGAATTTGCGCTGAAACATTTCCTCATGGCCCCGATGGTCAGTATGCCCTTCGTGATTGCCACCCCCAGTGTGACCTTCATGGGATTCGCGGGATGCATGCGCTTTTTGGGCATCGCTCAGCGGATGATCTTCTTGCATTCCATGTTCATCATGATCTCCATGGCTGCCAAGTTCATGCTGGGCTTCATGATCAACAATCTCTTCATTCTTATTGTGTTTATCCATGACTTCCTCCAAAATTTTCAACGCTTTTACTTAAACTCGTAACGACTCAGGTAAGCCTGCTGCTGAAAGGCACTCCTAGAGACTTAGGCGTTACTGATAATCTTCCTTTTTAATTTTACCCAAACGATTTGCCGTTCTCCAAATGACCGCTTTATCTCCAGAAGATACTGATTTAATCACTCGTTCCAAGAGGTAGGCGGCCAGACACCCCTCCGCTGGAAAAATAACGAAAAGCCCCATGCCTAAAAAGACAGGGGGCCTTAGCTTCCAATAAAATTCCGTTCTCTTCTTTTTACAGACCTGTAACCAGTGCCAGCAATAACCCACCCGCGATCACACTGCCAAGCTGACCGGCGGTGTTGGCGCCCATGGCATGCATCAGGATGAAGTTTTCAAAATCCTCATCCTGCGCCATCTTGGCTGAAAGCCGTCCCGCCATCGGGAAGGCGCTTATTCCCGACGCGCCGATCAGCGGGTTAATCTTCCCACCGCTCAAAACCGACATCAACTTACCAAACAATAACCCGGCTACTGTATCCAAAATAAAGGCGAACAAACCCAACGCCAAAATCATCAGCGTCTGCACGTTGAGGAAAGATGCCGCTTTCATCGTCGCGCCGATCGCCAACCCCAAAAACAGCGTGGCGATATTGATCATCTCATTTTGTGCGCTCTTGCTCAGCCGGTCTACCACCAGGCTCTCCCGCAACAGGTTGCCTAGCATCAGTGAGGCGATTAAGGGCGCCGCATCTGGTGCCACCAGGCTGACCACGATCGTCACGAAGATCGGGAAGATCACCAAGGTCAAGCGGGAAATCGGGCGGGGAGAATAATCCATGCGGATCATACGCTCTTTGCGTGTGGTCATCAGTTTCATGATCGGCGGCTGGATGATGGGGATCAGGCTCATATAGGAATACGCAGCCACCGCAATCGGTGCCAGCAGCTCTGGTGCCAGGCGGCTGCCCACAAAAATTGCGGTCGGGCCGTCAATTGCGCCGATCACGCCAATCGAAGCCGCCTCATTCATGGGGAAGCCCAACAGCAGCGCCAGCAGCAGGGTGCCGTAAATGCCAAATTGGCCGGCAGCACCCAGCAAAACCATTTTGGGCTGCGAGAGTAAGGGGCTGAAATCGATCATCGCGCCCACACCGACAAAGATCAACAACGGGAACAGCTCGGTCTTAATTCCGGCGTCATAGATTACCTTCATAAAGCCCGCATCGGTTGACATACCAATGTTGGCCATGATGCAGCCAAACCCAATCGGCAGCAGCAAAACCGGTTCATACTCCTTGACCACCGCCAAGAAGATCAACACCACCCCAGCCAGAATCATCACCGCGTTTCCCCAGGTGAAGCTTGTGAAACCGGTCATGATCTCCGCCAATAAGTACGAAAAGTTCATACGCTGGCTCCCTTACTCTGCGTAGGTGATTAAGACCTGGCCGTGACCGACCTGGTCGCCGATGTTCACCTCAATCGAGGCGATCGCCCCATCCCGGTTGGCGCGGATGGCGTTCTTCATCTTCATCGCTTCCAGCGTACACAGCTCCTGGCCGCGCGTCACGCTCGCACCCGGTTTGACCAGGATCGCCACAATCACACCGGGAAGCGGTGAGACCACATCGCGCCCACCTGAGGTGTCCGCGGGCGCATCCAGAGCGCTGCTGACCGGCTCGCCTTCCGGCACTGAGACGGCTGGCGCTCCGGTGGGGGCTGTGCCTCCGGTGTCGGCTGCCTCCGGCCATACCTCGAAACGTTCGCCTTGCACGGTGGCAATCACGGGACGGCTGTGAAGATCCTCAACCTCAACCGTGTAGGATTGGTTATCAATAACAACTTTGATTTTCATCAATTCAACCTCGTCTGTTGTGCTGTTCTAATTGTTGGGCGCGGTGGACGCTTTGCCAGGGGCTCATGCCGCCATCGGCCTGCGTTTTAACCTGGCGTCGGCGGGCTGAGCGAGCTTCAATCGTTAAGCCCACAGACACCGCCGCAGCCGCTGCCCGGCGCAGTTGTTCAATGGCTGCCATCTCGGGCACCCGCGTTTCACTAATTGCAGCTGGTTCGGGTTCTTCCACACTAACTTCGGCTTTGGTGGTCACCTTGACCAGCAGTCCCATCAGCCACCACAAAAAGATGATCACCAGGAATACCAGCCCCATGCCGATCAACGTAATCATCAGCCCTTGTTGGATCACACTGCTCATCTCTCGACCTCTCAGACCGGCATGTTGCCGTGTTTGCGGGACGGATGCCGTTCGGATTTATGCTGAATTGCCCGCAGGGCTGTGATGATCTTCCGGCGGGTCTCCGCCGGCTCAATCACCTCATCCACATAGCCCGCATAGGCTGCTGCATAGGGCGTCAGGTAGCGTTGCCGATATTCTGCTTCAAGGCGCGCCCGGTCAGCCTTAGGATCCTCGGCTTTGGCCAGCTCCCTCCCGTGGAGGATATTGGTCGCACCCTCCGCTCCCATCACGGCGATTTCAGCACTGGGCCAGGCGTAGTTGATATCCGTGCCAAGGTACTTGCTGCTCATCACCACATACGCGCCGCCGTAGGCTTTGCGCGTCACCACGCTGATCTTGGGGACGTTCGCTTCGGAATACGCGTACAGCACCTTGGCGCCATGCCGGATGATGCCGCGATGTTCCTGGCCGACGCCCGGCAGGAACCCGGGTGAGTCCACAAAGGTCACCAGGGGGATATTGAAGGCATCACACAAGCGCACCGTTCGGCACAGCTTATCCGCCGCATCGATATCGATCACCCCGGCCATCACGCTCGGTTCCTGGGCTAAGATACCCACCGTCATCCCGTCAAAGCGGGCCAAACCCACAATCGCATTACGGGCATAGCCTGCCTGCAGCTCAAGGAAGGAACCCCGATCCACCACGGCTTCGATCACCTCATGCATGCTGTAAGGCATGCCAGGGTCCATCGGCACCAGGCTGTTCAGGCTTTCCGCCAGCCGGTCGGGGTCATCAGCACTGTCGGCAAGGGGCGGGTTCTCAACATTATTGGCGGGCAGATACCCCAGCACATAGCGCACCAGGGCTAAGGCAGTTTCCTCATCTTTGGTGATCAGGTGCGCTGTCCCGCTCACGTTCAAGTGCACCTGTGCCCCGCCCAGGGATTCGAAATCCGTTTCCTCACCGGTCACAGTTTTGATCACTTGTGGGCCGGTCAGGAACATAAACGACTGCTTCTCAACCATGATGATTATATCGGTCAACGCCGGGGAGTAAGCCGCACCGCCAGCGCAAGGCCCCAGGATCAGGCTGATCTGCGGCACCACCCCGGAATATTGGGCGTTGCGCTTGAAAATCTCCGCATACCCACCCAGGCTTTTGACGCCTTCCTGGATGCGGGCGCCGCCCGAATCGATCAAGCCGACGATTGGGCTCCCATTGGCCGCTGACAGGTCCATCACACGGCAGATCTTACGGCTGTGCATCTCCCCCAATGCCCCACCCATCACGGTGAAATCCTGGGCGTAGACGTAAACTGTCCTGCCGTCAACCGTGCCGTAGCCGGTGACTACCCCATCACCCAGGAGGGCTTCATCTTCGGGTGTATTTTGCTGGACGACAAAGGGCTCCAGCTCGGTGAAACTGTCCTTATCCAGCAGCAAATCCAGGCGCTCCCTGGCAGTTAATTTTCCTTTGGCATGCTGGCGGTCAATCTTGTCCTGTCCGCCGCCGCCCTGTGCTTTGGCGCGCATTTCGCGCAGCACCTCGATTCGTGGATCAATATCAGTCATATATCTCCTCATCCCGTGTCTGATCAGGGTCTAAAGACCAATTGTAACATTAATGGGGCTTAGGTGAGTTGTGAATGGTGAATGGTGAATGGTTCAAGAATTAGCCTGAAACCGGGTTGTTTTGTAAAAAAATTTTTCAGGTTGACTTAGTGAGAACTTTTTCATTAATGTCCCCTGAAAACAAGTGCACTTTAATGAAACACCATCAGAAACTACCGATGTAATGCGGTTGAAAAACTATTCACCTCATTAATATTCCAATGATTCACTTCCCAGAAGCCATACAGTGAGTTGCCTGTTCACTAATATTTTCTGTAAACGTTATTTAGGACGGGTCACTATTCACTATTCACCATTCACTATTCACCACGAAGTCCCCGAAACGCAAGCTGAGTGGGATTCACTATTCCACATAAGCATAAAACACTTGGTGACCGTAGGCAACAAACGCGATCCGGTCTACCCCGATAGTGAAAGCTGTCGCTGTCGGTGAGAGGATCTCATAATTGCCAAAATCGGACCGCAGCCGTTGATGCAGCCTGAAGCGCAGTGAAAAGCGGAAAATGTCAGCGCTCTCACCTTCCAGGATGTTGACCGCCGGCTCGGGCGGCAGGGTGTACTGTACGGCAATAAACGGCGAGTCTGGCATCACGACCGGCTGGTCCTCTTTCCCAGGTCGCCCATCCACATAGGTCACCGGGTTTTCGCAGTTCACCGGGTTGCCCTGCAGTCCCGTCACGACGCAACTCACCAACAGTCCGTCATCGCGCAGCAGGTACAACTCAGACCCATTCACCGCTATATCGACGATCCTCCCCAGCGGTGGTTTTTGCCCATCATCAGCGCCGGTGAAGAAGTTCGTCGGCTCATCCAGAAACTGACCATTGGTCGATCGGTACACCCGCACCGCGTCTGCAGATGGATCGAGTACATACAGCAAGTTGCCCTCGCCTGCAATGCGAGTCACTGCATCAACGCCACCTTCCCCGCGCGGCAGGGTTTGCACCACCGGGGATTGACCGGGTCCGCAGTAAATCACATTTCCAATCGCGTCGGCTGCCAACACATGAGCCTGGTAGGGATTGTTGATCGGTAGGGAGACCATGTCAATCAGCGTATCCACCGCGCCGCCGCTGAAATTACCCGCGCTGCACACAAACTCAGGGTCGACTTGGTAGCCCTGCCCCCCGCGGGTGGCATGGATCACACGCCCACCGGCAGCATCGAGCAGGTATAAGTCCAGACCATAAGAGATAATCCGGGTGATATTGATCCCATCATGCAACGAACCAGCAATCGCCGGATGATAGGCCAACCGCACCGCGCCATCTAAAAGATCCAAGGCGCGTTGGGTATCCGACCTCATCTGGGTCACCTCATCGGTCCGCCGGAAGGATTCCGCCTGGTCCAAATACATCATCGCCTGCGACCAGCTCGCGCGCGCCAGGCTAGGATCCTCAGCGGCATAGGCGCTGATAGAGGCCATTTCAGCCTGTTCCAGGTAATACTGGTATTGCAATGTGCGGCCGCGTGACAGGTAAATACCGACAGCCATTACAACCACCACCAGGGGGATGGCCAGGGCGATCGCCAACATGGTCTGATTGGAGAGGGTCGTCACACCCTCTTCGTCGGTCAATCCCACCCTGGAGAAGAAGGTTTTAAAAAAATGTCCAACATCAGCGCTGGCTTTTCGGCGCCAATCAAAGAATTCCGCCAGGCTGCGCAGCGTCCCTTCTCGCACAAGCTCGACATTCTCATTGAAAGACCTGGCTGGTTGCTTGGTTTTCTTTTCTTTTCTTTTTTTCGGTGCGTTCAGCACCTCATCTAAAAGGTCAACTTCAGGCTCATCTTGATGTTCACTCTCAGGCTCACCTATAGGTTCTTCTTCCAGCTCATCTTCGGACGCTTCTTCTGACTGATCTTCCGTTTCATCACCAAGGCTTTCCACCAACACCTGGTCGGTGCCTGGCTGAGCTTCGGATTCCTCCGGTAAACTGGGGGCGGTTTCGCTGGGTAGCGGGATTTCTGCACCCGCTGTTTCGTCAATCTCAACTGTCTCGGGTGGTTGGGACATCTTTTGCGTGTCACCCACCTCATCCACCACAGGTGATTCCGGTTCAAACACGTCGCGAGCAGGTATGGGTTGCGCTTCCTCAAAGGTCACCGATGGGGTCGGTTCAGCTGCATCAGCAGCTGGGATCGCTGGTTTAAGGGTAACGACCTGGCCTTCACCCGGTACGATTTGGACCAAATCCAATCTTAAATTGGGTGAGGCCTGGTTGAGCAGCCGGCGGCGCAGCTGTTCCAGGTTCGGGAAACCCCCAAAATTCAATTGGTCTTCATTCCAGGTTTTTGACGGTGAATCCGACATGAACAGGTAGCCGCCACTGCCTAAATCGGCCTGGTAATACCGCACGGTTGGCGTCCGGCTTACGCCTAAGCCCCGATCCGTTTGGCTGGCATCAAAAAAGTGCTGCAGTCCCAACGGTGTCAGGGTGAAAGCATGGGTTAACCCGCACTGAACCACATACACCGATCGCCGGTGTACCGCAGCCAGGTTGATCGCCCCGGTAGCGGCAGCTCCTCCCTTGGCGGATTTGAGATTTCTCTCCATCATGGTCAGGTTGAGGGTATCGATCAACACCCGCAGGGCCGAGGTCACCGACCCGCTGGTTTTAAAGAAAATTTGCACCAGGTTGGCCAGCCAGGCATTCTGCAGCTCAGGCGTGATGCGCTCGCTGTTGCTGGTCGTAAACGAGAGGATCAACATGTCTTCAGACCGGCTGCGAGCAGCGCGGCGGGGCGGACTAGCCGCCAGGAAACCCGATCCATTCGGAATGGGCTTACCGTGAGCTTGGACAATGGGAATCAGTTTCAAATCATACATACGCACCTGGCCAATTCTGTTGATAAGTTATCACCTTCATTATACACACTCCCGTGCTAAGGTATAATCACGTCTATGAAATTTAAACGCTACACACATTTTGACGATCTGGCAGGTCTAAAAGACCAATGGAACCATTTGCTGGAAAACAGTGCAAGTCATGTACCATTTCTCACCTTTGAATACCAGGCGGCATGGTGGGCAACCCGCGGCGGTGGCGAATGGCCGCCAGACAGCCAGCTGGTGATCGTGGCCGCTTTTGAGAATGATCAACTGGTGGGCGTCGCGCCCCTGTTTCACGCGCACAATATCCTCGGTGAGCCGGCGTTGATGTTCATCGGCGCCATCGAAGTCTCGGACTTCCTGGATTTCATCGTCAAACCAGGCGACCTGCCGAATTTTATTGCTGGCCTGCTGGATTTTCTTTTTAATGAAAAAGACCTCCCTCATTGGGAAGTCTTAGACCTCTACAACCTGTTAGAATCCTCCCCCACCCTGGCGGCGTTGGCATCCGAAGCCGACCAACGGGATTGGGATCATAAACAAATTCACCTCCAGCCATCGCCCTTCATCTCCCTCTCTGGTGATTACGAAACTTACCTGGCCAGTCTTGATAAGAAACAACGCCACGAAATCCGCCGGAAATTTCGCAATGTGGAGACCAGCCTGGCAGTTGCGGACTTTTATTTCGTTGAAGACCGGGAACAGCTGGCATCCGAGACCCAGGCCTTCATCGAAATGATGGCTCAGGACCCCACCAAACGCGATTTCCTGACCGACGCCATGCAGCAGCACCTTCGCAATACAGCCGAAATCGCCTTTGACCATGGCTGGCTGCAGATGGCATTTTTCACCCTGGATGGGAAAAAAGCCGCCGCCTACCTCTCATTTCGCTTCAACAACCGCATCTGGTGCTACAATTCCGGCTGGGAGTGGGAATTTCGTGATTTCTCACCGGGCTGGGTGTTACTGGCGTACCTGATCCAATGGGCCAATGAGAATGGGATCGATGAATTTGATTTCATGCGCGGCGATGAGCCCTACAAATACAAATTTGGCGCCACCGACCGGCATATTTACCGGGTAACCCTCAAACCGTAAAACAAGAACAACCCCACCTACATCTGCTAGATTCAACAAGGTTAAACACCTGGTAATAGGTGTTTTCTTATATATTATTAACGCTCTAGGCCCTCGCCGTTTCTTGACGCACAAAAATCATCATGGTAACATTAAGTTTGTGCTATTTTAGCACTCTCACTATGAGAGTGCTAAAATTTAAGCGGAGGAACCCATGCGATTAACGGACCGGCAAAAACTGATCCTGACCCTGATCATTCACGAACACATCCAAACGGCACAGCCGGTTGGATCTAAAACGCTGGTCCAAAAATACCATCTCTCGATGAGCTCCGCCACCGTGCGCAACGAGATGGCCACCCTGACAGACTACAACCTGTTACGTCAGCCCCACACCTCCGCCGGTCGGGTGCCGAGTGAAGAAGGCTACCGCTATTTCGTCGGCAACCTGATCCACAACAGCACCCTCCCCACTACCACCCGGCGCACGATCACCCACCAGTTCTACCAATCCCGCCAGGACGTTGAGCAATGGCTCAAATTGGCTGCCTCTGTGCTGGCCAACCAGTCCCAGGCAGCCTCATTGGTGACCGCACCCCACGCGGAAAAAGCTATCTTCAAACACCTGGAATTGATCGCCACCAGCGGCCGGCAAGTCTTAATGGTGCTGGTCCTGATGGGGGGCGAGATCCGCCAGCAGTTTATCAGCCTGGCTGAACCCGTTCCGCAGGACCGCTTATCAGAAATTGCCACCAAGCTTTCCAACCTGTGCGTCAGATGCGATGCCGAGGGCATTGCCCGTCTGCGCGGCCATTTTGACCCACTGGGGCAGGATATTTTAGATATCCTCCTGGCTGAAATGACGCTGATCGAAGAATCTGCCACCGGCCAAATCTACCTGGATGGGATGACCAATGTCCTCGCTGAACCAGAATTTTCAGAATCTGATGACGCCCGTCAAGCCCTGAATCTGCTTCAGGAACCGTCCCTGCTTGAAAACTTGTTAGCCAGCACCGTGATGAACACCGATGTGGGTGGGATCCAGGTCCTGATCGGTGGTGAGGGCAATTGGGAACAACTGCGCCAGTGTTCCATTGTTTTAGCACGTTACGGCGATCCAAACACGCTCACCGGATCGATTGGTGTGTTAGGACCGATCCGCATGCCCTATGACCGCACCATCTCAACCGTACGCTTTATCGCCAACGTCCTCAGCGACTTGGTCTCTGAAACCTTGGCCGTTTAAGAATAAACATCATAAACTCAGTATCACTTGGAGTAATCTATGGATAAAGACAAACAAGATAAAAACAAAAAACGACCGGAAATTGAAAACAATCGCGAAGGCAAAAATTCAGCTGACAATGGCCAGACCATGGTCGCCCTGACCTTTGACGAATATGATGCCCTGGAAAAAGAATTGGAATCGCTCCAGGCACAGGTCGAAGAACAGCAGGATGGCTGGCTGCGCACCCGCGCCGATTTTGACAACTACAAAAAGCGGGTTCAGCGCGATGCCGCCCGTTCATATCAGGACGCCATGGCCAGCATTATCAAAACCTACTTAGCCGTCGCCGACGACCTGGAACGCGCCCTCAAGAATAAACCCGAGGGTAAACAGGTCGCCGGGTGGGTCGATGGGATCGAATTGATCTATCAGAAATTATTGACCCAAATGAAAAATCAAGGGGTGGAGCAGATGGATGTCAACCCGGGCGATATATTTGACCCCAACATCCACGAAGCCATCACCCAGGAAGAACACCCGGCGTACACAGAAGGACAGATCATCGACATCGTTCAACCCGGGTACCGCATTACTGACCGTATCATCCGCCCAGCCATGGTACGCGTCGCCCGCTAACAATATCATATAGGAGGCATAATCAACATGGGAAAAATCATTGGAATTGACCTTGGAACCACGAACTCCGTCGCAGCCGTCATGCTTGGCGGTGAACCGGTTGTGATTCCATCTGCAGAAGGCGAACGGCTCGTCCCCTCCGTCGTCGCAGTTAATAAAAATGGTGAGCGTTTGGTCGGCCGAGTCGCCCGCAACCAGGCCATCACCAACCCGGAGAACACCATCTTCTCCATCAAACGCTTTATGGGACGTAAATATGATGACCCCGAAGTACAGCGCGCGCTGAAGCAGGTTCCCTACCAGGTCAGCAAGGCGCCTAACGGTGACCTGCGCGTCATGCTAGGCGGTAAGGAATACTCGCCCCCGGAGATCAGCGCCATGATCCTCTCCAAAATCAAACGCGATGCCGAGGCTTACCTGGGCGAACCGGTCACCCAGGCGGTGATCACCGTGCCGGCATACTTCAACGATGCCCAGCGCAACGCCACCAAGGATGCCGGAAAAATTGCCGGCTTGGAGGTGATGCGCATCATCAATGAGCCGACTGCTTCGTCATTAGCATACGGCCTCGATAAGAAAAAGAACGAGGTGATTGGCGTCTACGACCTGGGCGGCGGCACCTTCGATATTTCCATCCTGGATGTGGGTGAAGGCGTTTTCCAGGTGCGCTCAACCAGCGGTGACACCTTCCTCGGCGGTGACGATTTCGATCAACGCTTGATCGATTTTATTGCCGATGAATTCAAGAAAGAAAACGGGATTGACCTGCGCAACGACCGCCAATCCTTACAGCGCCTTAAAGAGGCTTCTGAAAAAGCAAAGATCGAATTATCCACCACCATGCAGTCCGAGATCAACCTGCCCTACATCACCGCTGACGCGTCGGGTCCCAAACACCTGGTGATGAACCTCACCCGATCCAAGCTCGAGCAGCTGACCGAAGACCTGATCAACCGCAGCCTCACCCCGGTTAAGCAAGCCCTGAATGACGCCAACCTCTCCAAAAATGACATTAACGAAATCGTGCTTGTGGGCGGTATGACCCGCATGCCCAGGATCCAGGAAGAAGTTCAAAAACTGTTCGGCAAAGAGCCTCACAAAGGCGTCAACCCCGACGAAGTGGTCGCGGTCGGTGCGGCCATCCAGGCTGGTGTTTTGGGCGGCGAAGTCAAGGATATCCTCCTGCTGGATGTGACCCCCCTCACCCTCTCGGTTGAGACCCTGGGCGGCGTGGCCACACCCTTGATCAAACGCAACACCACCATCCCCACCCGGGAAAGCCAGGTGTTTTCCACCGCCAGTGACAGCCAGACCCAGGTGGAGATTCATGTCCTCCAGGGTGAAAGGCCAATGGCAGCCAACAACAAATCTCTGGGTAAGTTCATCCTCGACGGCATCCCACCCGCGCCGCGCGGTATCCCGCAGATCGAAGTCACCTTTGATATCAATGCCAATGGCATCCTCGAGGTAACCGCCCAGGATAAAGCCACCGGGCGCAGCCAGAACATCACCATCACCGCCTCCTCCGGCCTCAGCGAAGACGAAGTCGAAAAGATGCGCCGGGAAGCGGAGCTGCACGCCGATGAAGATCGCAAACGCCGTGATCTGATCGAAGCCAGGAACCGCTCTGATAACATGGTCTATTCCGCAGAGAAAACCCTGAAAGACCTGGGTGACAAAGTCCCCGGTGACCTGAAAGGTAAAGTGGAGGATGCAGCCGCCAAAGTCCGTGAAGTCAAGGACAGTGAAGACCTGGAAGCCATCAAAAAGACCACAGATGAACTTTCTGAGGTGCTGCAGCAGCTCGGTCAGGCAGCCTATCAGCAGGGTGCTGCTGAAAGCCAAGCGCCCGAAGGCTACCCGGCAGGCGACACATCACCGGAGGCTGAACCCGGCGGAAATGATGACGATGTCGTCGATGGAGAATTTAAACAGGTTTAAGATCCTCTAGAATTTTTAAGAATCCAGGTGCCCGGAAATAATTCCGGGCACCTCAATCCAGCCGAAAATTGACACTTTCAGGCCAAATGAGTAAACTTATCCGGGTTAAAACGACTCAGTGTGCAAGGGAACAGCCCTTCAGCAGCCGTGCTCGCTGAGGGGTTCCTCCAGATGAAATTTTAGGTCACACATCAATGTGGCTGCGATGAAATGAACGATTAACAATAATGGCAAAACGTGATTATTACGAAGTACTGGGCGTCCCTCGTGGCGCAAGTGAAGATGAGTTAAAATCTGCCTTCCGCCGGCTGGCGCGCCAGTACCATCCGGACGTTAGTAGTGAACCGGATGCAGAAGAAAAATTCAAAGAAATCAACGAAGCTTACGCCGTCCTTTCCGACGGCGAGAAACGCGCCGCCTACGACCGCTACGGTCATGCCGGCGTCAACACCCAGGGTATGCCCGATTTCACCAATATTGACCTGTCAGATATTTTAGAAGGTCTCTTTGGTGGATTTGGGGGGTTTGGCGGGATGGGGGGTCGGCGCGCTCGCAACGCCCCTCGCCGCGGGGCAGACCTTGGCGCACGGGTCAAGCTGACCTTTGAAGAAGCCGCTTTCGGTGTTGAAAAAGAGGTCAACATCACCCGCGATGAAGGTTGCCAAACCTGTAACGGGTCCGGCGCCAAACCCGGCACCACGCCCCAAACCTGCCCCCAGTGCAACGGCCAGGGAGAAGTGCGCCAGGTACATCAAACCCTGCTGGGTTCCATGGTACAGGTCGTCACCTGCCCGCGCTGTAATGGGCGCGGCGAGGTGATCGACACCCCTTGCCCAACCTGTAATGGCCGTGGTCTCGAACAAAAGACCATCAGCAAGCTGGTCACCATCCCGGCCGGGGTATCCAACGGCGTCCAGATCCGTTTGGCAGGTGAAGGCCAACCCGGCATCAACGGTGGACCGCATGGAAATTTTTACATTGAAATTGAGGTTGAGGACCACGCTTACTTCCGCCGCAAGGGCGATGACGTCCTGCTCGACCTGGACATCAATATCTCCCAGGCCGTGCTGGGCGATGAGATCCACGTCCCAACCCTAAACGGCGATGTTGAACTGCGTATCCCTCCGGGCACCCAACCCGGGAAAACCTTCCGCCTGCGCAGCAGGGGCATCCCCCACTTGCGCGGCTCCGGCAGCGGTGACCAGCTGGTCACAGTTTCCGTACAAATCCCTTCCCGGCTAACAGCAGAACAACGTGATTTGTTCGAAAAATTAGCTGAAACCATGGATCCTGACATCAAAATTCAGGACCAGAGTTTCTTTGACAAATTGAGAGAGGTCTTTGGTGGCTGAACTGGAAGGACAAATCCGCTGGATTGAAGTTAAATTTTCAAGCAACGGCGAATTAGCCGAAGCCCTGGCAGAAGTGCTGGGGCGCTTTGTTTCTAATGGGGTCGTCCTTGAAGCCGTCACCCGCTTCAACCCCAAAACCCAGGAAAATGAACCCACCGGCGAGATGATGGTTTCGGGCTACCTGGCGGCTGACGATCAACTGGAAGGACAGCGCCACAAGCTGGAAGTCGCCCTGTGGCACCTGGGGCAGATTCTACCGCTGCCAGAGCCCCAATACCGACCGGTTAAGAATGAAGACTGGATGGCAGCCTGGAAAAAACATTACACGCCCATCGCCATCGGTGATCGCTTGTTGGTCATGCCCGCGTGGAAGGACCCCGACCCGGACCAAACCCGGATCGTGGTGCGCATCAACCCCGCCATGGCCTTTGGCACCGGCACCCATCCCACCACCCAGCTCTGCCTGCGCCTGCTGGAACGGCATTTCAGCCCGGGACAAGCCTTGATCGATGTCGGCTGCGGCTCAGGCATCCTCACCATTGCCGCCTTGAAGATGGGCGCAACCCACGCCCTGGCGGTGGACGTCGACAGCCAGGCGGTAGCCTCGACCCTCGAGAACGCAGGTCTGAACGCCATTGCACCGGAGACCCTCGAAACGGGCAAAGGTTCGGTTGAGGAGATCCTCACCGGGCGCTTCAGCATGATCGAAGCGCCGTTGGTGCTGGTCAATATCCTGGCGCCGATCATCATCCGCCTGTTTGGCCAGGGGTTGGCGGAATTGGTGAGCGAGGGCGGAACCTTGCTGCTCTCAGGCATCCTCCTCGACCAGGAACCCGAGGTCATCCGTGCCGCAGGAGCGGCTGGTTTCTCCCAGGTTGACCGCCTGGCCGACGGGGATTGGGTTGGGCTGGCGCTGACCAAAGATGCAGCATAGCCCGATGCCGCACCTCCAGCATCGCCTGGTTGTATTATGAATTCAGAGTCCATTACCCACAATCCAAAGTGGGAACAAAATCTGCCCAGGAATTGACAGATGGAATTTCAAAACAAACCCCTCATTCGCACATTGATCGCTTATTACGGCCTCCTGCAAAGCTTGCACCTGGTTATCCTGGTCAGGGCAGGAGTAATCCTGCTCCTGCAGGGCCGATTCCCCTTCCCCATCCTGCCGCCCCCCGGCGGCTGGGATCCACAGGTCATGCCCTTTATGCTTGGCTTGGGCACAACCGATCTGGCCGGCATCCTGCTGGGGCTGTGCTTTGCTTACCGGGCGCTGATCACAGGGGCCTTTTACCGGCGCCAGGGGGTGATCTCGCTCACAATCTTCATTACCGGCGCAGTCGTCTTCGCCATCGGCACCTTCCCCAGCGGCGCCTGGGCAGCCCACCCGATCGCCTATGGGTCCATGACTGTCCTCTTTCTGCCAACAGTCCTCCTATATGCCCGGCTGCTCAGGTCAAACCTCACCCATAAACCGACCTGAAATCAAGCAGCAGCCCCAACCCCCCATGTCCAATCCCCACCCGTTTCACCCTGCCTGTGCATGGTATCATTGATAATTGCAGCCCACACGAACATGAGGACATCGCATGCCCGGAAAACCAGCTGAAAACCACAACCCCTTTGAAAATATCCGCTGTTTAATGTTCGACCTGGATGATACCCTCTACCCACGTGAAAGCGGCGCCTGGGATCGGGTGCGTGTCCGCATCGACCAGTTCTTGATCGAAAAAATGGGCTTCCCGCCAGGTGACGTCCCTGCCCTGCGTTCGCGGCTCTTTCACCAATACGGCACCACCCTGCGCGGGCTGCAAATTGAATACCAAGTCGATATGGAAGATTACTTGCGCTTTGTGCATGATGCCCCCTTAGTCGATATCCTCTCCCCTGACCCCGAGCTTGACCAAGTCTTACAGGCCTTCCCCCAGCACAAGGTGATTTTCACCAACGCGTACGCCCCGCATGCCCACAGGGTGATGGCCATCCTGGGCGTCCAGCATCACTTTGACCAGGTCATTGATATTTACAACACTTACCCTTACTGCAAACCGGAAGCCGAAGCTTTCAACAAAGCCCTGGCCTTCATCAATCAAGCCCCCGAGCATTGCCTGTTGATTGACGACAACCCCGCCAACCTGGATACAGCCAAAACACTCGGCCTGGGCACCATTTCCGTGGGGATCCATCACCATAACGGCAGCCCCCATATCGCGGACATCAAACACCTGATCCATCTACTCACGTAAAAAAAAAAGTGAATCGTGAATGGTGAATAGTGAATAGTGAAAGCTCATAGCTGATCCCACTCCCTTGCGCTTCAGGGACTCCGTAGTTAGTAGTAGGTAACTGGAGGATGGTTGGTTACCCTTCCTAATACCTAATCGCCTAATACCTACTACCTACTACCTACTACCTACTACCTAATACCTGACCTTCCCATTTTCCCTATCCCCCCGATCATTTTTCATGTACAATAGATAACATCCACTCATTTCCATCTACATGTCAATGGAGGTTTATTATGGCTAAAGACGAAAAAGAAAAAAAAGATAAGAAGGTAAAGAAGGAAAAGCAAGAAAAGAAAGAAAAGAAAAACAAGAAAAAAAAAGATAAGAAGAAAAACAAAAAAGAAGAAGACTCCGTAGGTACCCAAGAAAAAGCTGAGGAAGATCCACAGGATTCTCACGCTCCCGAAGATCCAGTCGCTGAGGCAGCGCTTCGGGAGCACATTGAAGATTTAGATCACGACCATTATCGGTTCGTAGAGCCTGGCGATATCCAACCGCAAAGACAAACCAAGAAGCTCTCGAAAAAGAAATATGAAAAAGAGCTCCGCCGTTTGCAAATCGAATTGGTTAAACTCCAGGAGTGGGTCAAGAAAGAAGGCCTAAAGGTGGTGGTGGTCTTCGAAGGCCGCGATGCTGCCGGGAAGGGCGGTGTGATCAAACGCGTCATGCAGTGCCTTAATCCCCGCATCGCGCGCGTGGTTGCCCTGGGCGTGCCCACGGAACGCGAGAAAACCCAATGGTACTTCCAGCGCTACGTACCGCACCTGCCTGCCGCCGGGGAAATCGTCCTCTTCGACCGCAGCTGGTATAACCGTGCGGGCGTTGAGCGCGTGATGGGCTTTTGCACGGATGACGAATACTGGGAGTTCATGCGCACCTGTCCTGAGTTTGAACGCATGCTTGTCCGTTCCGGCATTATCCTGGTCAAGTACTGGTTTTCAGTCAGTGATTCTGAGCAAGAAAAGCGCTTCATGGCGCGCATTGATGACCGCACCAAACGCTGGAAATTGAGCCCAATGGATGTTGAAGCCCGCAGCAAATGGGTGGAATATTCTAAGGCCAAAGACGTGATGATGAAGTATACCGACATCAAACAAGCGCCCTGGTACGTGGTCAACGCAGATGACAAGCCCAAAGCCCGGCTGAATTGCATCGCCCACCTGCTCACCCAGATCCCATACGAAGACCTAACCCCTGATCGTATCGAGCTGCCGCCCCGCCAATCAGATGAGGGCTACGTCCGGCCGCCTTTCGAAGATCAGACCTTCGTGCCTGAGCTCTACTGACCAACATACCCACCAGCATAATTCAACCGACTGCGGTGTGACCTAACCCATCGCAGTCGGGGTTACGCGCCTATGCCCAAACAGACACACATCCAAACTATCCAGTCCCTCGCACAAGGGGTCTTTGACCACCTGGTCCGCATCAGGCGTGACCTGCACCGCCACCCAGAACTGTCTGGCCATGAAGCATGGACCGCTCACTACCTGGCTAGCGAACTAGTTCAACTGGGACTGGAAGTCCGCACAGGCGCTGGCGGGCACGGGCTGTGGGCGGACCTGGTCACCGACCCCTCCCGTCCCAGCGTGGCGCTGCGTGTGGACATCGATGCCCTGCCCATCCAGGAGGTCAACCGGGCACCGTACCGCTCCGCCAACCCGGGGGTGATGCACGCCTGCGGGCACGACGTCCACAGCGCCATCGGGATCGGCGTCGTTGGGGTGCTATCCCAAATGCGCACGTCTTTACCGGGAAATATCCGCTTCATCTTCCAGCCAGAAGAGGAGGAGATCACCGGGGCACAGCGTATGATCCGGGCTGGGGTTTTAAATCGCCCCACACCAGCCGCCATCTTTGGGCTGCACGTCGCACCCCTGCCCGTCGGGGTGATTGGCTGGACGGATAACCTGTTCCTGGCAGGCTTTGCGCATTACCTGGTCACCCTGACAGATCAGGACCTGACCAAGGTCCAGCCCGGTCACCTGGATGCGGTCGCTCGCCGCTGCTGCCAGGTCATCAACCGCTTCAACACCTGGCACCTGCCCACCACCTGGGAGGAGATGGAGGCCTTCTGGCAGCTGATGCACATTGGACCCCGGCAGCTTAAGAACTTCATCACTTATGACGCCACCCCTAACGCGGACGACCCCGCTGCCTGGGAGGGCCAGTTCGGCCTGGGTATCACCGCTGCCAACCCGCATCTTCGCCTGGCTGCGCTGGGCCGGGTGCGAGCTGCGCTGAACGCCATCTGCGGGGCGACCCGCACCCGCTACCATATTGAACCCATGGGTTCGATAATCGATATGCGTAACGACCCGCAGCTCGTCCTCTCCAACCTGCCTGCGCTCACAGCAGCCGTCAGATCGGAGCAATTAATCCACCTCAGGGGGGCCTTTCCCTTCAATTGTGAGGATTTTGCTTACTATACGAAGCGCATCCCCGGTGCCATGTACTGGTTAGGCGCTGCCAACCCCGCCGCGGGCAAATTCGCCATGCTTCACACCCCTGATTTTGATGTCGATGAGGGTTGCATTCAAACCGGGACGATCGCCATGGCGACCCTGCTGTTCAACACCCTGTCACAACTCGCGCTTAATCCCCCCGATTGATCTTGATCTGCGCCGCTCAAAAGGTTGCACATTCCTACCAATTGTTAATAAATCTGTGGTAAATTTCATAAAATATTGATATGTTACAAACCAGCCTGCCTGGGTTTTAATCAAGACTTCAATTTCGATTAACACACCTGCTCCAGCTGGATTTTAAGGAGAAATGCATGGAAAACAAAGGTATCCGCACCTGTTTAACCGTTGGGATTGGGCTGATCATCCTGGTCATCGTCTTTGGATTGGGCGCTGGCGCAGGCTATTTCTTGCCACGCCTGATAACGACACCGTCACCCGTGTCCGGCCCCATCAGCTGCCCCCCCTGTCCCGAAGTGATCACCGTGCCGACGGATGAGGAGGGTACCCCAACCATCATTGCACCCCTTGAATGTCCTGTGTGCCCCTACGTGGATGCTGAAGGTGACACACCCGAAGCATACCAAAACCTGTTTGCCCCCTTCTGGGAAGCCTGGGATATCGTCCACGATCAATTTGTCGACCAGCCCGTCGATGATCTGGCCTTGATGCGCGGTGCGATCAAAGGCATGCTGGACGCCCTGGGTGACCGCCACACGTCTTACATGAGCCCGGAAGAATTTCAGCAAGCCAATGAAGCGCTGGATGGCGAATATGAGGGGATTGGTGCCTGGGTCGATACCACCGGGGAATATATTGAGATCATCAGTCCGATGCGCGGCTCCCCAGCTGCTGAAGCAGGTTTGCAGCCCAACGACCTGGTGATTGGCATCGATGGTGAAGATATGACCGGCATCCCTGGTGACCTGGTCCTCAGGCGCATCCTTGGGCCAGCCGGCACGGATGTGACCCTGACCATCCGGCGCGGCGACGATATCTTCGATGTCACCATCACCCGTGCCAAAATCATTGTGCCCACGGTTGAATATGAAATGTTAGAAGATGATATCGCCTACATCGGTCTTTACAACTACGGTGATAAGACCACCGCCCAATTACGCAGCGCCTTGCAGGAACTGCTCGACCAGGACCCGGTGGGGTTGATCTTTGATCTGCGCGGCAACGGCGGCGGCTACCTCAATACGGCTATTCAGGTCGTCTCGGAATTTATTGGCGAGGGTGTTGTTATGTACGAACAGTATGGTGATGGTGAAACCTACGCTTATGAAGCTATCCCGGGCGGCCTGGCCACGGAAATTCCCCTGGTGGTACTGGTCGATCAAGGCACAGCCTCAGCCTCTGAGATTACCGCCGGTGCCATCCAGGACCTGGGCCGGGCTCCCTTGGTTGGTGTGACCACCTTTGGCAAAGGTTCGGTGCAAAACTGGAACACCCTGCAGAACAATGCTGGCGGCGTGCGCGTCACGATCGCCCGCTGGCTCACACCCAATGGCCGCCAGATCAGTGAAATCGGGCTGGAACCCGAATATATCGTCGAAATGACCCCTGAGGATTTCGCTGAAGGGCGCGATCTTCAGCTCGACAAAGCCATCGAAGTGCTTAACGGCTTAATCGATTAGTTGAAAAAGAAAGAAGGGAAATGTTATGTTTCCAATTTTTGACCTGAACTACCTATTTTACATGCTGCCAGCCCTGCTGATTGGGCTGGTCGCGCAGTTTTATGTCAAAAGCCGATATTCCCGCTGGAGCCAGGTGCAAAACCGCGCTGGGATGACCGGCGCACAGGTCGCCCAACGCTTGATGGAACGCCACGGGATGTACAATCTGAAATTAAAAGGTGTCCCCGGGCAGTTGACTGACCATTACGACCCACGCAACAAGGTCCTAGCCCTATCCCAGGGGATTGCCCAGCAGCCCAGCGTGGCCTCCATGGCCATCACTGCCCACGAAATGGGACATGCACAGCAGGATAAAGACAACTACATACCCATGCGCTTCCGCTCTGCCCTGGTGCCGCTGGTCAATATCGGCACCAACCTGGGCTGGATCTTCATCATGCTCGGGTTGTTCTTGCAGATCAGCGGCTTGGCCTGGATGGGTGTGATCGCCTTCTCCGCCGGTGTGATCTTTTCGATCGCTACCCTGCCGGTGGAGTTAAACGCTTCACGCCGAGCTGCAGCCATGCTTAAATCCAGCGGCATGATCATGACCAAAGAAGAGGAACAGGGCGTCAAACAGGTGTTGAACGCCGCTGCCCTTACTTACGTCGCGGCCATCATCACCTCTGCCATGCAGCTGCTGTATTTTGTCTCACTGGCTGGGGGCCGCGGCCGCCGAAGGTAACTAACTTATGGTGAATCGTGAATAGGGCATGGAGATTGGTCTTTAAGCTCGGTTAAAAAACACATCACAATTAGGTTCTTTATTTCAAGAAGGTTGCGTTCTAAATTTAGACGCACCCTTCCTTTAATTCAGCATTCAGTAATCAGCGAATAACGATCGCTACCAGCTACGCAGTCTCCGAATCAGAGCAGAATTGGATCAGCTTTCACCTTTCACCTTTCAGCTTTCACCTTGTCGCTAATACCTACCTACTACCTACAACCTACTACTTATTACCTCACTTTACCATACACCCACCTACCCACCGCCAACACAGCCAGCACAACACCCAGGACAAGTGCAGTGACTGCCACCAACGGCGTATCACCCTGGGCCACCCAGATGCCAACGAACGCCC
>JAHYJN010000073.1 GCA_019428905.1 Candidatus Brevefilum sp.
GGTAGAGTTCGAAGTTGTCCAGGGTGACAAAGGCCCGCAGGCTCAGGCCGTTGAAGTCATCGAGTAGACAGCAATTATCCATCCCTTAGAAAAATGCGGTGCAAATCAGCCCCGCATTTTTTGTTTAAATGATTGTAACTACTCAGCGTGTGAGTAAATTGGGGGGGGGTGGTACGGGTAATCACAATTCATCATTAGAAACGCCCCGGCGGGGGGGGCCAGGCGTTGCTTCTATCAGCATGATTGGCCGCAGGTCGTGTGTGTTGCCAAAGAGGCACTGTCATCTGGCGCCAGGTGATAGCTACAGACTGATGTTCGTTTCCCGACACCACCTGACTGCTATCACCACTTGAGCTGTATTATGCACAACTACCATCTAACCTGAGAGCGAAGCAATTGAAGGTTGTGCACACCATTGATGGCAATCACAACGGACGAGTGGCAAGGTTTTTGATAATAACCCGTTGCAGCAGCTTGTTTATTATTTCAGCCACCAAAAGATCAGCATGCCGATCATGACCAGCATCACCAGGATTAAGATGACGCCTGAAACCAGGTAAGAAGATGAGCGGTAGATGGTCCGCTCCAGTACCGCTTCTTGTGGATCAAGGGGATTGTAAAACACTTGCACGTTTTCACCCACAGGGTGATTTTCCACAATCGCATTGGCTTTCTTCGCTGCAGAAAATTCAAATTTCCCAAAACCGATCTGTTCCCCGTGAAATTCCTGTCCCTCCACAGCATAGGTGTAAGACACACGCGGCAGAAAAGTGACTGTCCGGCTGTCCTCATCTCTGCGAACAATTCTTTCGACTTCCGCTGCAAGAATGCTTGCCTCACCCTCCTGCCAGAATTGACTATCCGCCAGCTTTTGCTTGGTGTGTTGATAGCTGAGAAATATTTTTACGGCAAACCAGCCAAATAACAACGCCACGCCAAAACCAACCACCAAAAATAAATTAAACCAAACGGAATCCATTGCCTAAGCCTCCTTATGTCTGCCCTCAATTATCGCGCAATTTTCAGTTAATCGTTTGATTTATTGGAAACAGAGGGGAATGATTTGGTAATCCACCGCCACGCGACCAGGATCACCGCCAGTGATAGGGCGGCTTCCACCCCGACCTCGGCCCAATTCGACACATCCGGCACCAGCTCCCGCATCAAATTGCCCATCCCATGATAGATCATCACCCCAAAGATCACCTTCCCGGGCGCGTTGTACACCCAAGCATAGACCGGGCTGCCAACGATCAGCGCCAGGTTGAAGCTCCAGAAGGCCAGTGAGCCCAAGCCCAAACTAGCTTGGTAGGTGCCGGGGATCAAAAACAGCGGCAAATGCCACAGCGCCCAAAAGACCCCCACCACCAGGCTAGCCCACAGCACCGGCATCCGTCGCTGCAAGCCCTCCTGGGCATACCCCCGCCAACCCGGCTCCTCCAATGCGCCAAAAATCAACCCGATCAGCAATGTGAAGATCGAACCCGGGCTAAATAATCCCTGCTCTCGCCATGCCCCCCGATCCAGCAGCACCGGCCCCACCGCCAGGACCAAGACCATCCCCAGGATGATCAACGCCCACTTCCAGGTCAGCGTGCGCGGGTTAAACGCGCGCCGATAGAATGCAACTGCATTTTTATCCAGATCAGGATCCCAACGCCCCCTGGAAATTAGGATCCCCGGTAGGATCAAAGGACCCAGCCCACCCAAAGCTGCCAGGATCACATTGGGGAAGCCGTACAACCCGCCTCCCAAAAGCGCTGCCATACCTAAGAAAGTCCACGTCCAGGCGAGCGTGCCGAACAGGAACAGCCAGGGTGCGGGTCTATGTTGGTCGTGCTGAATTTTACCCATTGGATAAGTGGCAACTTTCCATCATAAAATAAAACCCAGAACGCCTACGATCCAGGTAGCAAAAAAAAGCTTCTTCGATACAACAAAGAACAAGCCCAACACCACAGCCCACACGATCACCCCCAATGCGCCTTGGGGATTAGTCACCAGGTGGATCATCCCCCAGGTCAGGGCGATGCCAAGGCCACCCCAGGGGAACCAGGACGTTTTGAACCACACTTCACCAGCCCTTTGAAAAAAGGCAATCATCATCACCACCAAAAGGAATTCCACCAGGTAATACAAGTTTTGAAAAATTGTCACTACCCAAGCCTGTCCGCCATACATATTTTGAAAGCCGCGATACTCGCGCCATATCTGGGGGATTGCCAACCCTGCCACCCGGCTGTAGATCAACTCGTAGCCAATCACCAACAGGATGCCAATCGCCACCCATACGCCATCGCGGGGTTCAAATTTAAAGCGAACCAGGTCCGCTAATACACCCTTCTTTTTCGCCCACAAATAAACGCCAACCGCACCAATCATCCACACCAGCATGGTGACCGCCCAATGAAAGACAGCCCCATACCAATTACTCGGCCAGCTAAAGGCTTGCGAGGCAGGCCGCCCGTCCACCAACCGGCTGAGGAACAACAACGGGAACTCCAGCCCTAAGAGGCTGAAGATGACCAGCGCGATCAAGAGATAAGTAAAAGGTTTGACTGTTGGATTTTGCATCGGTATTTTTTCCTTAATGATGTAATTTTCAGGTCACTGCAGTCATTATAACCGCAGCAACCTGGTCAGCTGTCTACTTATAATCTCTCTGAAAGTTTGAAGTGCTCAACCACCTGCTGATACAGCGCATCCTCATCTTTGTGACCATCAACCACGATCGTCTGATAACCCAACGACTGTGCCTGCTTGATAACCTCCTGTCCAAAGCGATGATCGCGTTCCATCCAGTTCGCAAAGGCCTGATCAGGATCCTGACAGCTATCTACGATGGCCTGAATCCAGTCCCGTTGGGAATAATGATCAAGCTGGAACCTTTTACTCGGCACCAAGAACATCGCATGTTCAGATCGAACTCCCGATTTTTTTAACAACTCTGGTAGGAAGGCTGCACCTTCCATGATGATCGGAGCCTGATCCCAATATCCCAACAAGTCTGCCAAGATCATGGGGAACTGCTCGGTGTAATAAGCAAACACATCCTGTACCTGCTTGTTGACCGGCTGTGACCACATCTCGTCCCATGACATTTTCGAGTAAGCGAACATGGTTGGCTGTGCTTGAGGTTGCGCTTGTTCCAGGTGGCGCCACATGTGGTCGTCTGCTCTATAATAGGGCAGGTTATGTTCAGTCGATAACCGCTCTGCCAGGGTGCTTTTTCCACTGCAGGGTGAGCCACCAAGCACAAAACTCGAAGAAAATCGGGAATGTAGTTTTTCGTTATTATAAGTCATTTCGTTTACCGAGAGCTTTCATAAAGATCGAAAACAGTTTTGCAAATAATTCAATAATCGATGTGAATATTTAATGAATACGGTTAACTAAGGCCATTAGTTGTCATTGCCAGGCTGGTACCCCGGCAAATCACCACTGCCTTTCAAGAAATAATTGAAGAATTCGAGGCTGATTCTGTTGATGATGTGAAGGGCTTCAGCGTAATCTCTGGTCATTGGCGAACGGTCCAGTAACCGCACCGCGAGGGGGCTGGTTAGCGCGAGGTCGGTCAGGGCAAGATGTCCCACACCGCTGATATGCACATTGAAAGCGGTCGCATTTGGGTCAGACAACAAAGCATCATTCCTGGCGTACTGCGCCCAATCAGCAAGATCGTCCCACGAATCATCCGAATAGACATTAAGAACGGGTGTGGGATAAGCTGCATCGAGGAAAACAAATTCACCATCTTCGACACCGATAATGTCGTACAGAAATGGGGCTTCAAGCGCGATGACCGCTTTGACCTCACCGCGCTGCCTGCCGATGCCGAGGGCTGCTGATCCACCCAGCGAATGCCCCATCATGCCGATTTTCTCGGTATCCACCAGGCCATAAACGCCGTTTTCGCCATTTTTGGCATTTTCAATCACAGTATCTAGCACTAAGTTAATGTCACCCATGCGGGTCGACATCCAATCTTGATAATAAGCCAAACTTTGCACTTTGTCCGTTTTTGCATCTTCACGTTGAAGATCTGCCAAATAATCCAGGCTTAACAGGGTCAGCCTCCCCTCTGTATCTTTTGTCCAGAACGCTTGATAAGGATGATCAAGTGCACCTACCACATACCCATGGCTGGCAAGTTCGTGGTAGAGCGAGAGATTGCTGCTGCGAATACCCAGCGCCCCATGCGAGAAGATCACCAAAGGAAATATACCATCCACATTTTCAGGATACCAAAATTCCACATTAACCCTGCGGTACCTGCCTGTCGAAGAATATTGCTCGACACGATTTTCATCCGTAAAGCTGTAGAAAACGGAATCCACGGCATATTCACCAGTCGTTGGCAGCGGGTCTTGCTGTGGGAATATCTGGCGTATGGCCAAAGTCCCAACCACAATAATCGAAAGTAAAACTGCGATTACCCCCAAGGCGACCTTATTTTTGTGGTCTTTTATTCTTGGTTCCATTTTCGCTCTCTGGTCAAACTCCTCAAATAGCGCTGTCTTACACACCAGCTGCAGCCACAGCCTGCAGCATTTTCGGGATATAGCGGAACGGCACTGCCCCCGCACTCAATTGATTGACCGACCCTGCCAGCAATACGTCCAGGTCATCGCAATAGAACAGCCACGAACCGGTTGCACCAGAGTGACCCACCACTGCTGGAATAGCGCGGAATCCGGAAAATGGCCGTGGGATCTTGAAGCGCATCATGCCCAGGCCATACGCAATCGGCCAACCGGGTGAGAGCTTGACCGGGTTGAGTGAAACTCCAAAGGTATTCCAGTGCCCCAGCATCAAGTCTAGGGTGGCGGGGTCGTCAAACACCTCCCCACGCACCAACCCCCGCATGAATTGCAGCATGTCGTCCAACGTGCTGACCAGATCGCCAAAGGAGCGCATCGCCAAAGGGATGTGCAGCGGTTGTTCATCGATCCACAGCCCAGCCGGTTCTGGCGCATCAGCTCGGGTTCCAGGATGGTAGGTGTCCCCCAAACCTAACGGTTGGTAGAGCAAGTCCGTAAACGCTGCGTGGAGCGATCCCCCGGTCAGGGCTTCGATGATGGCGATCAGCAGTTGGTAGTTGGTATCGCAATAGCGCACCTTCTGCTGTGGCTTGTCATAGGGCTGGGGCGGGAAGTGTGGCGGGAGCTCACGCACGGCATCCAGGATGTCTTCAATCGTAAACACAAAATCCTGCTCCAGGATCCGGTCAACAAAGGTACGCCCGCCTTTAGGCTTATCTTCCAAGTATTCTGGCAGCCCTGAACTGTGACCGAGGAGATGCCGCACAGTGACCTGTTCGGTGTAATCGACGCCATCGAACCGATGCAGCCCGCCAATCAACGCCTGCGGCAGGTAAGTTGAGATCGGCTGATCAAGCCCAACCTGCCCACGTTCATGCAGCTTAAGGATCGTGCTGGCGATGTATAGCTTGGTCACACTGGCTATGAAGAATGGCGTGTCCGGCAGCAGTGGTGAGCCGTCCGGCTGAGCGTCACCCGCTGTGGCAACCCAGCGAAACGAGCCGTCCATTTTTTCCACGGCGACCAGTGCGCTGTGAACCATCTTCTGGGACATCATCTCCTGCAAAAGGCCTTCCAAACGCACATCCAGCGCTTCGTGGCCCGCCGCTCGATTTTTTGGATGGATGGGTTCGTTATGGTTTGTTTTTTTCATCGATACCTCTCTAAGCATCAAATAAGTTCATTTTCCTAATTTTCTCGTTTAATGTAGCTACTTAGGCAATCTTATTGAAGATTGGGGGACGTGATATAGCGGCAAAGCTGCCACTCCACATCCCTCACTCCCTTTGTACGCTTAGTAATTACGTTTTATTTTACTATTATTCAACAGCTGCGTCACCCCACTTTCATTAGCTTGGCTGAAGCAGCTATCTTAAAATGCGTGAATTTGACTATACGAATGCTACTTGCTGTGATTTTCGGTCCACTCAATTCTGCGACTAGGGATTGTTTAATAAAATCCCCGTCGCAGCAGCCCGTCACCCCGGCATGGGCAGGATTAGCGCGCCGGTTCGTTCGAAATGTTCAAATACGGGGATATGGCGTTCAATCATCCCTGCCAGGAAATCCGGCTGATGATGCGCCACCCAGTTGATCTTCCACAGCAGGCGCCCGATCTGGAAGGGTTCAATGCGCGCCTCTGGCCAGGGCAGGAACGCTTGATAGCCGACTGCAAATGCCGTTAGCAAGCCTTCATAACGCGCTTCGCCAACCGTTTCCAGCAGGTCCAGCATGGCCATGGCGATATCATGGGCGCGGTAGCCCCACACGGTGTCCTCAAAATCAAAGGGGGACAGCACACCCTGGTGAAGCTTGATATTGTCATGCCACAGGTCGCAATGGATCACCCGCAGATCAAAGCGATCAAGACCCTGGTACGCCTCCTCGACCAAATCAATCATCCTGTCGATCCATGCGCGGTGCAAAGGTGAAATTTCTGCGTAATGCTTTCCCTGCACTTCGTTTTCTCGATTACCACCATCACTTGAGATCAGGTCAGGCTCGCCCCGCGACAGCCAGTGTTCAAAACGCCGTGTCGTGAAGTTAGCCGGCGGCGTCCAATCCGCCCCGTGCTGATGCAGCCGGGCAAACAGATTACCCATTTTTTCCAGGTTAACCGGCGTCAGGTAATGCCCCAACAGCCGGCCGGGGACATAACGCATCAGGGTCATCGGCCATACGTCGGGCACCTCGGGTGAAGTGACCGACAGCACCAGCGCTCCATCGCGGGTGAGCAGGACCGCCGGTACGGGGATGTCCGTATCCTCGCTCAACGCCGTCAGCCATAAGGCCTCGGCGGTCAGGTCCGCCAGCGTCCGCCAGCCCGGGTAAGCCAGCCGCAGCATGAAGCGCTCTCCCCGCGCTGTCGTCACCCGGTACATGAGGTTAGTTTCAAACCCGTGGTAAGTAAGTTGCGGATCTGGCAGATCGTAATGGCTCAAACCCGCAAGCGCCAGCTTTCTCAGCCGGCGCAGCTTGCCCAAATTTGTCAGACGATCGTAATCTGTCATACGCTCCATCAAAAAGTGCAGAAAGTGATTAATGAAAACTGGTAAAAAATTTCTTGCCGGCCAAAATTATACTGCAATGAAAACATCGGCTATGCCTCTGACACTTTAGGAGTAAATCAATATCACGGGGAATTGGTCAAATAAAGCCCCTGAACCATCAGCAGGATGAACGCATCTCACTGGGTTCACCTAAAACTTATCACGCCACCTCGTTAACGCTGTGTGGGCTTCTTGCTTTGAGAATCACGGTTTCTTTCCAGGCCGCAGGTTGACGATCGAAATACCAGAAAGGATCAGCAGCGCGCCGATGATGGCACCCCAGTAAAAGCGCTCCCCCAGGAAGATGATGCCCAACAGCACCGCCACCAGCGGCAGGATATAGGTCACCATCGACATACGCGTCGGACCGATGCGCGGTAGCAGGTCAAAATAGAGGATATAGGCCAGCCCGGACCCCAGCAGACCCAGCCATAACAGCGCCAGCCAGGTGATAGGCAACCGTGGGAAAACCAGAGGGCGTTCGGCCGCCAGGGTGACAACCCAGATCATGATTGTGGCCATGAAGAATTGCAGGAAGGCTTGGGTTTGGGCCGGCAGTCCTTTGGCCATTCTTCTGGCAAACACCGTTGACCCGCCATAACACAGCGCCGCGACTAACACAGCCGCCTGCCCGGCCAGGTGATTGCTCCACACCGCGCCCAGGTTGGGATACAGCAGTATCACGACCCCGGCAAAACCGGTCAGCAGTCCGGCAGCTTTTTTAAGCGTGAAGCGGTCATCAGGGACAAAGAACGGCGAGATCATGATCGTGAACAGCGGCATGGTGGAATTAAGGATCGAAGACAGCCCTGAGTCGATATATTGGCCGGCCCACGAGATCAGCAGCCAGGGGATGACGATATTGGTAAACCCCATCACGGTGAAAACCCACCATTGTTTACGGATCTGCTCCCATGTCCCGCGTGCAGACCGGACCAGCAGCAGAAAGACGGCCAGCCCCAGCACGGCAAACAGCGTACGGAAGCTGACCAACATTACGGGGCTGATTTCGGTCACCGCGATCTTGATCCACAGGAAAGAGGTGCCCCAGATGATGCCCAATAACCAAAATAGCAGCCAGTCTTTGATTTTCATGTTTTTCCTTCAGTAAGCATTGTCATCAGGTGGGTCTCCACCGCAACAGGGTTTGATGATAAAGGACAATTATAATAACAAACAACAATAATATGGGGTACTGATTCGGAAGAGACCTTCGCAGATCAGTTTACGCTTACTGCCTGGAATAAAGCGTTAAGGCAAGGCTTTACCCGAATCTCTTAAATCTAAAAACTCTCCCAAAAAGGAGAGTTTCTGTCAGCCCCCTGACGGGGGTTCCGCTACGCTGACGCTCCGCTCCAGAGCGAGCGGATTTGAACCGCTGGCCTCGTGTAGCGCCCTGTGTGTAACGAAGGGTTCGCGCAGCACCCTGAGCACAGCGAAGGGCTCGGACCCGAACCATGCGCTCAAATATCTTACTATAACAAAAGACACTCCTTTTCAGGAGTGTCTTTTCTGTCGGGGCGAGCGGATTTGAACCGCTGGCCTCACGGACCCGAACCGTGCGCTCTATCCGGGCTGAGCTACGCCCCGCAAGTCACCATTATACCACCGCCGACCATTTTTACAATAAGCGGTTTTTACAACCGCTGGTATTTCGGCACCCGAATTCCCGCCAGTACCGCCGCTACCGTCTCATCCAGCTGATGGCCTTCAAAATTCACTGGTTGATTGCGTTCATTAGGTGAAAGTCCAACATAAAACGACGTGATCGACCCCAGCGGTAGTGCAAAGGCCGCATTCGCTCTCCCCTTCCCACCAGAACCTGCATCCCTCAACGCTCGCTCGCACAACGCCTGGTCTGATACCCCCTCACTGTTGTCGAGCAGCACCTGGGCTAATGGCGGGTCGGTGATCCACGCCTCAAACACCCGGTAGACCCGGGCTGTGGGATACCCCCGGGCACGCGGATTTCCGGTTGGCTGCGGCTGGCCTTCCACTACCAGGCCGGTAGGTTCACTTTCATATTGACCTGGAAGCAGCTTGATCCCCAGCGCGTCAAAGAATTCTTCGGTCAGTTCCCGCCCGGGGTCACTCTCCAGCACGGGGTCATACTCACAGCCGAGGCGTTCAAGGCACAGCTCACGCAGGGCTGGCCAACTGGATGGCTGGATGAACAGCCGGAAATCCCCTTCGGAGCGTGAACGCTCGCTGTCAAAGTGAAACGCCCCAATCAAGGCCTGCAGTGCCTGCATATCTACGATGCGTACTGCGCCGCCAAAGGGCTGTGCTTTGACCTCAACCATCGGTTCCTGCGCCGTTTCAACCAGGGTCGCTTTGCGTTCCAATGCCAGCATGGCAGTCCCATCCCGGGGGTTCGCGAACAGAACGCGCACCAAAGATGCCACGCTGAGCCGTAAGCTCAGTGCCCCCGTCGGGCCAATCCCGACTCCGGCCAGTGTTTCAGGGGCCATCAGCAGCAAATTGCAGCGCTTGATCAATGTTCATCTCTGTACCTGCCCCCCACGCCGCTCCAAATTCCTCCGGGCTAAGCGCGGACTGCATCATCTGGCGGTTCCGTTCCACCTCGACCCGATCCGCCGGCCACCAGGCGCCGCCGGTGGACTGCAGCAGGCTCTCCACCGCGCCCAGCAGGGTCGTCCCCCACTGGGTATGGCCGCCCCTGGCTTTCAATCCAGCCAACCCGGCCAAGCTTTCAGCGATGCCGCGCCGGTTGCCCAGGCGGCGGAACAGCTTCAAGCTTTCCCTAAATTGGGATTCCGCCCGATCCAAATCCCCTGCATGCTGGGCAAGATAACCCAGGCTGTGCACAAAGCGCGCCATATCCCCCCGGTCGCCCGTGGCCCCCAACAAGCCGATGCATTCTTCATAGTACGTTCGAGCCAGGTCATACAGTCCTTGTGTGCGTGCCACCTCGCCCAGGTTGTTCAGCACGAAACTCAAAATCCACGGCTCATTCAGCGAACGGGCGATCACCCGCGCTTTTTCCAGGACGTTAAGCGCTTGTTCAGGATGACCCAGTCCTTACTCCACATTCCCCAGGTGGACCAGTGTGATCACCAGAAAATAATCGAATCCCATCTCTTTAAAGAGGGTTTGAGCCTGGACCAACAAAGGCTGGGCATCTTGATCCCGCCCCATATTGATCAACGCCACTGCTTTCGAAATCAGCGAGGGGGCAAACCACTGCGCTTCTTCCGTCCTTATCAAGACTGCCAGACTTTCTTCGATCTGCGCCAGGCCTTTATCCTGTTCACCCTTCCACACAGCCAGGATGCCGTAATTTTGTTGCGCCAAAGCCCGCAAGGGAGAAGGGTCCTGCAACGCGGGCGAAGCCAAGATACGCTCAGCCCAGGTCAGACCTTCGATGAAATAACCGCGGCGGTAGAAAAACCAGATCAGTGCAAACACGATCTGCACGCCCAGTTCGATCTCACCCGTTTGACCGAGGCACCAATCCAACGTTGCGCGCATATTGGAAAAATCACATTCGAGCCAATCCAGCCAGTAGAGTGCTTTTTCAGAGTACAGTTCATTACCGATGCGGTTCACCGCAATCTCACCAAAGTAACGGGCATGGCGCTCGCGAGATGTTTCCAACTCACCGCTCGACATGAGCTGCTCCTGGGCAAAGGCGCGGATGGTTTCAAGCATATCAAAACGCACTTCACCGGAACTGGATTCCTCCTGGCGGATCAGGCTGTTATCCACCAGGGCGGTCAACCCCTCCAACATGTCCACATCGCCATCCGGGTTGCAGACATCTTCAGCAGCTTCCAAGGCGAAACCGCCCACGAACACGCCCAATCGGGCAAACAGGGCTTTCTCGTCCGGCCTGAGCAGGTCGTAGCTCCACTCCAGGGTATTGCGCAGCGCCTGGTGGCGCGTGGGCAGATCACTGGCGCCGCCGGTCAGCAATTTGAGCGAGTCATCCAGGCGGGTCAGGATGGCAGCCGGCGTCAGGATCCTGACCCGGGGGGCAGCCAGTTCAAGCGCCAGGGGCAGCCCATCCAGCCTGCGGCAGATTTCTGCAATCGCTGCCGCGTTCGCCTGGTTT
>JAHYJN010000012.1 GCA_019428905.1 Candidatus Brevefilum sp.
CTATCATAGCCCTTCGACTGTTTGTAAGCTTACGGTTTCAGGTTCTTTTCACTCCCCTAACAGGGGTACTTTTCACCTTTCCCTCACGGTACTTGTTCACTATCGGTCGCTGAGTGTATTTAGCCTTAGAGAGTGGACTCCCTAGATTCCTACCGGATTAGCGTGCCCGGCAGTACTCAGGTATCCAGCGAGAGCTGACAAGTTTTCGTTTACAGGACTATCACCTTCTATGGTTGGCTATTCCATACCATTCTACTAACCAGTCAATTTGTAACTCTCATTTGCCGGACCCTACAACCCCGATGCAGTAAACTACATCGGTTTAGGCTGATCCCCTTTCGCTCGCCACTACTTGGGGAATAATCTCTTTTCCTCTGGGTACTTAGATGTTTCAGTTCCCCAGGTTCCCTTCATATGCCTATGTATTCAGCATATGATGCCGTTGGTTCACAACGGCTGGTTTCCCAATTCGGACATCCCCGGATCATCACTTGTTCACAGCTTCCCGAGGCTTATCGCAGTGTCCCACGTCCTTCTTCGGCACTTAGCGCCTAGGCATCCACCGTAAGCTCTTAGTAGCTTCTCACGTGATGCGGAGAAATCGATGCTTTTTCAATTGTGCATCATTTTTCTTGCATACACTTGCTATTAATTATTAATTTGAAATCTTATTCAGATTTCGGCCTACAATTTGATGTCATTGACTATTCAATTGGTAAAGTACGGGTTGGCTTTCGCCAACTTGCCGGTTGACCGGCGATGGTTGTTGTCAACTGACGTTCTTTTATTAGCAACAACCATCTCATTTCAACCTGTATGCTGCCTGGGTTATGAAGCCCAGCATATGGAGATGATGGGACTCGAACCCACGACCTCCGCCTTGCAAAGGCGGCGCTCTCCCAACTAAGCTACATCCCCAGCCGGATGTACCCTGCCTTTCGGGCACAGTGGGCCATTCTGGACTCGAACCAGAGACCTCGCCCTTATCAGAGGCGCGCTCTAACCAGCTGAGCTAATAGCCCGAGATAGACCAGCCTCAACAGCTGAAGAGTGACAGGAAGGGTTAAACCTACGTTCAATGCATGCCTCTGCACCGCTGTAGAGGCACCTTTGTTCTGGAGTGACGTCCACACCCGTAGGCATGTCCGTTTGTTCTCCATTAGAAAGGAGGTGATCCAGGCGCACCTTCCGGTACACCTACCTTGTTACGACTTCGTCCCAGTTACCGACCCCACCTTAGACGGCTCCTTCCCGTGAGGGTTAGGATACCGGCTTCAGGCGTTGCCAGCTTCCATGACGTGACGGGCGGTGTGTACAAGACCCGGGAACGTATTCACCGCAGTATTGCTGACCTGCGGTTACTAGCAACTCCGGCTTCATGCAGTCGAGTTGCAGACTGCAATCTGAACTGAGGCCTGCTTTCAGGATTGGCTCCGCCTCGCGGCTTGGCTACCCATTGTACAGACCATTGTAGCGTGTGTGTAGCCCTGGATATAAAGGTCATGCTGACTTGACATCATCCTCACCTTCCTCCGGCTTTTTACCGGCAGTCTCGTATGACACATATAACATACGACGAGGGTTGCGCTCGTTAGCGGACTTAACCGAACATCTCACGACACGAGCTGACGACAGCCATGCAACACCTGTATAGGCTCCCCGAAGGGTCGGTCCCTTTTCAGTTCCCTACAACCTATATGTCAAACCCAGGTAAGGTTCTTCGTGTAGCAACGAATTAAACCACACGCTCCGCTGCTTGTGCGGGTCCCCGTCAATTCCTTTGAGTTTTAACCTTGCGGCCGTAGTCCTCAGGCGGTGAACTTATCGCGTTAGCTTCGACACCGATGGATTTAATCCCACCGACGCCAAGTTCACATCGTTTACAGCTAGGACTACCGGGGTCTCTAATCCCGTTTGCTACCCTAGCTTTCGCGTCTGAGCGTCAGGAGTGGTCCAGGAGGCCGCCTTCGCCACTGGTGTTCCTCCGGATATCTGCGCATTTCACCACTACACCCGGAATTCCACCTCCCTCTACCATCCTCTAGTCTAGCAGTATTGAACGACCTCTCCCAGTTGAGCCAGGAGCTTTCACGTCCAACTTACCAAACCGCCTACACGCGCTTTACGCCCAGTAAATCCGGATAACGTTAGCCTCCTACGTATTACCGCGGCTGCTGGCACGTAGTTAGCCGAGACTTATTCCGGGAGTACAGTCCTTCCTCTTCCTCCCGAAAAGTGCTTTACAACCCGAAGGCCTTCTTCGCACACGCGGCGTTGCTGGTTCGCGCTTTCGCACATTACCAATATTCCCTACTGCTGCCACCCGTAGGTGTATGGACCGTGTTTCAGTTCCATTGTGGGGGGCCACCCTCTCAGGTCCCCTAACCGTCATAGCCTTGGTAGGCCATTACCCTACCAACTAGCTGATGGTACGCAGGCCCCTCCCAAAGTGGAGCAAGCTCCTTTAATCATAAGGCTTCTAATCCGAATGATCACATGAGGTATTAGCAGTCCTTTCGAACTGTTATCCCTCTCTTTGGGGCAGGTCACCAACGCGTTACTCACCCGTTCGCCACTAAGAGGATCAGTGTATTGCTACGCTGAACTCTTCGTTCGACTTGCATGTATTAGGCACGCCGCCAACGTTCATCCTGAGCCAGGATCAAACTCTCCGCAGAAAATTTTATCACCTAAAAAGGTGTTTGGTTCTTTGTTAGCGGAAATGTTAGATCTGATTCGATCTTACTTTAATTGACGAGGTTTGTCATCTTCCTATCACTCTTCAGTTGTTAAGGTTCTATCTCTCACACGAGAGCATGATTCTACTCAGCTCGCTCTTCTTTGTCAAGGCTTTTTTTGTTTTTCCAGACAAAAGCGCCGATGCTATCTCGCCAACACCGGCCGCCTCATTTAGCTGCGAAACTATAACGTGCTGAGTTTTGTGCTCACGTTCTGCGTCTTCAGTTGTGAAGGATCTGCCCTTTCGGGCAAGATCGTGCAAGCCACTTTTTGAAGTGGAGTATTATCTTACTACACGACCAATCCTTTGTCAAGGGAATTTCCCATCAGATTTTTATCAATCTTTTGACAAAACTTTCCTCAGACGCATGTGGATTTTCACTTTTTAAGGATCTGCTCAACCAGGATTTTGTTCCTGATCGAACGCACGAGGGATGATTATACCGACTCTTATTGGTATGTCAAGGGATTATCTCAAACTCAACCTTAAAATATGTCATACCTGCTCAGGCAAGATTGCTACTGAAGGGCGCATTCACACAATCAGTCCTTACAACCTATCTACGAATCCGCCAGCCCTTCACCAAACCGATGCTCTTCCATCCAGGCTTGCAAGGAGCGGCTGGTCAGATCCAGCTGGATCGGCGTAATGGAGACATAGCCCGCAGAAAGCGCCCCATAATCTGTGCCGGGTTCTTCTACCCCAGTAGGCGCTTCCCCACCAATCCAGTAGTACGGCTTGCCGCGTGGATCCAAACGCCGTACCAGTTCATCCCGGTAGATGCGCAGGCCCTGGCGGGTGATGCGGAAACCCTTCATTTCAGCCAGCGGCCCATAGGGCACATTGATGTTCAAAATCGCATCTCCAGGTAGGTCAGCTTGTTGACTGAGCCATTGGATAACGCTTTGTGCTGCCTCAGCTGCCCCCTCATAATCAACTGCTCCGATTAAACCTTCTGGCTTATCGATCGAGACTGCTATCCCGGGAATACCCCAAATTGCAGCTTCCATGGCAGCAGTAACGGTACCGGAATACGTAACATCATGCCCGATATTGGCGTTGGGGTTGATCCCCGATACCACCATATCGATCTTGTCTGGGATAAACCCCAATTGAGCCAAGGCCACACAATCGGAAGGCGCCCCATCCGTCGCCCAGGCAGACGACCCATCCGCCAGCTCAGTTTCGGTCACCCGTAACGGTCGGTGGAGCGTTTTGACATGCCCCGACGCGGACCAGTTCCGGTTGGGCGCTAAAATTGTGACCTTTTCAGCGATTTGACGGACGGCTTTGGTCAATGCCAGTAAACCCGGCGCATGGACGCCATCATCATTGGTTACTAAAATATGCATCTATCCTCTTTTTCTATAATCGTTTAAACTGCCCAGGCAGTTCTACAGCTGAAGGGTGGAGGACCCCATTCCCTCGCAACCTGAGAAGAAACCATTGTTATAAACTAATGTCTTTTTCGGCTCTTCTTTTTGTGGCGCTTGCTCGACGACGCTGAAGACGCCTGTGATTCTTGTGCTTCCTGCTCCTGCGGCGATTCCTGGGCTTTTTTCAGGTCCTCGCTGCTCACCAGGCGGGCACGGAACATCTGTGAGATCACCCCGGCGCGAATATCCGAAAGCAGACCCGAGAACATGGTTGTCGCCTGGCTCTTGTATTCCACCAGGGGATCACGCTGGCCGTAAGCCTCCATTCGGACCGAAACGCGTAGCGCTTCAACCTTGGTCAGGTACTCCACCCACAGCTCTGAGATCTTCGACAGCAGCAGCTGCCGGTATAAGCGGTTTTGGGCGAAGCCGCCTAAGATTTCAACCACCTGGTCATGTTCAGCGGGCGGTAACTGGTCCAATGCTGTGGTCTTAATCCGGTCATAGCCCGCTTCACCCATCTGGGCGGTAATGCGTGCCTGCCATTCCTGCGTCAGGTTGCCCAGGGTTTGCCCGGCATTGTGCAGTCGATTCAGTTCAGCCTGCCCCCAAACGATCCGCAGTTTATCCTGCGCGGCCTCCAAATGGCGCAACACCTCAGCTTGGACCACATCCGCCGGTTGACCTGCCAGCAGCTGGGCAGCCAGGAAGATATAAGTCAGCCTGACCACCCCCTTCATCTTGCGCTGGTGGGTGCGCTCATCGAATGTGATCACCCGGCCCTGGGTCACCAGCATCAGCACCCGCATCAGCGCTTCAGGCGCCTCCAGTGCGGCCGCCAGCAGTTCCTGGTTCGCCTCCAAATCCCGGCTGATCTCACCTGCTTCGCCCAACACATGCTCTTCACGCCTGTGCAGGGTGTCCTCCACGCGATCGATCAACAGCGACTGGACGTGACCCCAGGATTCTTCAGCCAGGTCTGCAGCTTTCAAATTCCAATTATCCGTAAAACGCCGTTCAAAGGTCAGGATCAAGCGCCGGATGAAGACCTGCATCAGGGTCCCCCGCACCTGGCTCGCAACCGCGTGAATGGCAGCCTTCGATCCCGCTTCTAAACCTTCAAGGACATCATCCGTCAGGCGCAATGGTACCCGCACCATACCAGTCAACTCTTCTCTCAGATTGCGCGACCCGCCTGATTCTTCGTACCCCAAGCCCTCCACGAAAGTATCCAGGGCTTCCAACCGCTCAGCCAGCTGGTTCTCGAAGCTCATTTGTGCATTGGCGATCAGGGTCGCCGCCCAGTTCTGCAGATGGTCATGCCAGGCAGCCAGGGCGTCTGCGGCAACCGCCAACAGCTTCGCTTTCAGCGTGTCTTCGGATTGGGGCTGCCCAATATGCGCCATCATCAACTTCAAGGTGTAGGAGGGATGTGCCACCCCTGATTGATCAATGGGTGGTTGAATGTCCTCGAGATACGCCAACAGCTTCCACGGTCCTTCATCATCCTGCAGACCCTCCTGGATGCGGCGTCCGACTTCCGTGCGCAGCATGTCAGTCACATCTTCGCGCAGGTCCTCCTTATCAAAGATGCGCTCACGCTGTTCATAAATCCGCACACGCTGTGAGTTGAGCACATCATCATAATCCAGCAGGTGCTCACGCACGTCAAAGTTCGCGCCTTCAACCCGGGTTTGTGAAGATTCAACCAGCCGGCCAATGATGCCGCTTTCAATCGGCATACCCTCATCAATATTGAGCCGACTGAGCATTGTTTCCACCGAACTCCCGCCAAACAAGCGCATCAAGTCATCATCTAAAGACAGGTAAAAACGCGACGAGCCCGGGTCACCCTGGCGGGCAGCGCGCCCGCGCAGCTGGTTGTCAATCCGCCGGGCTTCATGCCGCTCAGAACCAATCACATGCAGCCCACCCAGCTCGCGCACCCGCTTCATCTCAGACATGTATTTTAAGTAAGCCTGGACGTCTTCGGCATAATCGCCATACGCATCCTCCGGTACAGCCTCGAGGGCGCGCAGGCGGTCCTGCATACGCATATTGTAGGGATCCGCCTGGCCGGTTTCAGCCAGCAGGCGATTGACATTCGTCAGGCATTCTTCGGGCAGCTCACCGCCCAGCTTGATGTCGACACCGCGGCCGGCCATGTTGGTGGCAATCGTCACCGCGCCAAAGGCGCCCGCATCTGCAATGATCTTGGATTCTTCCGTATGCTTGCGGGCGTTCAACACCTGGTGCTGCACTCCGCCCTTGATGACCGCATCCAAGCGCGGCCAATCTGAGGGGGTGAGGTTGAACACATCCAGCAGGCGCGCCTGGTTGTCTTCATCCAACGGGCTGAGGGAATTCAGTCCATACTCACGGCCTAAGCGCCGCAGCTCAGGGCTGCGCAGCTGGTCCAGCGGTGCATACAGCTGATCCAGCTCGGGCGTGGACATCACATCCCGGTTGCGCAGGTTGTTCGCATCGATATAAGCGTGCCGGACTAAAAATACCTCCAGCAGGCGGCGTACATTCGCAGCATTCAAGCGTTCTGACAGGCGATCTGAGTTCTCAACAGAAGTCGTACCGACCAGCTGTGGGCGTCCGATCACATGAAAATTAATGATCTCTTTAACGATCGCCCGCAGTTTGGCTTCTTCCGTCTGGTAAACCACATCCGGGTAGTCCTTGCGCTTCCAAAACAGGGGGGATTGGTTGTTATCGTCGGGACGATAGTAATAGGTGTACTTATAGCCATAATCATCACGGTCTTCCGCCTCAACTAGGTCCGGCACCTCCCCCATGGCCCGGTATTCCAGGTTGGTGGGGATCGGCAGCACTTCCAGCGAGTAGATCTTATCGAATTCTTCCGCTTCCGTCAGGGCGGTACCGGTCATGCCGGCCAACTTCTCGTACATGCGGAAATAATTCTGGATCGTAATGGTGGCATAGGTCACATTTTCAGCTTCGACCTTAACACCCTCTTTGGCTTCCACCGCCTGGTGTAGGCCATCTGACCAGCGGCGTCCAGGCATCAAGCGCCCGGTGAACTCATCGACAATGATCACTTCCTTGTTTTGGACGATATATTCCTTATTCAGGTGGAACAGGAACTCCGCCCGCAGCGCTTGCTCTAAGAAACCAAGCAAACGCGCTTGCTCCGGGGTGATATCCTCCGGGCGCTCAGGGTCGCTCAGGGGCATCCCCAGCAGCTCTTCAACATGCGCCAGGCCAATCTCAGACAATGTGACGGTGCGGTCCTTCTCGCTGATCTCGTAATCTTCGGGCAGCAGCTGCCGCACGATCTGCGCCATGCGGATGTACCATTCCGAATCTTCATGGGAAGGCCCCGAGATGATCAGCGGCGTGCGTGCTTCATCGATCAGGATGTTATCGACTTCATCGATGATCGCATAATAGTGGCTCCGCTGTACCCGGGCTTCCTTGCTGTTCGCCAGATTATCGCGCAGGTAATCAAAGCCGAATTCGTTGTTCGTGCCGTAGGTGATATCCGCCCGGTAAGCCTGGTTCCGCGGGACCATTTTTAGCTGGTCTTGCTCCTCAATCGGCGAACGCTGGTCAGGGTCATACAAGAAGGCCATCCGACCGTTTTCAGTGCGGGCAGCCATCTGGAGGATGCCCACGGAAAGACCGAGGAAGCGGTAGATGGTCCCCATCCAGCGACCGTCCCGGCGCGCCAAATAGTCATTGACCGTCACTAGGTGCGCGCCGCGTCCGGCCAGCGCGTTCAGGTACAGGGGCAGGGTGGCAGCCAGGGTTTTTCCCTCACCGGTGCGCATCTCCGCTATTTCGCCGCGATGCAAGGTAATGCCGGTAATTAACTGCACATCATAATGGCGCTGACCCAAGGTGCGTTTGCTGGTTTCGCGCACCGTGGCGAAAGCCTCTACCAACAGGTCATCCAGGGTCTCGCCAGCGGCCAACCGCGTCTTGAATTCCTGGGTTTTAGCAGCCAGGGCTTCGTCAGGATATGCCTGGTATTCGGGCTCCAGGGCATTGATCTGGTCGACAATTTCTTTCAAAGAGTCAATTTTGCGTTGATGGGGGTCCCCACCAAACACTTGGGCAAGCTTTTTAAACATAACTGATTTCACCTAAATAAAAGATTTTCATACGTCTATTCGCAAATTTTCATTATAGCACACGGCACAAATAGCCCAAAACTTTGGATCGTTCTTATCCATCGTTAACCATCCTCGGGTAAAATGCAACTCATGGTCACACACGCCTTGATCTTGATCCTGACAGCCTTGTCCTTGGTCCTGTCACCAGGTTCAGCGACTTTTAGCCAAACGCCACAAACCACCCGGCCGGCGGATTTTCACGTCGATTTTTTCCCTGTGGCGCCTTACCACATCGGTGATGTCCTCAGCGCCCGGGTGACTTATACCGGCCTGGCTGAGATCGGCGGGGTCGAGATCGACCTCGCCCTGGTGGACCGACCCGACCAGGTTTTGGGGACCACAACCTTCTCAAGTTACAACCGCCAGGCTGTCTTTTACTGGTTTTTCGACACACACGAAACCAAACCGGGCTTTTTGGATTTTCGTTTTAGCCTGCCTGCCAGAGGTATCAGCTGGACTCAGGGGGTTCACCTCCTCCCGGATTCCGGGAGCCGAGATACCGCCTGGGCTGTATCCCACAGCCAGTGCTGCACCCTGCACTACCTGACCGGGACGGATGCCGAAGCGGACCTGGAACAAATCACCGAAACGGTGGAGGAAAGAAGCGCCATCGCCCTATCACAATTCGCCGCTGCCGGTGTTTTTGATGAAAGCCCACTGACCGACCCGCTTTCCATCGTACTGATCCCGGTCGTGGTTGGCCATGGCGGGTTTGCTACCCATGAAGCCGTGCTGACCTATGCCGAGGATAATTGGACCGGGATCGAGTTTGGCATCCTGGCACATCACGAAATGGTGCACGTGATTGACCGGCTGGTCAACACCGAAGGCCCCCGACCCGCAATCTTCGTGGAAGGCCTGGCGGTGTACCTCTCCGGCGGTCACTACCGGGAAGGCGACCCCCTGCAGCGTGCCGCTGCCTTGCTAGCCCTGGATATGTACCTGCCCCTGAGCCAGATCGTGAATAATTTCTATGCTGCCCAGCACGAGATTGGCTACATGCAAGCCGCAGCCCTGGTTGCCTACCTGGATCAGCTGTGGGGTTGGGAAACCTTCATCAATTTCTACTTTAACCTGCCAGAAGGTCCCAGCGACGCCGAAATCATATCCACCGCTCTCGCAGCTCGCTTTGGACTGGACCTGGCCGTCTTGGAGCAAGATTTCATCACCTATCTGGAGGCGCTTGAACCCGACCCGGCGGTAGAAGCCGATGTGCGTCTGACGGTCGAAGCCTACGATATGCTTCGGCACTACCAAACCCTCCTGATCCCCAGCGCCCATTTCCGCACTGCCTGGTGGCCGCCCCTCAGCGCGATGCGTGAGGGGAGCATCGTCGGCGATTATGGCTATCGCGAAAAAGCCCCGTTAAATGTGATCATTGAGCACATTTTTATCGAGGTCCACGCGGCCTTTGCAGCAAAGGACTATCAGGGACTGGAATCCGCCCTGGGCAGGATCAACACCATCCTGGGAGAGATCGAAAACAAAGACGCCAACCGCTCACATTACGCCATCGGTTGGCCAATCAAAAGAAACCCGGTTCCACACAACCGGCCTTGAAAAGGTCATTTATTTGTAGCACAGGCTATACGAAAGCTGCGGGCGCATTTGAAACAATGATTTCCCGCTGATGAGCCCATTTACAACCTCGTTAAACCAACAATCCCGGAACGCAGTCCGTCCGGGATTGATGCACACGAAATAATTGGGGTCAGGGCAGCGGGCAGCCTGCCAGCATGTCAAAGGTGATCGCACACCACCAGGCGGCGGGCATGAAATACAAAGTAACCGCAATCACACACACGATCACCACAATGGCTACGATTAGGACGATCATCCAGGTTGGCAGACCTTCCCGCTTCGCCTTGCGTCGTTTTTCGGGTCGGATAGCCTCTACCACGTCCTCATCATAGTCCGCCCCGATGGGTTCGGGCTGGTAATACGGTGCAGGCTGTGCAGGCGGCTGGTAGGTCTCAGGTTCGTATGGGGGCTGATACGTTGGCGGTGGGTAAACCGGTTCCGGCGCATACTCGACTGGTGGCGTGACCAGGGTGGCATCTGTGCCCTGGGTGATCTTCTCAAAAAGCATCACCACGCTCTCACCAAAGGTGATCACATCCCCTTTGCGCAGTTGTTGGGGGGTAGCAATTCGTTCGCCGTTCAGGAAGGTACCGTTGGTCGATCCCAGGTCCTCAATATAGACATTTTCCTCCTGCATGTAAAAGCGTGCATGCCGGCGCGATACTTCAGGATCACTGATGACGATATCGTTTACCAGGTCACGCCCCAGGCTGGTTTCTTCCTTTAAAGGAAAGGATTTCCCGGGCACGGGTCCTGAACGCATCGTGATTTGAAAACTATTGGCGGTCATCGAACCTCCTCGATCATCATGGATAAGCTCAGAATTTATAACAGTTAATCTACAGTCTTAGTTTAATGTTTAATTGGGTGGGTGTCAAATGCTTTTGGGGAATTGTCCAATTAAATCATAAAAACCGCTTGCTTTCCTGACCAGTGAGGAAAACAAATGTGTTTAAACACGAAATCGATGCAAACTAGCAAATCCTTACTAACCAGCCGCCAACCCAGCCCTTCTGAGCACTCAGTCCTGATTTTGTTAGCAATATTCTGACAACCCTTTAACATTTCTCAAACACCATTCTACTATCATTAAAGGGAGAGAAAAATGAGCATATCCCCCCAATCAATTAATCAATCATCCTGGGGGAATGAAATAAGTTTGGAGAGACATAATGGATTTAAATCAATACACACAAAAAGCACAACAGGCCATCATCCAGGCCCAAAGCCTGGCTGTGGACCTGAACCACCAGACCATTGAACCAGCGCACCTACTGCTGGCCTTGCTCACACAGGATCAGGGTGTGGTTCCGGCCATTGTGACCAAGGTGGCTGGCAGTCCCCTGGCGCTGCGGGAGGAACTGCAGGCTGACCTAGAACACCGCCCCAAGGTCTACGGCGGAAATTCGGGTCAACCTGGCTTTGCGCGGGGCACAGCCGAGGTGACCAGTGCGGCAGAGCGTTACGCCAAGGGCATGTCGGATGAATATATCTCCACGGAGCACCTCTTGCTAGGCCTCACGGAAAGCGCCGAAGGTAAGCGCTTGTCTAGTTTCGGCCTGACCAAAGATGCGATTCTCAAAGCCCTCAAAGAGGTGCGCGGCTCGCAGCGCGTCACCTCCCAGACGCCTGAAACAACTTATGAAGCCTTGGAAAAATACGGCCGTGACCTGACCGCCCTGGCGCGCACCGGAAAACTAGACCCCGTCATCGGCCGCGACGAGGAGATCCGCCGCATCGTGCAGATCCTTTCTCGCCGCACCAAGAACAACCCGGCCCTGATTGGCGAACCCGGTGTGGGCAAGACCGCCATCGTTGAAGGCCTGGCCCAGCGCATCGTCAACGGCGATGTGCCGGACGGGCTTAAGAATAAGAAGATCATTGCACTGGATATCGGTTCGTTGATCGCCGGCGCCAAGTATCGCGGTGAGTTCGAGGAACGCCTGAAAGCCGTCCTCAAAGAGATCACTGATGCTGCCGGGGAGATCCTGTTGTTCGTAGACGAGATGCACACCGTGGTCGGTGCAGGTGCGGCCGAAGGCGCCGTAGATGCCGGCAACATGCTCAAACCGATGCTCGCCCGCGGTGAGCTGCACATGATCGGCGCCACCACCCTGGACGAGTACCGCAAACACGTAGAGAAGGACGCCGCCCTCGAGCGCCGCTTCCAACCGGTATTTGTGACCGAGCCCTCAGTGGAAGACACCATCAGCATCCTGCGCGGTCTCAAACAGCGCTACGAGGTGCACCACGGCGTGCGCATCACCGACCCGGCCGTGATCGCCGCTGCTACCCTCTCCCACCGCTACATCGCCGACCGCTTCCTGCCGGATAAAGCCATCGACCTGATCGATGAGGCAGCTGCCCGTTTGCGCACCGAAATCGACTCCAAACCCCAAGCCCTGGATGAAGTTGATCGCGCCATTCTGCAGCTAGAAATTGAGCGCCAGGCGCTGCAGAAAGAGAAGGATAAAGCCTCCAAAGAGCGGCTGGCCAATATCGAAAAAGACCTGGCCGACCTGCGTGAGCAAGCCAACCAACTCCATACCCGCTGGGGAACGGAAAAAGACGCTATCCAGGAAATCCGCGACATCAAGGAGCGGATGGACCAGACCGAGATCGAGATTGAACGCGCGGAACGCAACGCAGACCTGGAGCAGGCCGCCCGCCTGCGCTTTGGCACGCTGAACGATCTCCACACCCGGCTGGCGGAGGCTGAAGGCCGTTTGAATGACCTCCAAAAGGAATCCACCCTGCTCAAAGAGGAAGTCGACGCTGAGGAGATCGCCCAAATCGTCGCCAGGTGGACCGGCATCCCCGTCTCTCGTTTGCTGGAAGGCGAGATGCAGAAGCTGATGCGCATGGAAGAACGTCTGCACCAGCGCATCATCGGGCAGGATGAAGCCGTCGAGGTGATTTCCAACGCGGTCCGCCGCGCCCGGGCAGGCTTGCAGGACCCCAACCGTCCGATCGGGTCGTTCATCTTCCTCGGGCCGACCGGGGTCGGTAAAACCGAGCTGGCGCGCGCCCTGGCGGAATTCCTGTTCAACGATGAGGACGCCATGGTGCGCATCGACATGAGCGAGTACCAGGAGAAGCACACCGTCAGCCGTTTATTCGGCGCGCCCCCCGGCTATGTCGGCTTCGAAGAGGGCGGCCAGCTGACCGAAGCGGTCCGCCGCCGACCCTACAGCGTGGTGTTGTTCGATGAGATTGAAAAGGCGCACAGCGAGGTCTTCAACGCCCTGCTGCAGCTGCTGGAGGACGGCCGCCTGACCGACGGCCAGGGGCGCACGGTTGACTTCCGCAACACCGTGGTGATCATGACCAGCAACCTGGGCAGCCAGCTGTGGATGAGCAGCCTGGCAGAGGATGGCGGCGTGAGAGAGGTGACGCGTGAGCAGGTTAACCGCCTGCTGCAGGCGCACTTCCGCCCTGAGTTCCTCAACCGTGTGGATGAGATCGTTGTGTTCCACCCGCTCACCAGAGAGGATTTGGTGCAGATTGTCGACATCCAGCTCGAGCGTGTGGCAGGTCTAATGGCCCAGCGCGGCCTGACGCTGCAGGTCGAACCGGAGGCACGCGCTTACCTGGCCGAGGTTGGCTACGACCCCGATTTCGGCGCCCGTCCCCTCAAACGCACAATCCAGCGGGAGGTGCAGGACCCGTTAGCGCTGAAGGTCGTCGGCGGCGAGGTGGGCGATGGCGATACGGTGCGGGTAACTCGCGGGGCAGATGGGCTGGTGTTTGAGACCCTGCCCTCATAACAGGGTCAACCAGGATAAACAGCTCATAACAATAACCCCGGGGGTCTAAAGATAATAAGGATAAGCTGCATTTTCAATTCGCCCCCGACCGGCACGCGAACAAAGACCCCCGGGGTTTCTGTCGAATCTTTACCTGGCGCACAAAACCAACCATTTCAAACCCCGGGGGTCTAAAGATAATAAGGATAAGCTGCATTTTCAATTAGAACCCAACCGGCACGCAAACAAAGACCCCCGGGGGTTTTGTCGAATCTTCACCTGCTACACAAAACCAACCATTTCAAACCCCGGGGGTCTAAAGATAATAAGGATAAGCTGCATTTTCAATTAGAACCCAACCGACACGAAAATAAAGACCCCGGGGTCTCTGGGTTCAACAAAAATACGTAGATACTTTTTTTAATCTGAGTAATCGCAGATATCCTGTGATATCTTTTACGACAGTAACCAATCGATGATATGCTGCTTGATTTGCTCTAATCGATCAGAAGAAATTTCGCCAAGACGGGCATCAATGATCGTGCCTTCGACCGTGACCAATCGTGATAGTCGAACAACAGATGGTACTTTTAACCCAGAAGCGCGATAGTCGGGATCATTCGGATTAATTATCTCATCGAAATTTGGAATAGCTTGGTTGATACGTGAAGAAACAAGTGCTAAAAGAACATCATCATGACGACCGGGTGCTATGGCAATCACCAACGCTGGACGAAGTTTCCCGCGTTGCAGATCAGCATGTGGAAAACGTATCAGGACAACATCACCAGGTTTCATGGTCGATATATTTCCCGAGCATCCTTTAGCGAATATTCAACCTCATCCTCCTCACGCAAAAATTGCTCTAAGGAAAATTTTCGCCAATGGGATTTATCCCAGTCTGTATATCCCTGAGATATTTGTCGTCTCGCCATGATGAACGATGTAAAATCAGCAATTTGTTCGATTAATTCATCTGGCAAACGATCTATCTGTTTATGTAACTGCTCTCGAAGGTTGGTTATCGTCATGACAAATTCCTGGTTGTTGCAATAGTAAATCAAACATTACTTTCACATTATAGCATATGTAACTTTGTTCTCCCAAGAAACAATAAATGCAGGATCTCACGCCAACTTGATCACTGAGATAATAAATTTCTTAACCAGTTCACAATCAAGAGTAATCACCTGAACCCCTGAAAGTTCAAAGAAGAAAAATCAGCTTTGAAAATCAAGTCAACGCTCATCCACCTTTAGAATGATCCCCAGGGTTTCAAAAATCATTTCTTCCGCACAAAACCAACCATTTCAAACCCCGGGGGTCTAAAGATAATAAGGATAAGCTGCATAATCAATCCGACCCCGACCGGCACGCAAACAAAGACCCCCGGGGTTTTTGTCGAATCTTCACCCGCCGCACAAAACCAACTAGTTCAAACCCCGGGGGTCTAAAGATAATAAGGATAAGCTGCATGATCAATCCGACCTCAACCGGCACGCAAACAAAGACCCCCGGGGTTTTTGTTGAAATTCACCTTCCGAACAATACTAACCATCTCAAACCCCGGGGGTCTGAAGATTTTAAGCTTGCTCTGCATTTGCAATTCGATGCCAACCGGCACGTAAACAAAGACCCCCGGGGTTTCTGTTGAAATTCACCTTCCGAACAATACTAACCATCCCAAACCCCGGGGGTCTGAAGATTTTAAGGTTGCTCTGCATTTTCAATTCGCCCCCAACCGACACGCAAATAAAGACCCCGGGGTTTTTGTCGAATCTTCATCTGCTACACAAAACCACCCATCCAAACCCCGGGGGCCTATAGATAATAAGGATAAGCTGCATTTTCAATTAGAACCCAACCGGCACGCAAACAAAGACCCCCGGGGTTTCTGTTGAATCTTCATCTGCTACACAAAACCAACCATTTTAAACCCCGGGGGTCTAAAGATTCTAAGTTTGATCTGCATTTTCAATTCGAACCCAACCGGCACGCAAACAAAGACCCCCGGGGTTTCTGTCGAATCTTTACCCGCCGCACAAAACCAACCATTTCAAACCCCGGGGGTCTAAAGATAATAAGGATAAGCTGCATTTTCAATTCGCCCCCAAGCGGCACGTAAACAAAGACCCCCGGGGTTTTTGTTGAATCTTCATCTGCTACACAAAACCAACTAGTTCAAACCCCGGGGGTCTGAAGATAATAAGGATAAGCTGCATTTTCAATTCGCCCCCAAGCGGCACGTAAACCAAGACCCCCGGGGTTTTTGTCGAATCTTCATCTGCTACACAAAACCAACCATTTCAAACCCCGGGGTTCTTAAGATTTTAAGGTTGATCTGCATGATCAATCCGAACCCAACCGGCACGCAAACAAAGACCCCCGGGGTTTTTGTCGAATCTTCACCCGCCGCACAAAACCAACCATTTCAAACCCCGGGGGTCTGAAGATAATAAGGATAAGCTGCATTTTCAATTCGCCCCCAAGCGGCACGCAAACAAAGACCCCCGGGGTTTCTGTTGATCTTCACCTGCCGCACAAAACCAACTAGTTCAAACCCCGGGGTTCTTAAGATTTTAAGGTTGATCTGCATGATCAATCCGAACCCAACCGGCACGCAAACAGAGACCCCCGGAGTCTCTGTTGATCTTCACCCGCCGCACAAAACCAACCATTTCAAACCCCGGGGGTCTGAAGATAATAAGGATAAGCTGCATGATCAATCCGACCCCAACCGGCACGCAAACCAAGACCCCCGGGGTTTCTGTCGAATCTTCATCTTCCGAACAATACTAACCATCCCAAACCCCGGGGGTCTGAAGAAGAATAATGCGTTACACGGATGCAAATGAACATTCAAGTATGCGTCAACCAAGAATCCAGGATTTTTTATTGACATTCCTCTATAATTAATCTACGACGATGAACCAACCTAAATTTAGTCTCAACTTTCAAGACGAATCTCTGCAGGCGCTAGTGATAGGGACTGACCATCGCACACTCGCTGCCTGGGCTATCGCCTGCGTGGAACGCGTCCTACCCTACTTTGAAGGCAATTACCCCCACGATGACAGGCCACAAGCAGCATTGGATACCTTGCAAGCCTGGATCGACACCGGCCGTTTCAGCATGGCAACCATCCGCGGGGCCGCCCTGTCCGCCCATGCGGCCGCCCTCGAGGTGGGCGCGGACACACCCGCCCGATCCGCTGCCCGGGCTGCCGGACAAGCCGTCGCCACAGCCCACGTCCCCGCACATGCGATTGCTGCGGTCAATTACGCCCTGCAGGCGGTCCACCGTGCGCACATCCACGCCGACCCCGATGCCGCAGTCGCAAAAGAGCGCGCCTGGCAGTACCAATACCTGCTAGATCTGCGGGAAAAATCATAAAGACCACAATGTGATCTGGAATAATTATCAGACAATGGCACTTGGACTAAGCGCGTTGAGTATATTTTAAATGAAGGAATCGATCAAACCCAGATAAAATAAACCCCAAAATTTGATTGTGATCCGTTGTTCTTCTTCGCTATCAAACAACCTTTCGTTAAAAAGTAGGGGCGAGGCACGCCTCGCCCTGATCGTTTTCATCAGAATATTATCGAATTGACATAAGAATAATCAGGGAGCGATCCCACTCTCGATCATTTATTTAGCATCATTTGCACTTGACTGCTGCACCAGCACCGTTTGGATCGGGTAGGGCAGGTTGATGTGATGCTCATGCGACACCCGGTTGACCGCCTTCAACACCTCCGAATGCACCCGCAGCGGGCTGTTTTCCTTCTGGTCAACCCAGTAAAACGCGGTCAGCGAAAGGCTAGAGTCGTCCATGCTCATCGCCTGGATCATCGGCGCGGGTTCGTTTTCGACGCCCGCCACCGCCTGGATCGCCCCCAGGAAGATATCCATGGCACGGTCGACATCCTCCTCGTAACCCAGCCCAATCCGCACCGTGCGCCGGCGCAGTTGCGCGGTTGACATGTTAATGATTGGGTTTTCAAAAACCTTGTTGTTGGGGATGATCACCAGGTCACCATCCAGGGTTTGGATTTCGGTATCGCGGATGTTGATCATCTTCACCGTCCCGGTGTGACCCGAGACCTCGATAAAATCGCCAATTTTAAACGGTTGGCGATACAGCAAGATCAACCCAGAGATGAAGTTGCGGGCGATATCCTGCAGGGCAAAACCGATCGTGAACCCAGCGATGCCCAACCCAGCCACAAAACCGGTCACATTGAAGTCGACCTGGTCCAAGGCCACCACCGTGCCGATGATCACCACCGTCCACTGGCTGATCTGCTTGATCAGCTTTAGCACCTCCGGGCTTTTGATGCGCCTGGAAGCCAGCCTACGCATGGCTTTAGCAGGGATGCTTGCTGCCAGCAAGGTCAGGATAAAAATCACGATCGCCGCAATCAATTTTGGGAAAAATAAAAGAAATGATGCCAACCATTCATTCATGATCGCAGAAATATCCATCGTTCATCCTTTCCAGGTGGTGTGGTTTCAAGTGAGCTAACACCACAATCATAATGGATGTTCTGGGCCAATGCAATGACGAAGCGAAGAAAAACCTCGGGCTTAACTGTTATTCACCCCATCGGACACGGATTTACTGGTGGGTTGGCGGTAGATAATAGTGAAATACTGTCTTGAAAGGTTTGTTGAGCTCTGTCTCTCCCGTCAACCCACCCTACACGCCTCATGCCCTAATTCCTAATACCTGATTCCCTAATACCTGATTCCCTGCTACCTAACCACCTCACTCAAACAAATTCCGCTTGACTTTATGCCCGGGTGATGGCTCGGGATAGGCCTGCATGTAAATATCATGATGCCCGCCGAACAAGCGTGTGATCACTCCCCTGAAGCCCTTATCCATATCGGCGCCGCCCTGGCTGGCATGGCAGGCAGCGGCTTCCTGACGAATTTCCTTCACTGAGCGGTAGTCAATCTTAACGTGGGTAGGGAAATCCACCTCTGTCAGCGACACGATGTCAATATCCTTGTTGCGCCCAAAATGACGCGGGTCCTGCCCGATCAGGCGCATCACCCAAACAACGATCTTCAGGAAGGTGTGGTTGATGGTGTGGAAATACAGGCTGGTAGGTTGAAACGGTGGTAAGCCATCAGGGTCCGCAAAGGCCACATCGCCCGCCAGTTCCCATGCCCTGACAGTTGCCTGGTGGATGGCGATATGGTCCGGGTGCCGGTAGCCCCCAATCGGGTCAAAGGTGACCACCACATCCGGTTTAACCTGGCGGATGATGGCAGCCACCTGCTCAGCGACTTTCTCAACCGGCTGGGCCGCCAGCGCTTTGGGATGCTGGTTGGCTTCAGACCCCAGCATACCTGAATCGCGATAGTTCAGGAAATGGAGTTGATCAATACCCAAAATCCCAGCCGCGCAGCGCAGCTCCTGGGTGCGCAGGCAGGCTGCGCTCTTGATGGTTTCCGTGTACTCCGGGTCGATATCCCCCAGTTCGCCGCGTGTGGCGCACACCAGGTGTACTTCCACATCCTGTCGGGCGTACAGGGCCAGCGTCCCGCCCATCCCAAAGGTCTCATCATCCGGATGCGCCAGTACACTGAGTAGTTTCTTTTTTTGTGTGTCGTTCATAGTCATTTCCTCGATTAAGCCTATCATTCACATCTTTCAACATCGGTCATTGGCATAATCTTACCGCGATAATAATTGGAAATCATGCACTGTCCAAGGCTGATAATAATTTACTCTCGTCTGGCCATTCTGTGATAAAAAAAGCTGCCTGGCATGGGGGGGATCATGCCAGGCAATCTCAGGGAGGAAACCACCATGTCGTCTCACAGAACGGAAAGTCCTGCAGGTTTCTTGGTGGAAGACACACCAAATACCAATAAATGTTTGTGTCTTTAGAAAAACTATACTAGATTTAAGGTGCCTATGCATTAAGGCTGGATTAGAGTTTACAAAGTTTACCTTATTTGTTATATTTATCTTTCCCACCTCGTGCGGGATGGCCTCGCCGGAAGAGCTGCTCCCAATCCGCCACTTCTTCCTCGTCCAGCTGCCGGTCCCGCGGGTCTAATTCAGGCTCATCTTCCGCCAACTGCGCCCACGCCGCGGCAAACTCATCTGAGCGAATCGTGGCAGCATGGGCGCCGCGGGCAGCTGCCAGCACCTGCCGGTCAGAGCTGACCACGGTGGTATTTTTTGCGCGCTTGCCTAATTTTTTCAGGTAAGCCATAATCGCCGTGTCCGCCGTAGTGCCCTCATGCACAAAATGCGCCTTCACCAACCCATACTGCCTGACACCTGCCATCCCAACTGGCGCTTTATCAAAGAACACCTCGGCAGTTTTTCGGCGCAGCCGACAGTACTCCTGGAGTAATTGGACCAATTTCCCTTCATCATCAGGGTCTGAAAGGTCAACACCCGGCATGTGTGGGATCAAGTTGTGACCGTCGATAATTAAAACCATGATCTAATTCTATCGCATTCACACATACCCGCAATATCGACCTCAACCATTTCCACCCATACTCCCGATTAAACGGGTTGGTGCCCTGCCCTATATTGCGTTAAAATTAGGTTCGCAGCACTAACCAAGGAGTTCGTGTGATGATCGAAAATCAAAACCCCGCCCCAATCTGGTCGCCCCCCGAAGGGTACATCCAGGTCGACTCCCAATTACCGGGTGTGACCGTGTATGCCCCCCAACCTGAGGGACCAACCACAGACCAGGCTGTCAGTTACAACTGCCCGCACTGCGGCGCCAACGTGGCCTACAACGTCTCAGCTGGCGGGATTGCCTGTGAATACTGCGGATTTACCGCGCCCGTCGCCCCGACCAGGGTGGGAAAATCAGCAGACAGTTTTGAGTTCACCCTTGAAACCCTATCACAAGCCAGGCGCGGTTGGGGAGCCCAGCGCCAGGTGCTGCACTGCGATTCCTGCGGCGGCGAGCTATCGATACCGATGGGCGCCCTGACCACCACTTGCGCTTTTTGCGCCTCAAACCAGGTCAATGTGATCACCACCCCGGAAGAAGCCCTGCGGCCGCGCTTCCTGATCCCCTTCAAGGTCACCCCGCAGGGCACCCCGCCCCTGGCCAAAACCTGGCTGGGTAAGGGCTGGTACCACCCCAACGCCCTGGCTGAGAATGTGGCCGTGCGGAATTTCGTTGGCATTTACCTCCCCTTTTGGACCTTCAAAGCCCGGGTGGATGCCCGCTGGCGGGCGCAGGTCGGCTATCAAAAGACCGAGCGTATCTTCAACCACCGCACCAACCAATGGGAGAGCCGTACCCGCACCGTATGGGTGTGGGAGGATGGACGTGTGAACCTGAATGTGGATGATCTGCTGATCCCGGGCACCGCCCCCAAGCACCTCAGCCACGCCATCCTCAAACAGCTGTACCCCTTCCAGATGGGCGACCTGGTGGCCTATTCTCCCGACTACCTGGCGGGATGGCGGGCGCAAGCCTATGAGACCACCCTGACCGATGCCTGGGAAATGGGGAAAGGGACCATCCGCGAGGATGCCAAGCAAGCCTGCTATCAAAAAATCCGATCCAGCCAGGTCAGGAACTTCAGCATGAGCGCTGATTTTTCCGACGAATCCTGGCGCTATATCCTTCTGCCGGCCTACCTGGCGGCCTATCGCTATGAGGGGAAGGTCTACCAGGTGATGATCAACGGGCAAACAGGGGTGGTAGCCGGGTCAAAACCAGTCGCCTGGTGGAAAGTGTGGCTGGCCATCGCTGCCCTGCTGGCCCCGGGCGGATTCCTGACCTTGATCGGGCTGCCGCTGACCCTGCTGGGCGGGATCGGGGTCTTCGCCATCGCCCTGGGGATCATCCTGTTCATCATCGGAGCCGTGATTGGCTTTTCACTTTACAATTCAGCCCGTAAATCGGAGGTGGGATAATGGACCAGCATACACCCACGGTCGAGCTGATCGACGAAGGCCAAACCCTGTGGCACACCGACCGGGGACCGGCTGGCTGCGTCCACTGCCACCGCGTCTACCTGGTACTGCCTGATCAGCGCGGCGCCACCTGCCCAATCTGCCGGAAAGGCGGTCTCGAAGCCCAACCCGTGATCATGCGCCCGGCCAAGCCGGAACGGATCCTGCCCTTCCAGGTTCCCAAACAAGGCCTGCTGCCAATCTATCAGCAATTTGTCGCCGGGGTGTGGATCAAACCGGTGGACTTTAACCCCGAAACGCTTCTCAAGAACACCCGCCCAATTTTTTGGCCGCTATGGCTGGTCGACAGCGACATCAACGGGGGCTGGCAGATTGAAGCCGGGTTTGATTACCAGGTCGAAAGCGCCAAAGAAGTCTACGCTGGCGGGGGATGGCAATCCCGCAAACACATAGAAACCCGGGTGCGTTGGGAAATGCGCCTGGGGGAAATGACCACCCACCTCGACAATGTGATCACCCCCGCCCTGGAGGAACACCAGAACCGGCAGAAAATGACTGGGGCCTACCGCTTGGACCGAGGAACCGACTTTGACCCCCACCTGCTGGGTGGCGCACTCCTTGAGCTTCCGGATATCCCCCCCGAAGAAGCCTGGCCGCTAGCCCGCCCCCACTTTGATCAAGCCCTGGCTCAGATCTGCCGTGAAGCGGCCGGCGCTCAGCATTTCCGCAACTTTTCTATGAAAGCTGAGTTTGGCAACCAGAACTGGACGGAGTTCTTGCTGCCGATGTACACCACCCACTACACGGATGATGAGGGCAATCCCCAGGTGTTGGTAGTCAACGGTCAAACCGGCGCAATCAAAGGCCCACGTCTGGCATCCCGCCAACGTGGGTCATACATGGCGGGAATCCTCGCTGCTGTGGCCGGGGGTCTGTTCCTGCTGGCATTGATCGGGTTGCTGCTGACCATGGTCAGCCCATGGGCTTCGATTTTCGCCGTGTTTCTGGGTGTTTTGGGGTTTGGTGCGGTTATCCTGGCCATCCTGACCGCCGTCTGGCCCGGGCAGTGGAACCGAAACCAGGTCGGTCCCCGCATCGCTGACAAGAGGTGAGGTTCAATGACCGAAACAAGCAAACAGCATTTCCAGGCTGTGGTTGATGCGGGCCAGTCAGCCGTCTTTTCTGGGTGGGACTTCTCCTGGCTGGAAGGTCGAATGGTCCAGGAAATTCCCTCCTGGGATTACACGGAATTAGTAAAAGCAATGTTGGTAAATGCCCACAGCCTGCTGGATATGGGCACGGGCGGCGGTGAATTCTTAGCCTCCCTGGCACCCTTGCCGCCGGACACCCATGCCACCGAAAGCTATCCCCCCAACCAGCCGATCGCCCAAAGGCGTTTAGCGCCCATGGGCGTGACCGTCCATCCCGTAGATGAAGATGGACCGCTACCCTTTGACAATTCCCGATTTGATGTCGTGATCAACAGACACGAGTCCTACAACCCAAAAGAGGTCTACCGCATTCTCAAGCCAGGCGGTAGGTTTCTCACGCAACAGGTCGGTGAGCTAGACAACCTGGAGCTCAACCTGCTGCTCGATCCTCAAAAATTACAACCTCTCACAGATTGGGGATTAGAAACCGAGACAGCTAAGCTATGCGAAACTGGATTCATCATCAGCCAGGCCGAGAAGGCTGCCCTGCGAACCTCATTCATGGATATTGGTGCGGTGGTCTACTATTTAAAGGCCATTTCGTGGCAGATTGAAGGATTTACCCTCGAAGGATACCACCGTCAACTGCTGATGCTTCACCACTGGATCCAATCCCACGGACCATTGATCACAACCGCTCACCGCTTTTTGATCCTCGCCCACAAGGAGGCAAGCCTGTCATGAAAAAGACCTCATTGGCTCTAGCCGAATGGTTCTACAGCCTGTCTTTTTTACTGTATTTATTCGGCAGTTCACTGGCGCACATCGAACATGGCTCAGAGCTCTCCCTGTGGTTGATGTCGTTTGCCGTCATCCTGACCGTTAGCACCACGCTCCTGCCATTGGCTGGGGTCCGCTGGCTGCGGCTGGACCAGCAAGGCAGCCGCTGGGGGCTGGGGATCGCCATGCTGCTGCAGGTGCTCTCGTGGATGAGCTTTTTTTGGGCGATGTCCCTACGCTTAGGCCGCAACCTGCCCCCGTTCCACACCTGGATCACCGTCACCACCCTGCTGTGGGCCGCCTGGCTGCTGATTTTCATCTACAGCCGGCACACCCATTCATCCTGATCACCCACCAGCACCAGACAACATCCTCAATCTCAACTTCATTCACGCCAGTAGTGTATACTTGTGCCAACGCATTGATCTAATTCTTTAATGAGGTGCCATGCAAAACGTGTTCCCATCTACCCATCCCCTGGTGAAACATAAACTCACCCGCCTGCGCGATCAGCGCACTGAGCCCAAGAAATTCCGTGAGCTGGTGCGTGAGCTGGCCGCCCTACTAACCTACGAAGCGACCGCTGACCTGGTCACCTACCCTGTGCGCATCCAAACGCCGATGTCAGAAACCGACGGCCAGGATTTGCAAGAAAAGATTGGCCTGATCCCGATCCTGCGCGCCGGCTTGGGCATGGTCGAAGGGGTGTGGGAGCTGATGCCCTCGGCTGAAGTGTGGCATATCGGCATGTACCGCGACGAGCGCACCCTCAAACCAGTAGCCTATTACAACAAGTTGCCGGTGGCGCCCACCGTGGCCGTGTGCCTGATCCTCGACCCGATGCTGGCCACCGGGGGCTCTGCTGTGGCCACCGTGGACATCCTCAAGCAGTGGGGCGTCTCCAAGATCAAATTTGTCGGCCTGATTGCCGCACCAGAGGGCATCCAGCACCTGCACAACGCGCACCCCGATGTACCGATCCATATCGCCGCCATTGATGACCACCTGAACGAAAACGGCTACATTGTCCCCGGCCTGGGCGACGCCGGTGATCGCTTGTTTGGCACATAACCCAAGGTTTCTCATGTGTTCATTTTTTCGCCATTTTTTCGAGTAAAAGGTTGGTTTTCATGACACTGATTAAAGAAATGTATGAATTACCCCAGCTCTTCCAAAAATGAAGTCATATGAAAATAGAGCTGTCCAAAAATCCCATAATCCGAATAAATGCAAACATTGACGACTAAAAGCCTTCCCCTGGGGGAAGGTGGCACGCCGAAGGCGTGACGGATGAGGGAAGCCAAGCATTCCCAAATTTATGGTAATTCGGCAGCAGAGAAAGGTTTCTCTTTATAAGTGAATTTTTCTCTTAATACCTGTGGTTATTATCCCTCATCAGTCTGCTTCGCAGACAGCTTCCCCCAGGGAAAGCCAAAAAACACCTGAGCTTGGATGGTTTTTGCAATAAATACAATAATTAACTTTGGAGAAAGATAAGAACTGGCAACCAAAACACGAAAATTCGATACTCGAGTTTCTCATTTGATTAATGTTTTTGCAAATTTTTCGGGTATAAACACGATTTTCAGGACAGGCATGTGAGAAACTCAGGTAATATAAATTAATCTATACGAAAAGCGGGGCTGCCATGATGACAGCCCCGCTTTTATTTAATTAGATTGATTAGCTTTGCGATTCTTGCTGGACAATGGCCACCATCGAGGCAGCTTTGACGATCGCAATGAAGGATTCGGGCTTGAGACTGGCCCCGCCGATCAGGCCGCCATCGATATCCGACATGGCAAACAGCTCAGCTGCGTTATCCGGGGTGACGGAGCCGCCGTACTGGATGCGCATCAGCTCAGCACGTGCCTCGCCAAACTGCTCCCTGAGGAAGGGGCGGATCACGTTTTTGTGCACATTGTTGGCATCCTCGGGTGTGGCTGCCCGCCCGGTACCAATCGCCCACACCGGTTCATAGGCAATCGTGATGGCAGCGGCTTGCGTCTCGCTGATCTCAGCTAAACCTACTTCCAGCTGACGGGTGACCACCGCCTCGGTTTGCCCGGCTTCGTTCTCTTCCAGCGTTTCACCGATGCACACGATCACATCCAGACCTACAGCTAAGGCGGCTTTCAAGCGTTGGTTAACCGACTCATCCGTCTCACCAAAGAATTTTCGCCGTTCAGAGTGCCCGACGATCACAAAGTCACACAGCTCAGCCACCATGGGCGGGGCCACCTCACCCGTATAGGCGCCGGCTGTTTCCCAATGCAGGTTTTGGGCACCGACTTTGATCCCGGTCCCCTTGCACAACCCGGCCACTGCCGGGAGGGCCAAATAGGACGGGGCAACGGCATGATCCACATTGTCGATTGTAGCCAGTTCAGGGGACAGTGCCCCGATCAGTGCCTTCGCCTCAGCGATGGTTTTATTCATTTTCCAGTTTCCAGCAACAAAAAATCTGCGCATAACAACTCCCATTTGTCTAGTAATTATTCCAAATTGATTTTACCAGTAAAACCCACCAGGCGTGAAAATTTCGGGATTCGGTTGTGGATGACAGTAAATAACGGCGGGGTCAAAACCAGACCCCGCCCTACCGCTTAATTCCTAATCGCCTAATACCTTATCCATCTTACAGCAACTGCTCCAACAGCAAGCTGGCAATCCCAAAATAGATAAACAGCCCGGTGATGTCCTTGATGGTGGTGATCAACGGACCGGAGCCAGCGGCCGGGTCAACACCCATCTTGGTCAGCGAGAACGGGATTAAAAAGCCTAAAAAGGTGGCAATGATGATTGTACAGAACAAAGACAGCCCCACCACTAGGCCAATTGCGGGTAAGCCCTGCCAGATCGCGGCAAACACCCCAACAATCACACCGAGCAACGCCCCCATCCCCAGCCCAATCGCCATTTCTCGGAGGATATGCTTGCCAAAGGTGTCTGGGTCAATGTGTCCCAGCACATATCCCCGGATAAAGATCGAGGTCGACTGCAAACCGGCGTTACCGCCCATATCCATAATGATCGGGATGAATAATGCCAACACAACAACTGTTTCAAGCAGTCCAGCGAAGATCTCAATCACAACACCGGCTAAAATCCCCCCGGCGACCGTGATCAACAAGAACGGCAGCCTGACCGCCCACACCAGCCACACCGAGCCCCGCACCAGCAAATCGCTTTTGGGCGTTTGCCTGACCTTAGCTGATAGAATACCCGCCCGTTTATAGATATCCTCAGTCGTCTCCTGCTCCAACACGGCCATGGCGTCGTCCGCGGTGATCACACCCAAAATGCGCTCCTGGTCATCGACCACGGGCAGCGCCAGCAAGTCGTAGCGGTTCAGCAGCCTTGCCGCCAGCTCTTGGTCTTGATCTGCGCCGATAGAAACGATCTGTGCCTTGGTGATCGAGCGCAAGGGTTCCTGCGGGTGCGCACGCAGCAGGTCTGCCAGGCGGATCACCCCGGTCAGCCGGCCGTGCTCATCGACGGCATAAATATAGGGGACCTCCTCAGCATGTGTAGGCTGTGATTTTAAGCTTCTCAGCATGTCCCTGGCAGTGGTGTCTTGCGGGAACACGTAAAAGTCCGAAGTCATCATGCCACCGGCGGTGTCGTCCGGGTAGCGCAGCAGCGGCCGAATGCGATCTGCTTCAGGCAGCTGAGCCAGAACCTGCTGGCGCAACTTGAGGTCAATATCACCCAGGAGGTTGGCCGCTTCATCGGGCGCCATCTCAGACAGCACCTCCACCAGCACTTCTGGTGTCAAACTCTGTGCCAGTAAAGCGGCATCCTGGTCTTCAATCTGCTCGATGATATCGGCTACATCCCCAGCATCCGCCAGCGGCAAAAAAGCTTGCTGCTGTTCAAGGTCAAGGGATTCATAGACTTCAGATTTATCAGCTGGCAGCAGCGTGCTGAACAATGCGCCAACTTCCTTCCAGCGCCGTGCCTTGATCAAATTCATCATCTGGTTGATTTTTAGTTTTCGATTTCGTGATGGCATATAGACACCATTAGCCTAAGTGATTAGGTAAATTGTCACTGCTCAGCCCACCCAGCTGGAGCAGGGTTCTCCCAGCTGAGTAGTTACGACAAATAGAAGATGTTTCACATCAAACTCGACATAAACAATGATGCAAACATGAAATAAATCAACATCCCAGTGAAATCATTGATGGTCGTAATGATCGGCTCTGAAGCCACTGCTGGATCAATATTCAGTTTATTCATCAAAAGGGGCACCAAAAAGCCCAGACCGGTGGCCAGGGTGACCGTGCATGCCAATGAAAGCCCAACCACCAATCCAATCATGGGATTGCCCTGCCATAGTGTGGCGGCACCCCCGGCGATCAAACCAAGGATGATGCCCAACCCCAACCCCACCCCCACTTCACGCAGGAGGTGTTTGCCAAAATCCTGTGGATCGATCTGCCCCAGTACAAAGCCACGAATAAAAATGCCCACAGATTGCGTGCCGCTGTTCCCGCCCATACCCATCACAATCGGGATGAAGAAAGCCAAAACGACCACCGTCTCCAGCGCCTCCTCAAAAATTCCAATCACCCCACCCGCCAGGATCCCCCCGATCATCGTGACCAACAGGAAGGGGATGCGCACCATCCACGAGCGCCAGATCGGCCCCCGCACCATCAGGTCGCTTTTAACCGATTGGTTGTCCCGGGTGGAGAGGATACCAGCGCTCTTATAAATATCCTCGGTGGCCTCCTCTTCCAGTGCGGCGATCGCATCATCCACGGTAATCACACCCAGCAGACGTCCTTGCGTATCGATAACGGGCAGGGCTAACAGGTCATACCGGTTCAACAGCTGGGCCGCGATTTCCTGGTCTTCCCCGGCGTCGATCGAGACAAACTGGGTATCGACGATGGCCAGCAAGGGCAGCTCGTGATGCGCACGGATCAGGTCTGCCAGCCGTGCCACCCCTGCCAGACGCCCATCCTCATCAACCGCATACACATACGGGATCTCCTCATCCTGGATGGGCTGCGCACGGATGTGATTGAAGATCGCGCCAACCGTGGTATCTTCCAGAAACACATAATACTCTGAGGTCATCAAACCACCGGCGGTGTCATCGGGGTACCGCAGCAGGGAACGGACCTCCACCTGGTCGCTCATTTGCGCCAGGGATTGCCGGCGCAATTCGGGGGTTAAATCTCCCAGCAGGTCGGCGGCTTCATCAGGTTCCATTTCATCCAGAACCCGCGTCAGGGCCTCAATCCCCAGGTTCTGCGCCAGGTTGGCGGCATCATCCTCATCCAACGCCTCGAGGATGTTGGCCGCCTGGCGTGCCTCCACAACCTTTATCAGCCGCACCTGTTCTTCAAGGGTCAGGTCTTCGAAGATTTCAGCCTGGTCAGGTGGAAGTAAGGGCGCAATCAAGGCGGCTGCCTCATGCCGGCGCCCTTCCTCCAGCAAACGGTGTACGTCTTCAAAGGTCTGCGTGAGTTGTTCTTCCACCATAACGCGCTCCTCAATTGTTCGTACCAAATAGGTAAGCTTGACCCAATCTTAATGATTCAAGCTGAGATGATTGTATCAAAAATCTTAAGAAAAGTCCGCGTTGAGTGAAAAAAGAATGGGATCTGCGTTTGAAATGAGACTCATCGTACGGAATGTGAATGGTGAATGGTGAATAGGTCTCCAAGCCACTTCGCTTCAACCCCTTCGCTATACTTCAGGGGTTCTACATAGCTCCAGGGAGGCTGAGCTCTAAACGGTAAATAGATTCGGCTCTGAGAGCACACACCATGAGACGGCTCGGTTGGGCGTCCCTAGATTAAGGCATAGAGCGGGTTCTGCTGCCTGCCCTGCGCCTGGGCGGCGCGAGGGTAAACCCGCTGTGATTAAAGTTCACGTTTCTACCGTGACTGTCACGTGGTTGCCTTTGGCAACACACGTGACCTACAAATGTGCTGATATGTTCAATGCGTAGAGACGCCCCGGCGGGGCGTCTCTTGTGTTTTGCATCATGGGGCTTGTGCGCACCCTCTCAGCGATTGGTTAATCCCCTAATACCTATTACCTACTACCTACTACCTACTACCTATCACGCTTACACATCATCCAGTGCTGCCAACCCTGGCAAGATCCTCCCTTCGAGCATCTCCAGTGAGGCGCCGCCCCCGGTCGAGATGTGGGTGATCTTGTCATCCAAGCCAGATTTCTTGATGGCCGAGATCGAATCGCCGCCGCCGATGATGCTGGTGGCATTGCTCTCTGAGACCGCCTTGGCAATCGCAAAGGTGCCTTTAGCGAACTTCTCAAACTCAAACACGCCCATCGGGCCGTTCCACACCACGGTGCCGGCATCGGCAATGATGGCACCAAAGGCTTCTACGGTGCGGGGACCAATATCCAGCACCCGCCAACCGTCAGGGACGTCCCCCACGTCCATCACCTGCTCAGCTGCATCAGCTGCAAAGGCATCGGCGATGACCACATCCACCGGCAGCACCAGCTTTCCGCCGGCTTTATCCAGCAAAGCTTTGGCAGTATCCACAGCATCACCCTCGACCAGGGAATCGGCCATCTCAAAGCCCTGGGCTTTGAAAAAGGTGTTGGCCATACCGCCGCCAATCAGGATCTGATCCGATTTTTCGAGCAGGTTCTCGATCACCCCGATCTTATCACTGACCTTAGCGCCGCCCAAAATAGTCACAAAGGGCCGCTCAGGTTCGGCAATCGCGTTGCCCAGGTACTTAATCTCCTTTTCCAGCAAAAAGCCCGCGGCCGCCGGTAGGTGATCTGTCACACCCGCGGTCGAGGCATGAGCGCGGTGCGCTGAGCCAAAGGCATCGTTCACATACAGGTCCGCCAGGGATGCCATTTGCCGGGCCATCTCGGGGTCATTCTTCTTCTCGCCGTCATGGAAGCGGGTGTTCTCCAGCACCAGCACCTGGCCGGGCTGCAAAGCCGCTGCGGCAGTTTCCGCCGGCTCACCAACGCAGTCCGAAGCAAAGGTCACCGGTGCATCGATCAACGTGCCCAGGTATTCCGCCACCGGTCGCATGCTGAAGGCCAGGTCGACCCCCTTCGGGCGGCCGAGGTGCGAGCACAGGATCACCGCCGCACCCTGGTCCAGCAAGTATTGGATCGTCGGCAGCGCCGCCACGATGCGCGAATCATCACCAACTTTTCCTTCAGCCAGCGGGACGTTGAAATCAACACGCACAAGCACTTTTTTACCCTTAACATCTAGATCTGTTACCATTTTTTTATTAAACATGTTTTAACAATCTCCTTATAAAAAAAATGCGTAATGGGCCAGTTTCAGGCGCACATTACGCATTTATTGATCTAATTTACGGACATCCCACTTAGAGTGCCTTTGCCATCAGGGCGGCCAGGTCAGCTGTGCGGCAGGAGTAACCCCATTCATTGTCATACCAGGTGACGACCTTGACAAAGGTGCCATCCATCACGGTGGTCAACTGCCCATCGATAATGGATGAGAAAGCATTACCCTTGAGGTCCATTGAAACCAATGGCTCCATCGAGAAGTCGAGAATACCCTTCAACGCACCGTCGGCGGCAGCTTTGAACAGGCTGTTGAGCTCTTCAGCTGTGGTCGGTTTTTCAATCTCGGCCACAAAATCAACCACAGAGACGGTTGGGGTTGGTACCCGCAGTGAATAACCATCGAATTTACCCTTGAGATCCGGGATGACCAAGGCCAGGGCTTTAGCAGCGCCGGTGGTGGTGGGGATGATGTTCAGGGCAGCTGCCCGGGCACGGCGGGGGTCCTTGTGCGCCAGGTCAAGGATGCGCTGGTCATTGGTGTAAGAGTGGATGGTGGTCATCAGACCGCGCTTGATGGTGAAGTTATCATGCACAACCTTGGCAGCCGGTGCCAGACAGTTGGTGGTGCAAGATGCATTTGAAACGATGTGATGTTTGGCAGAATCGTACCAACTATCGTTGACGCCTAAAACAATGGTGACATCCTCATTTTTGGCGGGTGCGGTGATGACCACTTTCTTCGCCCCACCGCCATCAATATGGGAATTCGCACCAGGTTTTTCTGGGGTACCTTTGCCATCGCGGAACACGCCCGTTCCTTCGATCACAATATCAACGTTGAGATCTGACCAAGGAAGATTGTAGGGATTGCGCTCAGACATGACCTTAATTACACCACCGTCGATCACCAAATCGCCATCCTTCACCTCAACGGTGCCGTCATACACACCATAATTTGAGTCATACTTGAACAGGTGGGCGTTTGTCTCTGCATCAAACAGGTCATTGATCGCCACAACTTCCAAGGTATCTGGGTGGCGCTCTTTGATCGCCTTCAATACCTGACGGCCGATTCGGCCGAAACCATTAATACCAACACGAGTTGCCATACTTTTTGCCTCCTTAACTAAGTTGTTTACCAGGTTTATTTTACCATCACTTGCCGAACTGTAAATACAATTGACGTAATTAATTGCTCAGCCAATCCTACTGCTGAAGACTTGCATGCAGTGTAGTTACCAACTGACTTTATAAATAAGTTAAAGACTAACTGTTTAAAGGACCGGTTCTCTCGTAGAACAAATCCATCACAGCTTTCGCCAGGCGTTTTGAGTCATGCCGCCAGGGGTGTTCTAGATCGATCAAGTCGGCACAATACACCGAAGTATGATCGAGCAAGTCCATGTCCATCTTCACCCAGGAAATGTCCTGACCAAGGTCGCCTTCAAAATGATTATTGCAGATCACCAGGTCAAATAAGTCTTTCCCAACATGTTTTTCAACGGTTTGAACGTGGTCCAGGCAGTCAAAATTATCCGTTTCGCCCCGTTCAGTGGCGACATTGCAGATGAAAAATTTTAAGGCCTGGCTGGCACGGACCGCTTCAGCCAGGTCCCGCACCAGCAGGTTTGGCAGCAAGCTGGTAAACAAACTTCCCGGCCCGATGATGATCAGATCAGCACTTAACACAGCCGAAATGGCAGGCGGGAACGCCGGCGTCGTGGCTGGGTCCAGCCACAAACGCTTGATCGAACCTTCCGTTTGACGGATTTGGCTTTCACCCGACACATTGTGAATATTTCCATCCGCATCCATCAGGTCTGCCAGCAGGCGGACATCGGTCAAGGTTGAGGGAAGCACCTGCCCATAAACGGCCAAAACCCGCCCTGATTCAGCAACAGCGGTTTCAAAACTGCCGGTGATCTCCGTCAGGGCAGTGATGAATAGGTTGCCCAGGGAATGTCCCTCCAAACCGGCACCGGATGCAAAGCGATACTGGAACACCTGCGATAGCAAATCCTCATTGTTGCTCAGCGCAGCCAGGCAGTGGCGGATATCCCCCGGTGGGAGGATGCCGACGTTCTTGCGCAGCTCACCTGACGACCCGCCGTCGTCGGCGACGGTCACAATGGCGGTAATGTTATGCGTGTACCCCTTGAGACCGCGCAACAGCGAGGCCAGCCCATGCCCTCCCCCCAGGACGACGATGCGCGGACCGCGATCGCGCCGCCTGAAGGACTCTAACGCTTCAATTAGAGGCTTGCCGGGCGGGAGGAAGGGTTCCAGCAGCGATCGATTTGACCCCCAAATGCCAATCATCACCATGATGACCCCTAATCCGCCAAAGATGATCACGCGGATCGGTCGGTCGAGGAAGCGCAGCGACAGCCATGCCAGGGCAGGCAGCCACCAGGTCTCTGGCGCATTGCGGTAGACATCCAGGATGATCAACGCCATACCCAAGCCCAACAGCGTGGTCCCCAGGAACACCAGCATCAACCAGCGCTTATACCCCAGCCCTGGCCGGAACCATTGAGATTCCCGCCGCAGGCTTTCCCACAGCCGGGATAAGAAATTTTGTTTTCGTTCTTGCATGTTCCTGAAATGATAGCAGGGTTTGCGGCAGGCGTCAATGAGGAACAGATGGTGAGTAGTGAGTAGTCCCACTCCGCTCCGCTTCGGGGAGGCTGTGCACTGAATGGTGAATGGTGAATAGTCCCACGCCACACCGCTTCGGGGAGGCTGTGCACTGAATGGTGAATGGTGAATGTGTGTACTGCGGTTGTTTTTCCGGACACTTTTTAATGGTTGTAAATTAGGTATCCAAAGCTTATCCAGAAACATGGGCTATCTCAACCTCTGATGGGGTCAATTTAACCAAAGCAGAATGGATCTTCTCTGTCATGTCCTCGATCTCCATCCAGAAGACAACTCGTAACCACGATTTAGGACGGCACAGGGCCACCTAATACCTGATTCCTAATACCTGATCCCTAATACCTATTACCTATTACCTCATACCTAATACCTTCTCCGTGATATAATCCCAACTGCAGATGCGGTAGTCTGGCTGCTGTTGCCATCAAAGCCGCATAAACCAAAGACCGAAATTTAAGGAGGAACGAAGATTGAAAACCTATCAACTGCCTGGCCCAAAGGCGCAGGCGATCATCAAACGCGATCAAGCGATCATTTCACCTTCATACCCACGCGCCTATCCCTTTGTGATGGACCACGGCAAAGGCACCGAGGTGTGGGATGTCGACGGCAACCGCTTCTTAGATTTTGCGGCGGGAATCGCCGTGGTCGCCACCGGTCACAGCCACCCCCAGGTGGTCAAAGCCATCCAGGACCAGGCTGAAAAATTCATCCATGTCTCATCCGATTATTACCACGAGACCTGGGTGCGGTTAGGTGAGAAGTTCGACGAAATCGCCCCGTTTGACGGCCCAACTGCCTCGTTTATGAGCAACTCTGGCACCGAAAGCGTAGAAGCCGCTATCAAGCTGGCCCGCTTCCATACCAAACGCCATGGGTTCATCAGCTTCCTGGGTGCCTTCCACGGCCGCACCGTCGGCTCGGTGACCCTGACTGCCAGTAAATCCCATTATAAAAGCGGTTTCGCACCGCTGATGAATGGTGTGGTACACGTCCCCTTTCCCGATCCATACCGTCCTCTACTGGCCAGGCGGGCAGGTGAAGGCTATGGGGAAGCCATAGTGCGCTACATCGAAGATGAAATCATGCAGCGCCTCCTCCCAGCTGACGAGGTCGCAGGCTTCGTAATCGAGCCGATCCAGGGTGAGGGCGGTTACATCGTCCCGCCGCCGGATTTCTTCCCCGCATTACGGGCGCTGTGCGACAAATACGACATCTTGCTGATCGCCGACGAGGTGCAATCGGGCATGGGACGCACCGGCAAGTGGTGGGCGATCGAAAACTTCGGCGTGGAGCCGGATATCATCACCAGCGCCAAAGGGCTGGCATCGGGGATGCCCCTCGGGGCGATGATCACCCGCAAAGAGATCATGAGCTGGCCCAAAGGTTCCCATGGCAACACCTATGGCGGCAACCCGATCGCCTGTGCAGCCTCATTGGCGACCATCGACCTGATCGAAAAAACGTACATGAAAAACGTGCGGGATGTCGGTCCCTATACCCTGGACGCCTTGGCCGAAATCATGGCCAGGCACCCCAGCATTGGCGAGGTGCGCGGCATCGGGCTGATGATCGGCGTCGATTTTGTCCAGGATCGCGAATCTAAAACCCCGGCTGTCGACCTGCGCGATGCGGTCGTCAACCTGGCCTTTGAACGCGGCCTGCTGACCCTCGGCTGCGGCCACAGCACCATCCGCATCTCACCGCCCCTTTCCACCACCCGTTCCGAAGTCGACGAAGCCCTGCTGATCTTCGAAGAAGCAATTTCACTGGCTGAAGCACAGTTCGGCGATATATATAAGTAATCGATAACTACTCAGAGTTTAAGGTAATAGGGGGTTGTGGTGCGGCGGCTTCGCCGCCACATCACACCCCCCACCCTTCACCAGCATGGCTGCCTGAGACAATCCAGTCATCGGTTTGATCAAGGTTAGGTGCCAGACATGGCTAGAGATGATGGTCTTAAACAAGCAACCCTCTCCTGGCTGCTGCAAGAAGAACACCCAGGGGTGCGCTATCTCGCCCTACGGGACCTGCTCGATCTTGACCCAGCGGACCCGGAACTGCTCACAGCGCGTGCTCAAGCCCATCAGAACGGCCCCATCGCCCATATCCTGGCTGCCATGGTTGAACCGGGCTGGTGGGCTGAACCCGGCCCAGGCTATAACCCGAAATACCGCAGCACGGTATGGTCCCTCATCATGCTAGGCCAGCTGGGGGCCTCAGCACAGTTTGACGAACGCATCAAACGCGCCTGCAGCTACCTGTTGGACCACGCCCTGACCGAATTCGGCCAATTCAGCGCTTCGGGAACCCCCGGGGGCACCGCCGACTGCTTGCAGGGTAATTTGCTTTCAGCCCTGCTGGACCTGGGCTATGCTGACCCGCGCCTTGAAAAAGCCTTCGAGTGGATGGCGCGCAGCGTCACCGGTGAAGGTGTGGCCCCCATGGGAGAAAAAAACACCCCCATCCGCTACTATGCGGGAAAAATTGGCCCTAATTTCGCTTGCGGCGCCAATAATAAGCTTCCTTGTGCCTGGGGTGCGGTCAAAGTCATGCTGGCCTTCAGTAAGCTCCCCACAGCCAAACGCACGCCGTTGATCAATCAGGCCATCGAACAGGGGATTGATTTCCTGTTGAGCGTTGACCCACTGGACGCTGCTTACCCTACCGGTTACAGTGCTAAACCCAGCGGCAATTGGTGGAAATTCGGCTTCCCGGTGTTCTATGTGACCGACCTGCTGCAAAACGTGGAAGCCCTGGTCCGCTTGGGCCTGGGAGCTGACCTACGCCTCACCCGCGCCCTGGCTTACATCGTGGAGAAGCAGGACCAGGACGGCCGCTGGTCACTGGATTATGATTACACCGGCAAAACCTGGGTTGATTTTGGTCCCAAAAAGCAACCCAATAAATGGGTCACTTACCGCGCAGCCTGGGTGATAAAAAACGCTTATCACCCAGGCTAACCCCTCGTCTATTCAATTTTCGCGAATACCTGTTTTCCCAGCCCTCTGGATTATTTCGTGGGCGTTGGTGTCGGGGGCGGGTCCCACACCAGCAAGCTGGCAATCGGCCCGGTCAGGCTGGCATAGTTACCCCAGACCCAGCAATGCCCGGCACTGGTGGGGTTCTTGATCACCCAGTAGGTTCCAGCAGCGTTGCGCCCGATCACTTCAGCGATCTTCCCAATCCTTAAGATGGTGAGAATCTCATAAGCCTGCCCCGGACCCGTACGGCAGTTGGTATCAACCCTGACTTGCAGGGTGACCGAGGATGGGGTGGGTGTGGCGGGCGGGTCCCACACTGGCAGGTTGGCTGTCGATCCTGTCAGCTTGGCGTATTCACCCCACACCCAGCAGTGACCCGACCCTTCGGGATTTTCAATCACCCAGTAGTCAGCTGTCCCGTGCCGCCCGATCACATTCACCGTTTTACCAGGCTGCAGCACACTGACAATCTCGTAGGCTTTCCCTGGCCCCACCCGGCAGTTGGTGGGCACACTCACACTCAGCACGACACCCGTTGGCGTCGGTGTCACACCGGCGCTGGGCGTTGGTGCTGGTGGGGCTTCCCACACCGGCAGGCTGGCTGGCGAGCCGCTGAACTTAGCATACTCACCCCACACCCAGCAGTGACCGGATCCATCTGGATTTTCAACGACCCAGAAGTCTGCGCTGGCATGCCGGCCGATGACATTGACCGTCTTTCCAGGCCGCAGCACGCTGACGATGTCGTATATCATCCCAGGTCCCACCCGGCAGTTGGTTGGCACGCTTACCTCAAGCACGACCTTCGTGGGTGTAGGCGTCAGACCAGCGATGGGTGTTGGGGTTGGTGGCGCAGCCCACACCGGCAGATCAGCCGTTTGACCGCTGACCCGGGCATAATTGCCCCATAACCAGCATGTGCCGGCCCCAGCCGGGTTCTGAACGACCCAGTACGTGCCGCTAGCATTACGAGCGACCACTTCCACCTGTCGGCCAACTGGCAGGACGCTCACCCAGTCGTAAATCTTACCCGGACCGGTTCGGCAGTTGGTGGCCACGCTCACCTCTGCCAGGGGAACGGAGGATATAGCTGTGGCGGTGGGCAAAGGCATTTCGGTTGCGGTGGCTGTCGCAGTTGGTGTTAATGTAGGGGTTGCTTGTGGGGAGGGTTCTTCGATCGGCGCTTGTTCTTCGACGGTCGTCGGCATAGCTACCATCGTCTGCGTTACAATCACCTCAATTTGCTGTTGGACATCCAGGGTTTGGGCAATAAAGGTTTCCACCAGCTGTTCGAGACCCTCCTCTTGCTGCCCATCGGGGGGTGTGCTGCACGCGCTGATCACCAGCAGGGGGATTACAACAAATGCTAACATCAAGAATTTATTGGTTTTCATTTTGTCCTCTTTTTTTCTTTCATCGTAACGGCTCAGGAAGCACTTTTGCTGAAGGGTGCTCGCACTGAGTACTTACCTTTCATCTATTTCGGATCAATACACCCAGGTCACGGGACATACGGTGGCAAATCCAGTACCTGGCAAACACCTTCCTCCTCACAGTTGACACGCACCGTAAACACATCTACGGGTGGCATCTCCTCTTCGGTCGCGCCGCAGCAGGGTCCTAACACAAACCGGCTTCCATCCGGGTTGGCATACGCTACTTCAAACACCAGGATATCTTGAAGATCAGCATCGATGGCTGCCAGGCTTAATACCGGCAAGCAGATGAAACCGTTGAACTCGCATGCTGCAGTCAGCAAACCCGACTTATCATCCGGGTCCATCCCCGGGTTAAAATATTCCAGCTCCTCATACGAACCCCCATACAGCTCAACAGCTTTTTCGTACTCACCCTGGCTGAGTAACGCGAAAAATTCCACCAAAGCCGCTTTCGCTTGAGACTCGTGCGTGATATTTTGACCACCTTCAGATGCAAACGGACCAATATTGCATGCATTTAAGAAAATAATCAGTAAGAAAATTAATAATTGTCGTGGTTTCATCGGATCCTTATCAAGATCAAATTAATATCAAATTACCGAACTTAGTTAATCAAATAGACGTAATTATTATGAAGAACGTTCCAATGAACCTATCATTGAATTGAATTGAACAGGGATCGGTAAAATCAAACCATTCCCAATCTTAATCTAATAAACTCATAACATACAAGTCCAAATGACCCTCCTAATCCCTAATCCCTATTACCTATTACCTATTACCTATTACCCAACGAAGTCCCCGTAGCGTTAGCTGAGTGGGATACCTAATCACCTTCTTTTGCGTTAGAATTAACCTATGCTACCTGACATCCGTGTACGCCAGCGCGATTACCTTTTGGAAATTTCCCGTGCGTTGACCGAAGAACTCGACCTGGATAAACTGCTGAGCCGCATCCTCAAATATGCCATCGAAATGTTGGCTGGGCAGGCCGGCTTTATCGCACTGAGCAACCAACAGGGACACTGGTCGCTGGCCGTGGCTAACGGCATCCCAGACGCTATCAAACGTTACCTGGACGCCTGGCTGGAAAAAATCCCTGCTATCCAGGACCCAAAGGACATTGACCTGCCGGAACTCAACCGCCTGCTGCAGCAGATCAGTATGGGCAACCTGACTGCAGTGGGGCTGCCGCTCGTCGCCCAGAATGAAGTGATCGGCTTCATTTATATCTTCCGCAACTACCAGGGTGTGTTCTCAGCCAATGACCGCTCGCTGCTCTCCAGCTTTGCCAACCAGGCCGCCATCGCTGTGCGCAATGCCCGTTTGTATACCGAGATCAACCGCGAAAAACAGCGCATAGATGCCATGCTCAACTCCGCCGCGGATGGGATCCTGATCCTGCTCCCGGACCACGGCATCGAACGCACCAACGCCGCCTTTGCGCGTATGTATGGCCGGACCCAGGCTGAACTCCAAGCCCTCAAACACGGCGACGTGATCAAATGGGTCAAACCGCCCAACGGCATCACCCTCGAAAAAGCTGAGGCCGGCGGCTGGCCCCTTTCCCCTGAAGCCCACCTGTATGTGGAAGGCGACCTAGCCCGCCCAGACGGCCAACCGCCTCTGCCGGTGGGGATCACCTATGCCCCGCTGCTCTCGACCGAAGGTACCCTGATCAGCACCATCGCCACCGTGCGCGATATCACCCACTTCAGGCAGGCTGATGAGCTAAAAAGCGAGTTTGTGAGCATCATCAGCCATGAGCTTAAAACGCCCGTGGCCCTGATCAAGGGCTATGTCAGCACCCTGCGCCGGGACGACGTGGAATGGGATTGCAATGTGATGGACAACAGCCTCGAAGTGATCGAAGAGGAAGCTGACCGCCTGACCGGGTTGATCGAAAACATGCTGGATGCCACCCGCCTGCAAATGAACAGCATGCAGCTTAAAAAAGCGGATGTCGACCTGCACAAGCTGGTTAAACGACTGGCTGAACGCTTCCAGGTGCAAACGGAAACCCATCAGATCCTGAACGAGATCCCTGAGGACTTCCCAATTGTGATGGCTGATGAACCGCGGGTCGAACAGGTCGTCAGTAATTTGATCTCCAACGCGATTAAATATGCCCCCAGTGGGGATATTCGTCTCACCGGGCAAACGCTGTCCGACCTGGTCGTGATCTGCGTGGCGGATGAAGGGCCGGGAATAGCGGCCGGGGACCTGCCCCACATCTTTGACCGCTTTTACCGGGCACAGGAGACCAGCCGCAAGACCAAAGGCGCCGGTCTGGGGCTGTACCTGGCGCGCGCCATCGTTGAAGCGCATAGCGGACGCATGTGGGCGGATGCCAAGCAGGATCAAGGCGCCCGGATCTGTTTTTCGCTCCCCCGGGACTGAGGACCAGGTTGACCTTGCCCCATCAGCATCCTGACCAGGTGTGATCTAATCACCTGGTTCGCCACAAGAAACAATTTAACAGTTAGAACCCATAGAGAGGAAAATACCACCTTGGCAATGCGACGAAGAAATTGGCGCAGTTATATCGATGCATCGGATGAAAAACCCCATCTCTCATGGGCGCTTGTCAAGCGAGTTCTGGCTTATGGGAAACCTTATAGTTGGCGCATGATTGGCAGCTTGCTCTCGATCCTGGCCTACACGGGGGTGGCGCTGCTCTCACCGCTGATCCTCAGGCACCTGATTGACTATGCCATTCCTGAAAAAGATCTTGATCGCCTGGTATTGGCTGCGGTCGGGCTGCTGGTCTTGCCCATCATCAGCGGTCTGTTCCAGATCATCACCCGGCGCCTGGTCTCACAGGTTGGGGAGGGCGTCATCTACGATTTGCGGGTCTCGTTATATCAGCATCTGCAAAAAATGTCGTTACGCTTCTTCACACACACCCAGCTGGGTGAGTTGATCAGCCGTTTGAACAATGACGTGATCGGCGCCCAAACGGCCATCAGCCGCACCCTGGTGACCCTGGTGACCAGTTTTATCGAGGTGATCATCACCCTGGTGGTGATGCTAACCCTTGAATGGCGCCTGACCCTGATGGGTATCTTAATTTTGCCCCTGTTCATCATTTCTGCCCGCCGCCTGGGACGGGTTTTCCGCGATATTGCCCGGCGCCAGATGGAGATGAACGCCCGCATGAACGCCACCATGAACGAAACCCTCAACATCGGCGGTGCCCTGCTGGTCAAGCTCTTCGGACAGGGCAATGCGGAAGTGGAACGTTTCAGCCGGCGTTCCAATGAAGTCAAATTGCTCGGCATCCAGCGTGCCACCATGGGGATCGTCTTCATGGTCATTGTCCACCTGCTGACCGCGGTGGGAACCGCCCTGGTATACGGCGTGGGCGGTTATTTGGTGATCCTGAGCATGTTCACCCTGGGCACGATCGTCGCCTTTGGCGATTACCTCTCGCGTCTGTACAACTCCTTCCAGGGTTTCATCAACGCCCCGGTGGAGTTTGCCACCTCGATGGTCAGCTTTGAGCGCGTCTTCGAGGTGATCGACCTGCCGCTTGACATTGTCGAAAAGGAAAATGCCATCCCCCTTGGTGACGTTCGGGGAGCCCTCGAATTTGACCAGGTTACCTTTAAGTACCAGGACACCAACCATGGCTTGCTCAGCAATGTGGATCGCCCGTACTTGATGGAAAAGGCCGGCGGGGTCCTATCTGACGAGGAAGTTGAATGCCGTGACCCAGCCCGCCCTGTCACCAGCCAGGCGCGTGAAATGGCCCTCAAGAATATCTCCTTCACCGCCCAACCCGGCGACCTGGTCGCCCTGGTAGGCCCCAGCGGCGCTGGCAAGACCACCCTGACCTACCTGATCCCGCGCCTCTACGACCCAACCGGGGGCGCCATCCGCATCGATGGGCACGACCTGCGCGATTTAAAGATGGATGACCTGGCAGCAGCCATCGGGATGGTCACCCAGGAGACCTACCTGTTCCACGACACCATCCGATCCAACCTGCTGTATGCCAACCCACAGGCGACCACTGAGGAGTTGGTCAACGCTGCCCAGGCGGCCAACATCCACCAATTCATCTCGGACCTGCCCGACGGCTACCAAACCATTGTCGGTGAGCGCGGCTACCGCCTTAGCGGCGGTGAGAAACAGCGGCTGGCACTGGCCCGCGTACTCCTCAAGGACCCCCGCATCATGATCCTCGACGAAGCCACCAGCCACCTCGACAGCGAATCCGAAGCCCTGATCCAGGAAGCCCTCGAGCGCATGTACACCAACCGCACCAGCATCGTCATCGCCCACCGGCTGAGCACGATCCTCTCGGCGGATTTGATCCTGGTGATGGATAAGGGTCAAGTCATCGAACGCGGGACACATAAGGACCTGCTGGCAATGGGCGGTCTGTATGCCCACCTGTACGAGACCCAATTCAAGCAGTAAGCGCCCCGTCTCTCAAACCCCGTGGGACTTTGCTTTCTATAACCGCATCAAACTATCAGGGTTTAATTTACCTTTTACCTACTACCTATTACCGATTACCTAATACCTATTACCTACTACCTATATTATCCCCGAAGCGTCAGCTGAGTGGGACTACCTATTACCTACTACCTACTACCCACTACCTGAACTTAAGGACCCCGGGATTATATAAAATTTATTATAAAGATTTTTGGGCTTAAAATCCTTCGGGCCTAATATGATTATTTTTTCGTGGTTAACGACAATATAAATCGCATTCACGAATGGTGAATAAACTTGACGCCATCCAGCCCCTCAAAATCAGTGTCCTGGGTCCATAAGATGGAATCATATTCACGTGCCGTTGCCAGCATGATGCTATCCGCCATGGGGACCTTCAAATCGAAGGAAAGCTTGGCCGCGTGCAAGGCCAAAGGTGTCGAAAGCTCCACAACCTGCCCGGATTGCATGAAAGCGATTGCCCTGAGCGCGTCTGTCTCCCCTTTTTGCTGGAGAACCCGCTTAAATACCTCAAACAGGCTGATGGTCGGAACGATCAAGTCAGAGCTGTTCTCAATTGGCGCGCTGAAAAAACCTGCATTTGGCCCGTCGGCAAAGTATTCCAACCACCCAGAAGAGTCGACGACATTCATACTCGGTCCTCGTCCCGTTCAACGGTCGTATCCATCCCCGCCAGGAAACCCCGACCGTCCCTGATGTGTTTGACCGGGATCAACTCAATCCGCCCCATGTAAGGAATCACCTGGATTTTTTGCCCGGGTTTGATACCCAAACGATCTCGTACGCGCTTGGGGATGACCACCTGGTATTTTGTTGAGACCGTTACACGATCCATACGTTTCTCCGATCGATCTATATATCGTATTACCAATATTATAACCGAAAATAATGCGTTTTTCAATCAACGCCATCCGGTTTCCTATCACACATAAACTCATATTTTCAGAAAGGTGATACCATGGAAATTTTCATTGGATCCAATCACGACACCTCAATTGTTTTTGCCCCCAAGGACACCTGCCGTGTTACCTATTTGCTTTTATTATCTGCAAACACGATTTAGGATTGGTTTCCTTATACCTACTACCTATTACCTACTACCCTCTACTCACTACTCACTACTCACTACTCTTTTCCGATAATATTCATACGCATAAATCCGCTCAAACCCCAGCCTGGCATACATTGCCAAAGCGGGATGGTTATCCCCCTCCACCTGCAGGTACGCATAAGTCGCGCCGCGCTCGATGCCCCAATCCGACAGCGCTCCCATCATCAAACGCCCATACCCCTTGCGCCGCCATGTTGCTGCGGTGTAGATGCTGAAAAACCCCATCAGGAACCCCTCCGCGACACCCATCCCGCATGCCACCGGCTTGCCCCCAACAAACAACCCCATCAAGACCATCTCGGGCACGATGCTGCGCACAATCGCTTCATGCGCCAGACGGTCAGGCGCCGGCACCCGCATGAATTGATCTCGCATCCGGAACCAATCCTCAGCCGGCATCTCCAGGACGGTCAGGTCAGCGTGAAGATCCTCTCCCATCACCAGATTGCGCCCCAACACATAGGTCGGGTCAAAGGGCGTATATCCCGCTTGTTGCAACGCCTGCGTGAGTTGCGGGGTGGCGATGAATTCGTTGACCCTGAACAGGCATGGCAGCCCCAGGCTGGCGTAAATCGCTTCACAGGTGTGGATTTTCTCTTGGAGGGGCATTGTCGTCGGGTACAGCGGGTTGACCGAGTTCACCCGTTTGGAGTGACCCCCAGCAAAGCGCAGCAGCCAGCCATCGTAGATCACCTGGCGTGGCGCCGGCCAGGCGTTTAGCGCGGCTTCTTCAATTCTGAGGAGTAGATTCTTTTCCATTGTGGCACCTTTCTAATGCACAAATTTTATCACTTCCGAACGAGGTTATCATCCAAACGCTACACAAACAACATGGAAACACACGGGTTCAAACCATGCGTTAGTGCGGGATAAAATCATAGAACTGCGAGCATATCGAAAAGGCAAAGGAAAGGGCATAAAGTCCCTTCCTTTTTTGCACAGCTCCGTTGCACTACGGGTGTTCCGCTTCGTTGCAGGAAGGGGTTTTGGGATGGGTAGAGAATACCATCTTCTGATAATCTTGTTGGTTGTGTGTGTAAATTTCAGGAAATCCAACATTTGTTCCCACACGCTCTTAAAACAAGAAGGATTGGGGATGATTGTAATTGGGGCTAGAAATATTAAAACTTTACAATTACCTGACTCCTGTTGACATTAAAGAAAAAATTAATATATAATTGAACCATTCCAAAAGAGCCCTAACCTGACCAATCAGAGCTCATCGCCTATACCGCACTCAAACAGGAGGGATCATGTTCCCAAATTCTCGCAGGTGGCTCGTTTTAATGGTTTGCATATGCTTTATCCTAGGCACCCTCCCAGTAAGCCAGGCCAGGGCAGCAGATCCGCTGGTCTTTAGCGTGAATTCCACAGATGATGGTGTTGATTTCGCCACCAATAGCGTCTGCAGTGTTGGGCACATCACGGATGGCCCTTGCACCTTAAGAGCTGCCCTTTCAGAAGCGTATTGGAATCTGCCATATTATGAAAACATCGTTATCAATTTGGAATCAGATACCTACCGGCTGACCATCCCCCCAGTTATACCGAATGACATCAACAGTGGTGATCTGGATATTCCCAACTTAGACTATGTTACTACGAATAAAATCATCATCAACACTAACGATCCGAACAACCGGGCCGTAATCGATGCCAACGGCCTCGACCGCGTCCTGCGCATCGGTGAGGGGGTGAACATCCGCCTTGAGAATGTTGTTATTCGCGGCGGGCTGTTGTCACTGATCAGTGAAACACCTGAAGGCGCGGGTATTTTGAATTGGGGAAAACTGGAATTACACAATGTGATCATTGAAGACAATGAGGCTCGTTGTGGTTTGGCAAACTGTGATAGTATTTATATTGCCGGTGGTGGGATCCTCAACTACGGCGAAGTCATCATGACCAGCTCAACCATCAGGGACAATACCAGCCAGGGTGGGTCCGCAATCTTCAACACACTTCATGTCACACCTTACTCAGGCAGGTTTGTGATCCTCAACTCAACCGTTGCCAACAATCACGCCAGCGGCGGCGGGACGATGATCAATTGGGGTTATATGCATCTCCGCAACGCCACCGTCAGCAATAATACCGCCGGTGGATCCGTGGGGATCATCAACTATAATGACTTAGTGGTTGAATCCTCAACCTTTGCCAATGCGGGTCCCCATGCAAGTATATCAAACAGAAAGTCTGGGGATATATATTTTGGTGCAGTCATTATTAAAGACTCGCTTTTAACAGCGCTGCCGGGGCTGAATTCTTACAATTGCTCCTCATCTACAGGGACCACTTGGGAATCATCTGGTTACAGCATCTTCAGCGATGCCAGCTGCCCTTCGACCGGCACGGGTGATTTAATTAACACTGATCCCAAGCTGGGACCGTTGGGCAATTGGGGCGGCATGACCATGATCCGACCGCTCCTGGCGGGCTCACCAGCGATCAACCACCGGCCGACAGCTTGCACTACCATACCCTACTTACCCACTATCCCACCAGATGATTTACTATTTGACCAGCGCTACTTTCCCCGAGACGATGGCATGTGTGACACCGGCGCCTTTGAAGGCATAGCTGATGTCCTAGAAGTATTCCTTCCCCTGGTCTTAAAATAGGGCAATAAAGTACCTGCAATTCGCACAAACAGAGAAAATCTGGTTACTCATGAGCATTAGCCCAACCTCTTTTCACAAGGAGCTTTCTACGCGACGAAGCCCCCGAAGGGGATAGGGTAAGGGCTGGGGATTGAGTTATCATTGGCCTCTCTAAATCCCGAGGATCGTAATTCAGCAAATATTACGCTGCGTTGACACCTAACGTGAAAAATTGCTACAATAGGTTCAGGAATAATCACCCACCGAAACCCCTGGAATTTAACCATCCATCTTTCACACCCGTATCCCATCCCCCAGCCGGTGAGCCAAGAATAGGACAGGATCATGGCTATGCCCAGCATATTTTGGTCAGGAAAACTAACCCTTCCGATGAAGGTATTGGTGGAGGCAAACAATATCCTCGCCTTCTTGACAGGAAGCGCCAGTGACGTGCGGGGGATGAAAACCCGTGTTAAGCAGGGTTATGAGGGCAAATTTACCGATCATGTCAGCCAGTATGATGAGCTTGGTTACCATCTGCAAGAAAAATCGGCACGTTACCAGCTGGATGGTTTACAGCTAGCAGATATGAATGTTCTGGATGTTGGCTGCGGTACCGGGGCTTTAACGCACGTTGCTTTTGAAAATGGGGCACGCAGCGCTGTCTGCGGGGACATTTCTGCTTTCATGCTGCGGTTAGCTCAGCAAAAGGCATTCTTTGCCAAGCATCATCAAGATTATTGCCAGCTTGATGCGGAAAATCTCCCGATCAAAGATAATGCCTTCGATAGCACAATTTCTGGGATGACCTTTGGAACATTGCCCGATCAAAAACGAGCCCTGGCAGAGATGATCAGGGTGACCAAACCCGGTGGGCTGATTTGCATTGGGGCCCACGGCCCTGAACATTACTGGGAGGCAATTGATGCCTCGTTTCGGTGCATCAACAAACGCTTTATCCTCGGCTATCGTCTGGAGTGGTGGCCGAGGGATGAGCGTTATCTGCGTGTTTTGATGGAAAGCCAGGATTTGGCAGATACCCAGGTCAAACGGGTCATCTGGCACAATGATTTCGGCAGCGGTGCGGCAGCCTACGATTTCTTTGCCGCGATTTCAGCATCATGGTGGTATGCCAAGTTCCCACCACATGAACGGGTAAAAGATTCGAAGAAAACCCGGGATTACTTTGAGGCAAAAAATATCCGTGTGATAACCGATGACATTGTGGTGGCCTATGGCTACAAGAAATAAACACCTGAACGCTATTCGTTTGCTTACCTCAACTATTACCAATGTGACAAGCTGAGTGATGTTGTACCCCTGAAGCGAAGCGGCGTGGGAAGGGATTATCATTCATAATCTCGATAAAGTTCCCCTGTGATCCCCCGATCCCTGGAAAACCAAAGAGACGGATAGAAATTTCTTGATTGATAGGAAATGACATTGTGATTCGAACCGCAGCAATCGTATTACGGGGCTAGATACAAAACAAGCCTCCAACCCTCCCCACTCTGGGTTGCGCCTTCTTCAGCAGGGAAGCTGGTGGTTATTTCCTGCCTACCCGACCAGGGGTAGTCCATCTGAAACCCCTCAGTAATCACCGTCACCATTTGCTCCCCGTCCATGGTGACGTTCATGTGAAGGATAGCGCCCTGGTCCAGAGGTTCACAACGTCCACTTATTTCGTTATCAGCGCTGAAACTGACCGTGTAAGTACCCCAATCAGCCTCGAAGACCTGATCATCAAAATTTACCGAACCGCTACCTTCAATAAAGTAGTCTCCTTCATGGGCGACAACAGAGAAAGGGATGTCGCCAACCGCGACAGGTTCCATGCCGACCACCTCAGAAGGGCCAACCAAAATCTGGATCTCGAGGCTCCCGGTCAGCCCATCACACCTGTTGATTGCTTCATCCGGTTGGAGCAAAACACCTGTTATTTCTGTTGGAGTCGGTGTTGCAACGGTATCAGTAAAAGGCTCCGTTGACGATCTACATCCAAAAAATAACAGACTTGTCAGACTTAAAATGACCAAAATCTTGCCAAACTTTCGCAAATTTCTCACAATGACCTCCTTTTAGTCGAAAATGAATATCAAAGACAATTTTATATCATAACATAATATTATAAATATTCTAGTAATTCTCTCAATTCATCCGTAATGGGTCACTCGCGCTTTCAATATTAAGGTCATGTCGGGTATCTCCGGTTACATGTGAGCGGCTCTCATATTGGGATCACGGGCATTTCTCTTCGCTTAATAATCCACACTCATTTTCTACCAAAACACAATTCCGGCTATAATTCAAACAAGTATTCCAGCACCCTTAACCGAGCGCACCATTTTCAATCTTTTACCGTCTGAAAGGATTGGGATGAAAAACCACACACAGACCGTCCCCTGGCTCCTGCTGTTGAGCCTGACCCTGCTGCTGCACGCCTGCAGCCTACCCTTCGGGTCACAAAATGAGACCTTCGAGGGCATCGACCGCTCCCGGCCGGCCGACTCCCCCTGGAAGTACACCCACACACCCAACCTGGGCCTGACCGCCACCAGCCAGTACCAGGCCACCGCGTCACAGCAAACCATCGAGGCCGAAGCGACCCAGCAAGCCGGGTTCACCGCCACAGCAGAAGCCTTCGCCATCCAATCCACCGCCACCGCAATCGCCAGGGAGAGCGCCATTGCCGCCTACGCCTACTACGACCCCTTTGACGAGAACATCAACGACTGGCGGGTCGGCGCAGAAGATAACGAATACTGGCAGGGGTCCATCGCCATTAAAGACAGCACCTATACCTGGCAGGTTGCAACAGCCAAGCAAGGTTTCATGACTTGGGCCAATTTCGAACCGCTGGCAAACCTGGCGGATTTTGATGTCGCCCTACGGGTCCGACGGGTGCTGGGCGAACCCCACCAGGCCTGTTTCGGGCTACTCTTTCGCCAGGCTTCTGAGAGCATTGATGACGGGACCTACATCCTATCCGTGTGCGACAACGGCTATTACAAAGTGCTCTACTTCGACACCCAAAACGGCTGGGATATCCTGCAGGATTGGACGTTAACGGAAGCCCTGGTTAAAGGCGATTGGAACCTGCTCGAGGTCCGCACCCGGGGTGAGGATTTTACCGTGTGGATCAACCATCAACCCATGCTGACCTTTACAGACAGCCGCCTGCCCAGCGGGAATGTTGCGATCCTGCTGGATCTTTACGGAGAGCCGCCAATCCAGATCGAGTGCGATTTCTTCGCCCTCCAGGCGCGCTAAATATATCTCAACCAGATGTAAACGAAAAAGTTTAATGAGCGCCTAGCCCTCAATCCTTTTCTAAGGAGTGGGTGGGTTGAGCCAGAAATAACCAAATCCCAACGCGAAGAACAGGTAAATCGCGGCTGCCCCCCAGCCCAGCACATTGGTCACGCCTGTCAGAATGGCGATCACCGTCACGATGCAACCAATCCCGTTATACACCGTCATGCCCTTGACAATGGCGCGCCGACCCTTGGACTCCTTGGCATACCGGGCATTCCAGGTCAACAGGGCATTCCCCATCAATGAAGCACCGTATTCCCAGGCCGGGAAAACCCCGGCTGCATCCAAGGTCACGCCAAAGATGCCGTAGAAGAATTTTGGTACCACCAGGATCGGGATACCCAACACGATACACACGGCCGCTTTGATGATCATCAATGTTTTGAATTTCATCATTACACTTCCTTTCGTGATTGTGAGAAATCAATCCACTGCGGTTATTCTTTTTAAGCAAGTCAATGGAGGAAATGGATGCCGTTACAATGTAAATCTTGCGATTTGTTTGTTAAGCGATGTAGTCTACAAACGGGGATGCACGAAGAAAAATGTTTGTATGAACAATATAGCAGATTTTTATTTTATTTACAACATGTGTGTGCAGCGGGTTTAAAAATTATAGCCTGACATACAAACAAGGTGGAACCGTCAGGCTTCACACCCAATGCTGCAGCGGAGGATAGGGCCTACATGATGTCCTGGGCTACCCTCAGCCTGCACCCACGCTTACCCCTCAGGCTCAATGAATTCCCCGGTCAACCAGTAGGGTCCAGGGCAGCCTTCTGGCAGGCCGCGTCCGGGTTGTAACAAGCCCGCCACCCACCCCTGTTGTTTGTATTCGCCCCCCACCAGCCCGATTTGTTGATCGACCCTAGCGACAATCTCACCGGATGCGTCCTGGATGGCGATTGAACCACCATTTACGATCACCTCTGCACCTGCCGGCCACAGGACCAAGTAACTTTCGCCGCCCTCGTTAGCCACCACGCGCAGACATCCATCATCGTTGACCAACGGACCGTACATCAACGCCAAGGGCATCTCATCCATCGGCGCCAATTGGGGGAAATACACACCAGCCTCCGTTATAACCGGTTCCGCTGGGGATAAACTCGGCGCGCACGCCGCCAGGAACCATACCCCAAGGATAGTCAGGATAAAGGTTAATTTATTCAACATCTGATACACATCTGCTATCTCCTGTTTTTTAAAACCATACCCCACAAGCGGCGCTCATGACAAACTATTATAAGTTTCCAAGAACAAAAGAACAAAAACGACCTTGGTTGTCAAACCCGTATCGTTTTCGCGTTTCGGCAGTTCAATTCTTTCCATTTTCACTTACCATGATATTTTCGGGTTAAGAAAAGGATACACTGCTAAGGCGCAAAGAACGCCGAGTAAGAAAGATCTAGGGTTTCCAAAGGCAATAACTCTTCTCTCCATTTGCTTAAATCGAATGTCCTCCTTTACAACCCCCTTTCGTCCTCGAAGCTCATTATTTTTTACGCTGCACTCGGTCTTAAAACCGGCTAAAGGAGACCTGCTGATTTTGCTCTTGGACACAGCCTTATTTGTGAATAGAACGGTTCTAAACAACACATCCCACTGATAAAAAATATCCTTATTCTTGACCTCATACTGGCTCAGGTATTGGCTTAGCTATTGGTTCAGGTGCTGTCTCAGGGATCATATCCGGCAGCTCATCTTCAATATGGCGCAGATGGGTATAGGAAAAGCCAACTACCGTCGTAATAAGGATTAATAAACCCAGCAGAATGTAAATCAACCCAATCCCCCGACTAGGTCCAACCCCAATCAGTTTTCCAACACTACCTGCCAATTTGCCACCTTCGACGAGGGTCGGGTTAAAGATGTTGTCTGCAAGCGGTCCGGCTGCCAAATATGCCAGAGGAATCGACGAATAGGCAATCACTCTGCGGAAAGAAAACACCCTACCCTGGATATCAGGCGCTGTCTTGCGCTGCCAAATCACTTGGCTGCACGAATGCGAGATGGGCATGCTACAAAAAGCAAGGAAAGCACCAACGCCTAGGATAAACAGATTCATGGTGGAGCCGAGGATGAAAAGCGAAATCGCCACAATCAGCTGTGGGATATAAATACCTAGCATTTTCCGATTTGGCCCGCCCCACACGCTCATTAACAAACTGCCTGCTAAGAATCCTAAACCTGCAGCAGACGTTAGCAATCCCAGCATAGCAGGTGTTGATAAACTTAGTACAAGGGGTGTAAATAGTACGGTCCCAATACTGGTGAAGAAATTCATCATGGCAAAGAAAACCAACAATGCAAACAAACCGGCTCGTGAGCGAATATATTTCCAGCCATAGAAGGCTTCTTTGAGGATCGATCCCTTCCCAGCCTGCCCTTCAACCGTCGCTTCTGGTTTTGGAATTCTAACGATCACTAGGGTGACGAATGCAAACAGGAAGGTTGCTAGGTCGATCATGATCACGCCCTGAAGCAGAATGATCCCAATCAGGACTCCGGCTGTCACGGGCGCTAGGATCTGTGCCACTCCTTCTGCCACCTGGACCAAACCATTGGCACGTCCAAGTTGCTTTTTGGGTACTAAAAGTGTCATTGCGGCCGAATATGCTGGCCATTGGAATGTGGCAAAGGAAGAACTGATCGTTAGTAAGATGTAGATATGCCAAAGTTCCAGTTTCCCCAGAGTGAGCAGGATGAAGATGATCAGCGTGCAGGCAGCCGACCCAGTATCGCTGAATAGCATGGCTTTACGACGGTCCCAACGGTCTACAAGTGCACCTGAAATCGGTCCCATCATGATGTTCGGTAAGGTGGTGAATAACTGGATTAAGGCAAATAAGGTCGTTGAACCAGTTTCCAAAAATACCCACACACCGATCGCAAAACCGGTTAACCCGGAACCAGTTAATGAGATGAGTTGTCCAAACCAGATGACTAAGAATGTCCTAAATCCAGGTGTTCGTTCAGTTTTCATTGCGTGTACTCCTTCTCATTGATACAAGGATTGATAACAAGCACCTTACATTAATCGCTCGTAAATAATTGATAATGATAAGAAGTGACCTAAATTTTTGCTAAAAGTAGTCTAATGCTGCTGTAATCTTTCCGTAGCTTTGGGGATCTATGACTTGAATAGTCAATGATGAGATCTTTGGTGGGAATACGTGCGATGAGAATATGATGTAAAAATACTATAACAAATTAAAAAGTGGATTTCAACCTTTTCGTTGATAGATAATATGGGATGAATTCAAAGCAAAGCGCGATAAAATGAGTATGTATCAGAAATCGACACCAGAGGAGCGCACGCATGAAAACCATTGGGCTGTTAGGCGGGATGAGCTGGGAATCCACCCTCGAATATTATCGCATCATCAACAACAGTGTGAAGGCGCGCCTGGGCGGGTCACACTCCGCCCAATGCTTGCTGTACTCGGTCGATTTTGCGGAGATCGAAGCCCTGCAGCACGCCGGGGAATGGGACGCCCTCACCCAGGCCATGATCGCTGCCGTCAAGCGGCTGGAGCGCGGCGGCGCAGACTGCCTGGTGATCTGCACCAACACCATGCACCGCATGGCCGACCAGGTTCAGGCGTCCACAAAATTGCCCTTGCTGCATATCGCTGATGCCACCGCAGCCGCCGTCAAAGACCAGGGGTTGGATACTGTGGGCTTGCTGGGCACGCGCTTCACCATGGAAGGAGATTTCTACCGCGGCCGGCTCGAGCGCCAGCACGATTTGCAGGTTTTGATTCCTGACCAAGCCGGTATGGATGCCGTGCATCGCGTCATCTACGACGAGCTGGTTATGGGCGTCATCCAGGAGGCATCGCGCCAGGTCTATTTGGAGGTGATCGCCGACCTGCAAGCCCGTGGCGCCCAGGGGGTGATCCTCGGCTGCACCGAGATCCCCCTGCTGATCAAGCAAGCGGATGTCGCCATCCCCGTGTTTGACACAACTGCCATCCACGCCCAGGCCGCAGTCAATTGGGCGTTAACATCTTAAACCACAAAGGCCACGAAGGACACAAAGAAAACCATTAACCGCTAAAGCAAAAAGAACGCCAAGAAAGCTATCAATTTACAGGCTTTTTTTCTAGAAATCTCTTTTTTAATGCTTATATCATGAACCTTACTTTACAAACCCAATGCGCCTTCGTGGTTCAATACTTTAAATCCCTTATATCCTTTGTTGTGAAATTTCTTTACCAAAAAGAGACTGTCCTTTGCCAGAACAGCCTCTTTTAAACACAAGGTGCCGAGTCACAGAATCGAACTGTGGACACCGCGATTTTCAGTCGCGTGCTCTACCAACTGAGCTAACTCGGCTTATGACGCTTCCTTGTCTGAGCGTGTGAATGATTTTAACCTGCACCCCCAGGATTGTCAAGCGTGCATCTACCCCGGCTCCTCGCCCGGTCTGCGCACCAGGAACATCACCAAACTCTCCGTCCACAGCAGCACCAGCCCAGTGTGCAGTGCATAAACCACAGGCGTGAGGAAGTAGCGCTGCCACGCATCAACATAGGCCGGACCATCAACGTGGATATCCAGCGGCCGCATCACCTCAAAGAAATAGGGGTAAGTGCGGTAGATCCAGGCCGTCACCAAGGCGGCCACGACGTTCACGATGATCAGCCACACCAGCATCACCGTCACCTGGTCTCTCGTCAGCCGGAAGATGAATAATCCCAGAACCACCATCCCAACGACATAGGAGACCAGGGCGACATAATGCTCTGGGCGTAAGGGGTTGGGCAGCCCAATCGCCCGCCAATTCCAGTACCACAAGAAGGCACCCAGCAGCACCAGGGAGGTGCCCAGGAACAAGAAATGCCATTTACGGAATTTTACGGTTTTGGGCTTTTCCATCACAATCCTTTCATGGCTTACGGGTAGGGAATTGACGGGGAAATCTGCATTTATTTTATCACGGCATCAAGATTTCAACAGCTAGGACTTTTCCTTATTTGATCAACCCCGAAATCGTGCGAAACTGGGGGTTAAGCGAAGTGCGGATCATCTCAAACAGCGCCATCTCCACACTGGAGATGGTCGCACCCGCATCGTGCAGCCGCTTCAGCGCCAACGCGTGATTTTCAGCCGTGCGGGAGAACATACCGTCGCTTAAAGCGTGCACTGTGTAGCCCGCATCCAGCAAGTCTAACCCGGTCTGCAGCACGCATACATGGGCTTCGATCCCGGTCAGGATCGCTTGCGTCCGGCCGGACTGGCGCAGCGCCAGCAGGAAATCCGGCTCACGCAGTGCGCTGAACACCGCCTTGGGGATCGGTACTGTGTCACCCAGCGCTTCAGCCAGTTCCGGCGGCATCGGCCCCAGCTTCTCGGGCACTTGCAGCGTCGGCAAAATCGGTACCCCGAGCGCCTGGCAGCCCTTCACCAGCCGGATGGCGTTCGGCACCACCAGCGCTTTCCGGTCAACAATCTCGGCCAACCGACCTTGTAAATCAACCATCACCAACACAGCTTCTTCAGTATTTAACATCGCACCTCCAGTAAATAAGGGTTGATGGAATTATACCGCGCCAACCCATTTACCCTTCAGCTTCAGGCTATAATTGACCATCATGGATGATGAAAAAAGACCCTCAACCGAGACCAGCGCCTTCGGCACCCCCGGCCGGATCAGCCACGACGCCTCCCGCTTCTATAACAGCCGCCTGTACGCCGACCAGGATAAAGCAGAAAATGTTCCCTACCAAGAAAACCCGCCCCCGCCCGACGTCCTTAACCGGGTGCTGTGCGCCTCCAGTGAGAGCATGCACGACCTCCCCGACCACAGCGTCCACCTGATGGTCACCTCGCCGCCCTACAACGCCCAAAAAGAATATGATCAGGATCTGACCCTGTCAGAATACCTTGACATGCTGGATCGTGTCTGGCGTGAGGTTTACCGGGTGCTGGTCCCTGGCGGGCGAGCCTGCATCAACGTCGCCAACCTGGGACGCAAGCCCTACATCCCCCTGCACAGCTTCATCATCGAACGCATGCTGGCCATCAGCTTTTTAATGCGCGGCGAGATCATCTGGGATAAAGCCGCCAGCGCCAGTCCCTCCACCGCCTGGGGCAGCTGGCAGTCGGCCAGCAACCCCGTTCTACGCGATGTGCACGAGTATATCCTTGTCTTCAGCAAGGACGGCTTTCGCCGGCCGAAAGATGAGCGTGAGGACACCATCACCAGGGAAGACTTTCTGGCCTGGACCAAGTCGGTGTGGACCTTCCCAGCGGTCCAAGCGGCAAAGGTAGGCCACCCGGCGCCTTTCCCCGTCGAACTGCCCCACCGCTGCATTCAGCTCTACTCCTTCCGCGGCGATCTGGTGCTGGACCCCTTCGCCGGCAGCGGGACCACCTGCTTGGCAGCAAAAGGGGATGGCCGCCGCTATGTGGGCTATGAGATCAACCCTGACTACTGCCAACTGGCCGAAACACGTCTGGCGAGTGAGAATACCGAAATTTAGACCCCTTCCTCAGCCCTGCATACGAGCGATCTTTCGTAGGGTGGGCACCGCTTTTTGTGCCCACCATCTTTTTAAACGCAGAATATAGCTCTTTTGTGGGTTGCACAGCGATGCTTGCCCTGATGTAAAACATTCGAAGAGCAAGACGATGGAACAAAGGGGTGTGGTGTAACCGCCAAACTAAACGGAAAACGGCGGGTTGAACCACACAAACCACCCTACTGACTCAACACTTTGGATTATTAATCAACAACGCTACTTCACATCCACCGCTCTGCTCAGCCGCGCGATGGCATGCTCGATATAATCCTCGCGCTCAATCACCACCCGGATGGCGCCTTCGGGGCAGACCTCAACGCAGTTCCCACAGCCCCGGCATGCTTCGTCAACCACCGCCCGCCCATTGGTTACATGGATGGCATCGATAAAGCACACCCCCTCGCTGCACTTACCGCATCCCACACATTTATCACCGACCTCCACCCGCACCCCCGGCATCCGTTCGATCTTATTCTGTAATTTCGGCGCCAAGTTGGGCAGAAACCGGAACAAACAACAGCACGAGCAGCAGTTACAAATCGTCATCAATTGTGTATACGGTTTAACCCCCATCCACACCGCATCGATCTTATCCCGCCCGATCAGGTGTACCAGGCCATCCTGCCGGGCGCGCTCAACATGCGCCAGGGCGGTAGCCACATCCACCAACCGCCCTAGTTTGGGGTTGATCTCCAACACCGCTTCACCAAGAAAGATGCACCCAATGTGATGATCATGATTTTGGCAGCCCGCCGCTTCACGGCAGATACAGCTGTTCATCAGGAACACATGTTTCGCTTTTCTAATGAAGTGCGCCACCACATCTGAGGGTACCACCATGTTCTGCTGATCATCGATCTTCTCATCAATGATCACCCGGTCCTTGGGCAGGTAAAACAGGGCATCCCCGCTGCGATGCCCGTTGAACAGGGCGCGTTCCATCACCCGCCCAACCACCGGCCACTTGGTCAACTCTGCACCGACATGCCGTAAGCCAAAGCTCATTTTCAATAAATTGACCAACCACATCGGCCGTGCCATGCATGCTCCTTGGGGATATTCCCACAAAATATAAACGCAAGACTAGATTATAGCAGGATTTTTCCCCCATGAACGGCCTGGCCAAAAAATAACCACCCGCAAAACGTTTAATCTGATAATCATATCGGTTCCCCGTAAATTCAAAATGACGGTAAAATTGAATTAATGCGACGGCTTTTGACCCTGCTCCCACTCCTGTTGGGGATTGCACTGGTGGGCTGCCGTAACCCTTCCAACGTGCCAGTTTCCAACACGCCTCTCCCCCAGGTGGAGATTGAATTGAATATGCCCACTATGGTTGAGACCACGCTCCCCCCGACGATCACCCCCACGCCGATCGTTTTAGCCGATCCGGTACAGCTCACGGCCACCGTTTGGGAATCGCTCCCCAAAGCACCCGTGTTGATGTACCACCGCTTCAACCCACAGCCGGGGGCCAGTTCCTATCGCTACACCACCAGCTTAACCGATTTTGAGCGCCAATTAAACGCACTTTACGACGCTGGATTTTCCCTCGTCTCTCTCACCGATTGGCTGGGCGGCAACATCCACCTGCAGAACGGCCGCCGACCGCTGATTATCACCATCGATGACCTGTTCTACGCCGACCAAATCTCCCTCACCGAAGATGGTGTGCCCGCTCACTATTCAGGCGTTGGTTTATTGTGGAAATTTGCACAGGAGCATCCTGATTTCAACTTCACGGTCGCGCTGTTCTACAACCTGGGCGACAAGGGCTATGCTAATCGCTATCAAAACGGCACCTTTACCATACAAGATGGCTGGCGCCAGGCGCGCGCTGAAGCTATTGCCTGGTGCCTGGAAAACGGTGCCATCCCCCTCAACCATTTTTACGAACACCCCTTCCTCAACCAGCTCTCCCCGCCCGAGATCTTGTGGCAGCTAAAGGAAAACGACAAAGCCCTGCGCGAAGCCCTGGCTTTGGCCGGCAGGGAGGACCTGGTAAAATCCCTCCCCAATATCCTGGCACTACCCTACGTCATCTGGCCAGAAACGGAAGAAGGTGACCAGGTGCTGTTCAATTACGTTAACCCGGAGGGGGCGCCGGTGGCAGCGATCGTCGAAGGGGATTATGCCGGCGGTGCCAAATTTTTCCAAGCGCCTTTCTCACACGATTTCAGCCGCTGGCATGTACCGCGTATCAGCGTCTCTTCGGCCGCCATCGATGCCATCATCAATCAGGTCGATCAAATCCCAACTGCAGCCAGCTGCAAGCTGGGCGAATTCAGGGGCAACCCCCACATCCTGCCCGAAGTCATCTCTGCAGCCATCCTCAATCAAATCAACGCAGGGGACTGTCCCTATGGGTATTACGTGGTAGACCAATTAGCCTTCTATGTACAGGAGGATGTCATCATCCAGTACGCGCCCTGACCCATTTCAGGACGCAAAGAAGGCACGATCATAAACAAAAGGAAAAAGGAAGGTGACTCATGTTTGTTTATCTAAGCAAGTTACTCCCGCTGCTGATCTACCCCCTGGGGCTGGCCTCCCTGATCATCCTCCTGGTGCTCATCCTGGGGAAACCCCGCCATTGGCCGAAGGGCTTGTTGGTGGTGGGGCTGATTATCTTATACCTGGCTGGCAACCGCTGGGTCAGCTATGGGTTAGCCCGCACCCTGGAATGGCGTAACCTCCCCCCGGAAAACACCCCCAGCGCCGAGGTGATTGTTCTACTGGGTGGGGGCACCGAACCCGGTGACCCGCCTCGGCCGATGGCTGAGGTCAACAATGCCGGAGACCGGGTGTTATACGCTGCAAAACTCTTCCGAGAAGGTGCGGCACCGGTCATCCTGGCCAGCGGGGGCAACGTCGAGTTTACCTCAGACCGCAATTCCACCCCCGCCGAGGAGATGACCGAGCTGCTTTTGCTCCTGGGTGTGCCGGCGGATGCCATCTGGCAACAGGCTGAGTCGCAAAACACCCACGAAGATGCCCTATATTCGGCTGAAATGTTGGCAGAAAACGAAATCGACGAGGTGATCCTGGTCACCTCCGCCATGCACATGCCCCGCGCCAAAGCCCTCTTCGAAAGCCAGGGCATCACGGTCATCCCTGCCCCGGCGGATTTCACCATCACCGAGCACAATTGGCAGGCCACCTTCAGGCCGACCATCGGCGAGTTTGTGATCCACCTGCTGCCCAACGCCAGCGCTCTCAACCTAACGACCAACGTCATCAAGGAGTATATCGGCTTGCTAATCTACGGGCTGCGCGGTTGGCTGTAGCCTAATCCATCTGGTAAGCGATGCTCACCGTTCCAGGTCCGGTATGCGCGCCGATAACCGGGCTGACAAAGGTGGTCAGCGTCTCCACCGGGTTGAAACGTGCCACCGCTTCTGCCATCAGGGCCTGGTTGTCTTGCTCGGCTGCGGCATGAAAGGTACAAATCCGCACGCTCTCACACCCGGCGATATCACCTTCCACCAATTCTAGCATGCGCCCCAGTGCTTTCTTGCGTGTGCGCACCGACTCAACCAGCTCGATCTTACCATCTCTGATTTCCATAATCGGTTTGATGTTCAGGGCTGCGCCCATTAACCGCTTAGCGGTGTTGATCCGCCCCCCTTTGTTTAAGAATTTGAGCGTATCGACCGTAAAATACACCCCAATCTTAGGATAGATAGCTTCAGCCAGCGCCTTGCATTCCGCCAGGCTGGCGCCATCCTTGGCGGCTCGTGCCACCCCAATCACCATCCAGCCCAAGGCCATCGAGACCAGGCGCGAATCCATCACCTCTAGGGGTGCATCGGGGAAGGCCGTTTGTGCCTGCAGCGCCGATTCAACCGTGCCCGAGATCCCACTGGAGAGCAGCAAGGCCAGCACGGCATAATCTTCCTCAAGCAGGCTGGTGAACAGCTTGGTAAATTCGTTCACCGTCACCTGGCTGGTGGTGGGGATCGTGTCTGATCCCGCCAGGCGGGCATAAAATTCCTCAGCGCGGATGTCTTCCCCATCCCGGTAGCTATCTTCCTCCCAGTGCAGAGTCAACGGGACAACGTGAATCCCCAGTTCTTTGATGACATCATCCGGTAAATAGGCACTGCTGTCAGTAATAATGGCAACTTTTTTCATCAAGACTCCTTTAGGTTTGATATTAACAAGAATTGTAACGCCCAGGTAGACCTGCTCCTGAAGGCAGGGGGTGTGGTATGTCGACGTCGCCGCCACACCACACCCCCTATTCCCTCAGACGCTGAGTCGTTACCAAATAATAACGATAAATTCGAGCAAAGGCTAATTATAACCGCATTCAAGCGATAGGTGACCAAACCAGTTCGGAGGGGTCTGGCGAGGGATAAAACGACTCACGGGCACCATCACCGCGGTTCGTCACCCGCTTCACGGAAAAAGCTTCGATAGGGCATCCGGCGCATACTTTTCCACTACTTCTGAAGAAATCCCGTTCGTGCGGCAGATTTCAGCAAAAAGGTCTGCGCTTGGACGGCGTACCCGCGCCTGGGTCTCCCGGTCTAAGCCCCACAAGCCAAAATGCTGCGTCCAACCGCGTTCCCACTCGAAGTTGTCCACCAAAGTCCAATGGAAATAACCCTCAACTGGGTAATTGTTATTGATCACCCGCCACAGGGCATGCAGGTGCTCCACCAGGTATTGCGGGCGCAGGTCATCCTCCCCATCGTCGACCCCATTTTCTGTGATGATCATCGGCACCCCAAATTGATGCCCCCATTTGACCGCATCAACCATTCCCCCTGGCACATGGGCGATCGTCCCAGATTCACTTAGCAGGGCCCCCTTAGGGAAGAACTGCCGGGAAAAAAACCGACCCGGCGCAAAAGGGCTGAAGCGGATCTTGTCGCAGGTGTAGTAGTTCAAACCCAAGAAATCTTGCGTATCGGCAGTTTCGGGAAGAGACTGCTTTTTATGGATCACATCAAACACGCCGGTCTGCAGGGCGTGCGGGAAAGCGTCATTGAATATTTTACTGAAGACCTTGGCTACGATCCGATCACCCGGAAGCCACGTGGCGGGGATGAAGCCCCGGTAATTGACAGCCGCCCCCACGCGGGCACTTTCCTGCAGTTCGTGGATCACATGGTATGCCCGCGCATGGGTACGGACCAAATGCTGCAGCACCAATTCCGCCTGTTTCAAGTCTTTTTTTCCCGGGGGGAACACGCCGTCAACAAAGGCGCTGAAGGCGAACACATTCGGCTCATTGATCGTCACCCACAGCTGGCAGTAGGGCATCAGGGCTTCCACGGCCTTGCGCACATAGGCGGCAAACAGCTCGATGATCGCCTCATTTTCCCACCCACCCATCTCCGCCACCCAAAACGGCTCACTGAAGTGGTGCAGAGTTACCATGGGGGTCATCTTGCGGTCCCGCAGGCCGACCAGCATCTCCCGGTAGCGGTCTAGTGCATCTTCATCCCAGCGGTCCGGCGCCGGCTGGATGCGGCTCCACTCAATCGACAGGCGGTGTGCGTTTTGCGACCCGGCCTGCGCCCGGTCAAAGTCCTCACGCCAACGACCGCTCCACCAATCACACGCCAGCCCGGACTGGTGACCTTCCAAAATACGGCCGTCCTCCTGCTCCCAGGCGTACCAGGTGTTATTCTCATTGCGCCCTTCCACCTGGTGCGCAGACGTGGCGGTCCCCCACAAAAAGTCCTTGGTAAAAAAATAGGTCCCTCTCGGCATCCCGGTCTTGCTCCCTTCTTAACATCATTGCCCGCATCGATCATGCCGCGGTGGCAGGTGTAATCATAACGCGATTCTTATATTCAGGGGAATGTGGGATGACATAAATGGCGCTGCTCCGATCTACCTCTCAGATTATGGAGTATAAACAAATTGATCGACAAAATAGGTGGGGATGCGGTGACGGTCAAAGGGCATTACTAGGCGGTCAATGCCTGATAACATAGCAAATTGGCCAATGGGGGGAAAATAAGGTTGCAAGAACTTTTGTTCTTTGGAGAAGAAACGACCATGGCGATCCATATACACGGTCGGAACAGCAGGATCTGGCTGCATGTACCAATCAAGGCGGCGTTGCAAGGTGACATTGGCCAGAATAAGGCGTTGATTTGACATACCTAACTTCATAAGGGCATGGATTTCATCCAAGCAGGTTTGACTATTATCACGATAGGGGGAAGTTTTAACGCCGCTGGTAATGGTCCCCACATTGGTAAAAAATTGATTACCTACGGTAGCAATATCGTAAAGCTGGGCACCGGTATCTTTTTCGCAAACGACACGAAAATAAAGATCAGGACGAGAGCCGGGATTGGTCACAGAAGTGAGCAAATTCCAAGCGCCACCGGAATACTGCCGGCCATACTTACCTATTTGAGGAAAATTAGAATTTTCATCAATGCGAAGCTGAAAATAATCGGTCGCACTAGAAGTATTCGGATGGAAAAGAACCCAATATTTAGTACCAGCAGTGAGGGTATATGCTGTGGAAAAAGTAAATTTGACCCAAGTGTAATTATAGGGAGATAATAAAGGGCCTGAAAAACCAGTTGAAGTTGCTAAAACAGCACTGGGAGCATCGCTAACATTTGAATAAATACGAGCAAAAATACTATTGGTCGGTGAACCAACTTTACGCATAAGAAAATAAACATACTTAACATCAACATTTTCATTCGGTATGAAGGATTGAGCAACATTAGAGATGGTTCCATTGCCAGAAGCAACAGAACCTGGCCCAGGACCTTGATTGGCATAAAAACCTTCGAGGTTTTGATAATAGACCCAATCGAGGGTGCTAAACCAACCAGAACAATGAATCTGGATATAGGGATCAGATAACTTACCATGGGGGGATAATACAGATTGGGGGAATGCAGAAAGTTCTAAGAAAGTATCACGGAGGTTATTAGCAAAAACATCATCGATGTTTTTGCGATAAAGTGTAAGTTCTCGCCAGCCATACTCTGCACCAGAAAGTGAATTAGAAGCAAAAGTTGTTTGATATTGATCGGATAACTTATTATCAGGGGAAATAAAAGAGTATTTGACACTGACCCAATTGAACAACTTATCAAGGGAGATCTCGAATTGAGACTTTTCGAAGCGAACAGTGATTCGATCAATAAAGCCCCACCAGGCTGGGATGGAAAATTCATCTGAAATGGTGATGGGACAGCGGATCAGCCCGGTGTATTCGAGCAGGCGCTCGATCGGTGCGCCGGCACTGAGAGTGGCTTCAGCTGGTCCGCCGTAGGCGGTCCAGCTGAGCTTGTCGACCCGGAAATTTACTGGTCGGATGGGATGGGTTGAGAAGTCACGGTTTAGGATGGTAGCATGTAGGGTCATAGCAGCCTTAGTCGGGGATAGTAGAAAATTTTGAGGTCAGCAATATTGGAAATCGGCATTAGGTTATTAGAATCGGACCAGTAAAAAAAGATGCGTGAATGTGAATTGGGATATAAAAGCAATGGCCCACCCACCCGGGCATGTGAGACTGTTTCACCCGTTGAGGGTGAAACACGAATATTGTAACGGTCTCTAAAAGAATCATCGATGATCGTATAGTTATAGACCGTGTCAATAAAGCCAAAAAAAGAGACTGCGTAGGTAAGGGGGAAAAGCGTCAGGCAGTCAATATCCAGAGTGACTGTGGCACCGGATGTACGATAACCATATAAAACGACCTGGAGCCGCTCTGGATTTACTTCACGAAGGAGATAATTCGGAGGGATCTCTACTGGTGGGAGGATAATATAACCATAACCAGGGGCACAATAAACGGGCTCAGAGACATAAAGAACTTCACCATAGCGCTCAATATGAACTTTGAGATAAAGATCGGTATAGGCATGGGTATTAAATAAGTGGATGATCGGCCTAAATGTTTGACCATTGAAATAGGGAATATAAGCGGAATCAACTAGATAGGTAGTGATATAAGCGAATGTGGATGCGGTCCATGAGAAGCGGTCATAATAGCCCTGGATGGCTGCGCCGGTGGCATAAGGTGTGCCACCTAAAAGATTATTGTAATAAGCGAAGAAGGGTGTATCTGCATCATAGGTAGGATGATGGAAAATGCCTATGAATAAATCTTTGAGGATAGCTGCTGGCGGCGTGGCGAAGAAATATTCAATGCGCAATGGCGCTGGTAGATCAGTTGAGAAGTTGGATGGATCGATCAAGGCAGTTGAACCATGGTAGGTGCCAGAATCAGTGTGGTTATAAAGGCGATATGAGTTAGGTGGGATCTTGGTGCCGGCTCGACCGGAGAGGGTCAGTTGGGTTTTGGGACCATCAAAGTAGTTGGGACGGGTGTAATGGATCGTGATCACCTTGGAACCGGTTTGCTGAGTGAGATAACCTGCGGGATTGGCAGCTAGGTAAATATTGGTAATGGGGGTGTAGTAGTAGTCACCTCCAGCGGTCAGCTGAAAGCGCAAGTATTGCGGAGAAGAATATCCGATGTTATCGTATAACAGCGCACGCTGAATGATGGTTTCAAGCGTGGTGATGGCACCAGAAATCTGAGAAGAAGTGCCTTTGAGTTGAAGGTCAATAGATTCTTTGACGAAGGGTTCGCCAGAGAACTTGAAGTGGATGATGGCTTTGATGTAGGGTGTAGCGACGGATTGACCATCGAGAACCGTAAAACTTGAGATTAGATCACCAATTGCGATTTGATTCATGGGAGCACCTTTAGGGAATAGTTGATAACTGGTAGCTGATAGGAAAACATTAACCGAATGGTTGTTACCAGCTTGCTGGTAACCTGTATCCCTTCGCTGCGCTTCAGGGACTTCGTAAGGCGGCGATACAGCCAGCCTGACCTGTGTTCTTTTCGGGGCAGGCTGGCAGCCGCCTTATGAATCATCTTTAGCGAAGCTGCACGATGGGAGCGACGAAGCGAGGGCAGGAAGCGCCTGACGGAAGACCCGAGCGCAGCGAGGGGCTGTAGGCGGCAGCGGACTGATCCGAGCGGAGGAGTCGAACATGGTGCAAGCGAGCGACAAACGATTAGAAAGAACATTACAAAAGCAAGAGAAGCACGAAGGCGCACGAGGGAGGAAAGGCAAGGAGGCGAAGCGCAGCATGCCGGGCTGGCAAGGTCGAGCCTGGCTCCGCCAGGCAAGCGGCTCTTTGAGCTTAAGAGGGCGTTAGCCCGAGCGGTTGACAGCCAT
>JAHYJN010000074.1 GCA_019428905.1 Candidatus Brevefilum sp.
CCCCGGGTACATAGCGTGACCCGATGGCAATATCAGCCTGAGACAGGGCCGCCAGCAGGTCGGGCAGCCGGTCGGGGGGGTGGCTCAGGTCTGCGTCGATCATCCCAATCACATCCGCGCCGTCGTCGAGGGCCTGGCGCAGGCCGTGGATGTAGGCTTTTCCCAGGCCGGCTTTGCTGGCACGGTGCAGCACGGACAATTTGCCCTCAAATTGAGCCCTTAACCCCTCGGCCACCTCACCGGTCCCATCGGGGCTGTTGTCATCCACCACCAGGATGTGATAATCGGGGATGTTCTGGGCGAACAGCGCCGTGACCAGGATTGGCAGGTTTTGCGCTTCATTATAAGTGGGAATGACATGGATGATCTTCATCGGGCTCCAAACCGAGCGGGTGGGTGCGTGTCCCACCGCCGGTGATGGTTAAACAAGGTTTCTCAGTTTTAACATAGGCGCTATGCCCTGTCAAGCAGGGCGTTTGCAAAGTGGTTGAAATGTCTGTAATTTCGTCGTTCGTGAGTTAACAGACCCCATCCCCAGCCTTTCCCCTCGGGGAAGGAGAGGGTGTTTACTAAGGATAGATTGATGATTCTGCAAAAATATTTGACTTTGCACTCGCCATACCCTGCCAAGCCAAGGTCTTTACTTTGCCTTTTAAAATTTGGTAAACTTAAATTGATTATAATCTAAATTATTAAGAGAGGACATCATGAATATGAGAAAATTAACAGCAATCGTTCTAGGCGTTTTCCTGATCCTGACAGGGCTGGCAGGCCTGGTCTCTGGGCTGGCAGGCCTGGGTTTGGTGACGGCCATATTGGCTGTGGCTGCCGGTGTGCTGATATTGGTCTATACCCCGGGTATTTCCTTTCGGGTCGGTTGGCTGCTGGCTGCGATCTACCTGATTATCGACGGCTTGGCCAGCATTTTGAGCTTCAGCTTTTCCGGGATGGGTACGGTCCTGGCGATCCTCGCGTTGGCGGCGGGCGTCTTGCTGCTGATCCGCATGGGAAAGGTCAATGCCCGGATTGGTTACCTGTTGTTCTTCATCTGGCTGATCCTGGTGGGGTTGGTCGCGCTGGTCAGCTTGAGCCCATTGGGGATCGTAATTGATATCCTCGCCCTGGCTGCTGGTATTTTGATCATCGTAGGCATGTAATATCATTCCGAGCGCATCTACTCAAGCAGCCTTGGTGCTGAACAGGGCACGAAGATGCTGAGTAATGACGACGAATTTTTGTTGTAATTTGACTTAATCATGGGGCGATTGGATCATCACTTTAGATCAAAATCCCCCCGGAATCTGGTTTGGATTTCGCAAGTAATCTGTTTTGCTGTCGTGGAAGAAGGGAGTACACGGTGACGGATGCGATCATTGAGCTGACAAACCTGCATAAATATTATGGCAAGCTGCATGCCCTGCGGGGTTTGAACTTAACCGTCAGACCTGGTGAAGTATTTGGCTTTTTGGGACCGAACGGTGCCGGGAAGACGACCACCATTCGCTGCATGCTGGACCTGATCCGTCCCAATCGTGGAACGATCAAGATCATGGGCTTCAACCCGCAGCAAGCGCCGCAACGGGTCAAAGCTAGGGTGGGATACCTGCCAGGTGACCTGGCAATGGAAGGGGATTTCACGCCGCGCAAATTCCTGCGGCACCTGCGTAAGCTGAGGAAAGACACCCGCAGCTGGGAGGAACTGCTCGAACTTGCGGGGAGGCTGGACCTATCATTGGACCAAAAGATCGAAACCCTCTCGCAGGGCAACCGGCAAAAGGTGGGCTTGCTGAGCTGTTTTATCGGACGGGTGCCGTTGATGATGCTGGATGAGCCAACTTTGGGGCTGGACCCACTGATGCAGCAGGAAGTGCTCAATATCATCCGTGAGGAAGCGGACCAGGGCACCACGATTTTCTTTTCATCGCACATCCTCTCGGAGGTGCAGAAGATCGCCGACCGGGTGGGGATCATCCGCCAGGGCGCGCTGGTTGAGATCGCCCAGACCGATGACCTGATCAACCGGGCGCTGACCCGCGCCTCTGTGCAATTTGCCGAGCCGGTCCCTGAAGACAGCTTTGGGCACCTGGCAAACATCAAGATCCTGCGCATCAATGATGAGCAGCGTACGTTTACGCTGGAGATAGCTGGAGAGATGGACGGGCTGATCAAAACCCTGGCCCAATTCCCGGTGAGAGACCTGGCGATCCACCGCCCTTCGCTGGAAGAGGTGTTCTTGAAGTATTACAAAGACGATCAAGGGGAGGAATGACCGATGTTAACTTTATTTTCCCGGAAATTGTACAAAAATGGTTTGATGATCCTGGGTTGGGGGCTCGGTTTGGCTTTGTTGGGTTATTTCTTGTTTGATATCTACGAATCGATGTTTGGCATGAATATTGATCTGCAGCAGATGTTGGCAGCCTTTCCTGAAGAGATGCTGGCGTTTTTTGGCGGGGATGTCGATATTTTTGACCCGGCAGGCTTCATTCATCTTGAATTCTTCTCTTACATCCAGGTAATTTTGGGGATTGTCGCGGTTTCAGGGGCGACCAGCCTGATCGTCAAAAAGGAAGAGGAGGGCAGCCTGGAACTGATACTGGCCCAGCCGGTCAGCCGCTCAACGGTGTTTTGGAGCCAGTTGGCAGCCTTGATCCTGACCCTGGTTTTGATTTTGGTGATCACCTGGGGCGGGTTTGCCCTGGGGCTGGCCAGTACCGACAGCTTTGACCTGGACCAGGGTCAGCTGGTCCACCCGTTCATCTCGCTGTTTGCGGTGCTGCTGTTGTTCCTGAGCCTGGCGCTGCTGCTGAGCATGATCCTGCCGACCAGCGGAGCCGCCTCAATGGTATCCAACTTGGTAATCATTGCCAGTTTCTTCATCACATCCCTGGCGCAAATTGACGACCGGTTGGAAGGTTTGAACCGCTTTTCACCGATGCGCTATTACCAGGGCGGCAGGGCGTTGAGCGGGTTGAATATTGGTCACCTGTTGATTTTATTGGGCGTGTCACTGGCGTTCCTTCTGCTAGCTTGGCTCCTATTTGAGAAGCGTGACCTGCGCTTCAGCGGGACAGGCTGGCTGCGGGTTGCCATCAGGCGCAAAGGGGATAGTTTTTAGCTGGTAGCTGGCCGCACTCCGCTACGCTCCGGGGATTTCATAGCTGATAGTTCAAAGCGTAGTTTATTTTCTTCATAAATGGACTGAAGACCGAGGACTGGGGACCGAAAAACAAAGATCCCTGGGATTTTAAGAATTCACATTTTGCTCGTTCTCACGAGCATACAAAATTCATGCATTACCAAAATCTGTTGCCGAAATCCCGGGGATCTAAAGACAATAAAAGGATTGATTTTTTGAAACCCGGACGAAATCGAGGGTTGGAGCCAATCGTAGAGACACGCAGGTGGGGTGATTTCAAATATTGATCTCCACAATGATCAGCTACGGCTGACCTGAACATGTTAGTAGAGACGCCCCGCCGGGGCGTATCTACATAATGCATATATCGGCACATGATTGACATCCCAATGTTTCACTTCCCAGAAGCCACGCAGTGAGCTACCTGTTCCCTAATATTTTCTGTAAACGTTATTTTGGACGGGTCACCATTCACCACTCACCATTCACCATTCACTACTCACCGTTCACCACTCACCATTCAACACTAACGAATCTTGGCGAAATGTTCCTTCAGGAGCAAGCTGATGCTCGATTTTACAGAAAATGCTTGCAAAAACCTTTATTTTTCGCTAAACTGTTAGCAAGGTTTTCATTTTTTACACATTCCCTCATCGCAGATTTTATTAATTTCCATTGATGTGCACGATTTTCATCGAAAAGGGAATAGCACAGGTCGTTTGCTGGTTAATAGCACGGCAAGATGTAATCTTGATTCAAAACGGCGGTGATAGGATGACCATCCGGAGAAAACAACTGATTTTCTTGTTTATTTGCACTTTGATCCCCTTGATTGTTGGTTTAGGTCTGACTCCACTCCTGCCAGTCTATGCTGAAAGCCTGGGTGCGGATTCCGTCCTTGCTGGGCTGTACCTGGCTGTCGTGAGTCTCGCCCTCACAGCAGGCGCGCTATCTGCCGGTTGGGTCTCTGCCAGCCGTTTCGGGCGAAAACTTCCATATCTGATGGCCATATCTCTGTGTATTCCCTTATATTGGGCTCTGGGAAGAATTAACTCACTGATTGCTTTGATCTTGTTTACGTCACTGCTGTGGTTTTTGGGTGGATTGGGTTTGGCTTTGTGTTCGATTTTAACCGGTCTCTCGGCAGGCAAGGATGAGCGGGGCAAGGTTTTTGGCGTGATTGGATTGACGAGTGGGCTTGGCGCAGTCGTTGGCGGCCTGGGAATAGGTTGGATGGTTAAACAATGGGGTTATCCCACCATGTTCAGTGCTTTGGCTGCTCTTTCTTTCATTGGGTTTATTGCTGCGCTGTTTTTGGAAGAGAAGGAAGATCAGCCCTCCCAACTCGAAGAAGATCAACCCCCAGTCGGTTCGCCGTTAGGGAGACATTACTTCTTCCTATTTTCAGCGAGCTTGGTGCTGTCGGTCAGCAGTTCGATTTTTATCCTGATCCGTTCGCTCTCCATGAGCGCGTTGGGTTTTGATGCGCTGGAAATTTCAAGTGCTGGTGTGGTCGCGGGATTGATCTCGTTCCCACTGCCAGTTCTGTTGGGCTTGCTTTCGGATCGTGTAGGCCGGAAAAAGGTGCTCTTTCTTGCGTGTCTGAGCTTGGTGATTGCCCTGATTCTGCTGCCATTTTCCAGGGCGTTGTGGCATTTTTGGTTGGTATCGATCATTGTGGGGGTTCAGGCTGGATCTATGGCTTCAGCAGGAAATGCGCTCGTTATGGACCTGGTCATCCGTCAGTCTATCAGTAAAGGACTGGCCTTGTTTGGCGCCACTGTCTGGTTAGGGGGGATCATTGGATTTGCTTTGGCCGGGTTTATGATGCAAAAGCTGAGCATATCCTTGAGTTGTTACTTTGGTTGCCTCCTGGTTGTTGCTGCTGTGGGATTATTGATCCCGATCAAGGTTGCTGGAGGACTGGTTTCTCAGCAGGAGGCTAGGTCCGCTCATTAATTCCCAATCATCCGTCAAGTTGTCGCCCCAATCAGGGGTGGCTGTAAGGGCGGTTTCTTGATGAGAGAACCGCAACGACAGCTCGGGTAATTTACAATTGATTCGTTTGTACATCATACAAATTATTACGATATAATCGCAGAAGAAACGTCTTGAACATCGGCCTTTTAATGCAAATAGAAATTATCCTTACAATCCTTTTATCCTGATTGTTTTCAGAGTTCAATCAAATTCTCACCGTTTTTATGTGTTTTTTCCTCTCCCTCCATCCCTCCCCTGCAGAGAAAGGACTTCATTAGCCCTCACATTTCGAGCGCCTGTCTCCGCGGTTCAGGTGTTCTGCGTTGACTTCAGGGATTTCATGAATGGTGAATAGATTCGCGTTGTTGCTTCGTTTATTAGGCGGTTAGGCGAATGAGTATTAGGCAACAAGGGTTTGGCTTGAGCTATCAGCTATCAGCTATCAGCCAGGAATTTACGAGCCGGTGTGATGGTCGCTGTCACCACCACGATTGGTTCTTTTCTTGTTTTGACCTGATCCGGAAATTCCGAAGGGCAGAAAATCAGAATGTGACTATAATAGGGACATTGCCCATTCAACACACGATTTCGGGGAGGAACAATGCAGCCCAATCCTGTTCTCAAGAATCTTGGTTTTTCAGCAGATGACCGTGTGGTCATCATCCACACCGATGATATCGGTATGTGCCAGGCCAGTGTGGACGCCTTTGCCGACCTGGCTGAGTTCGGCCTGATCTCCAGCGGGGCGGTGATGGTGCCCTGTCCCTGGTTCCTGGAGGCAGCGGCCTATGCCCGTGAGCACCCAGGCGCTGATTTGGGGGTCCACCTGACCCTGACCAGCGAATACGAGCGCTACCGCTGGGCGCCGCTCAGCACGCGTGACCCCGCTTCTGGCTTGCTGGACGAGGGGGGATTCTTTCATAAAGCTACACCCGATGTGTGGGCTAAAGCCGACCCTGAGGCCGCCATCGTTGAGCTAGAGACCCAGATCAGCCGTGCCCTGGGGGAGGGAATGAACCTGACCCATATTGACACCCACATGGGCTCGATTGCCCACCCCGCCATCATTCCGGGCTATATCCAGCTGGCGATCAAATACGGCCTGCCGCCAATGATCCCGCGCCTCTCGGCTGATGAATTGATGGGTGTTGGCAATGTGGATCAAGCCACCGCCCAGATGATCAGGGAGATGGTCAACACCCTGGAAGAGATGGGCATGCCCTTGCTGGACGGTCTCACCGCGCTGCAGCTGGTTGATCCGGAGGACCGCTTTGAGCAGGCCAAACGGGCGCTAAGCGCGTTGAAGCCCGGCCTGACCCACTTCATCATCCATCCCGCCAAAGACACCCCCGAATTGCGCCAGATCATGCCGACCTGGGCCTGCCGGGTGGCGGATTACGAGACCTTCATGAGCGAGGCCACGCGCGAGTTCATCCGGGATGAAGGCATCCAGGTGATCGGCTACCAAGCACTGAAGGACCTGATGCCGAACAGCCTCTAAAGAGCAAATTGACATACAAAAGGAATCAGCCATGACTGAACACACCGCACTGCAACCGATCAAGCTCAGTGTGGGCTATAAATTCACCTGGGGGCTGGCTGCCCTAGGGACGTCCCTGATCTCTGGCATCTACGGCGGGCTGCTGACCATCTTCTACCAGGACTACCTCGGGTTGAGCGCCTACTGGATCGGCATTGCCGCCACGATCTACGCGCTGTGGAATGCCTTCAACGACCCCCTATTTGGCTACATCACCGACCGCACCCGCTCAAAGCGCGGCCGGCGCATCCCCTATATGCGCTTTACCGCACCCTTTTTGGCGCTGACCTTCATCCTGGTGTGGTTTGCGCCGCCGCAAGCCGGTCAGCAGGCGCTGTTCTGGTGGATGCTGGTCACGATGCTGCTGTACGATACCTTCTATACCATCATCGGCCTGGTGTACTCCGCCCTGCTGCCGGAGGTGACCGAATCCGACGCGCAACGTAACGGGCTGCAAATCTCCAGTTCACTTTTCGGCATGCTGGGGACGCTGCTGGGCTTTTTGATCCCAGACCTGGTGCGGCCAAAATCGGCGGGTGATTCCTTTGCGCCCCTGTACATCGCCATGATCATCGTGGGGCTGGTCAGCATGGCGCTGATCATGTTCACCACCTACAAGGTCAAGGAGCGCCCCGAGTTTACCGTGGTCGATCAGCCGCTGCCGTTTTGGGACGCGATCCGGTTCACCTTTACCAGCAAATCCTTCCTGGTTCTGGTGGCGGAGAACTTCATGTCGATCTTGATGAGCTCTTTGCTGCTGGGCTCGATCTTTTACCTGGCGGATTATGTGATGGGCTGGCCGGCGATCCAGCTGCTGGTGTTCTTGTTCGTGCCGCTGCTGATCGGCATCCCCTTGACCTCGCTGTTCCGCAAGCGCTTCGGCGTGGTCGCGGCGCAGCAGGTGCTGCTGGTGGTGGCTGGCGTGGCGCTGATCGCGATCGCCTTTGTGCCCACAGCTCTGATCCCGGTCTGCATCGCCGTGGCGGGGCTGGGGCTATCCGGTCCGCAGACGCTGACGAACGTGTTGTTCGCCCAGGTGGCGGATGAAGACGAGGTGCGTTCCGGCGTGCGGCGTGAAGGCGCCTTTTTCGGCGTGAATGCGCTGATCACCAAGCCGGCCCAGTCGATTGCCATCTGGATCATCCCCTTCATCCTCGAGCGCACCGATTTTGTGACGCGTGCCTCCCAGCTGGGGGAGACCTTCCTCAACCAGCCGGCCCAAGCGGTGCTGGGCATCAAGGTCTTCAGCGGGGTGCTGCCTGGTGCGGCTTGCCTGCTGGGCGCCCTGCTGCTGATATGGTACCCCCTGCGGGGTGCCTATTTAGAAGATGTGCAGCACACCGTGCTGGTGATGCACCATCAGAAAAAGGATGAACTTGAGCGGCGTATATCCGCCGCCCAGAATTGATGGGGCTTTGATCTCGCTGGTCTCCAGACCAGCGAGTGCCTTTGACCGCAGGTCTCCAGGATCGTGGCCTGGATGTGCTGAAATTGAGCTGGTTGGAAGGCCGTTGAGATTGAAATATTAATAATGGTGGGTTCACCCTAACGCCTTCAAGTCCCAGGGCAGGGTGCAGAACCCGCCCTACGAATGGCCAGTGAGTAACATTTTCCCCTCATCCCTCACGTCATACCTCCTCAGGGCAGGCAGTCAGCTGACGCTGACAGCTTCTCCCAGGAGAAGCCTTTATTCACTAGAACCTTGCAATTATTACACCACAGCGCCCTGTTCCACATCAGGTGGAACAGGGCGCTGTGTGTGCCGCTGCGGGGATCGATCGCCCTGCAGCCGCGCTTGCGGCGTTGATCATGCCCTTGGGTTAGTCTTCTTCAACCTCATCCAGGAGTTCATCTTCCACGATTTCGGCTAATTCTTCCTCGTCATCATCCACGAAGACCAGTTCCATCTCGGGGTCGGTGACCAGGTACACAATCCATCCAGCAGCGAACAGCAGGGCGGCGTACACCACGTACTGGCCGAAGTTGGAAAAGTGGAAGCTGGTGATTTCAAACAAGGAATCGCGGACCACGACCTGGCCCATGGCGACCATGCCTGAGATGTATTGGAAGGAAAAAACTGCTGCCCAAATCGCAAAGAGCAAGAACAGACCTGCCAAGATGTAGAAAATAAGACTGACAATCGGTAATTTATTTCTGATCATTAAAAACCATCTTTCTATAAAATTGATTAATTGGGTTCCATCGCTGGAGCCTGGCCAAACGTGCACCTCACAGGATTATACACTAAAAAAATAATTAATGGAGGGGCGTGTTGATGAACGAATGGTAATATTCGAAATTAATGAAATTCAGATTTTGAATTTATTATTAATATAAATTATGTTTATTATATAGTAGGGGCGACTCTTGAGTCGCCCCTACAGCGGTTTTTCTTTCAATGCTTCGATTCCCTCGCCTTACGGTGCGACTGGTTGACCGTTCTGCCGGGCGGAGGCCAGCAGCGCCTGCAGTGTGCGCATGTTCCCCAGGGCGTCCTCGATGGGGAAGGCGGGGGCCTCCCCGGCGATGGCGCCCATGAAGTCCTCGGCCAGCAGGCGGTACATATTTACCGGCGGGTAGGTGTGCACCCGGGTTGCGCCCGTTTCATGTGCCTCATGGATCAGGGTTTCTACGAGGCCCATGTTGAAGGTCATCGGCAGCTCGAGGGTGCCTTCCGTACCGGCTAACAGGCCCCGCTGGCGGCCTGCCTGGTTGATGCCGCAATCGAAATGGGCCAGCAGCCCGTCGCCGAAATCGAGGATGCCGGTCAGCTGGTCGTCCACGCCGGTGGGGGCCCAATGCGCCCGGGCCTGGACGGCGACCGGCTCGCGCCCGGCCATTAGACGGCTAATGCTGACGCAGTAACAGCCCACATCCAGCAGCGCGCCGCCCCCCATTTGGGGCTGGTAGCGGATGTCGCTGAAGTTATCCAGCTTGAAGGTGAACTCGGTTTCGATCGTCTTCAATTCGCCGATCTTGCCCTCGTGCAGCATCTGGCGCGCGGCCGCGATGCGCGGGTGATGGCGGTACATGAAGGCTTCGATTAACTGCACCCCGTTGGCTACAGCATCATCGATCATCGCCTGGACGTCCTCAACGGAGAGCGCCAGGGGCTTTTCGCACAGGATGTGCTTTCCGGCTTCAGCCGCTTGGATCGTCCAGTCTTTGTGCAGGTGGTTGGGCAGCGGGTTATAGATGGCGTCGATCTCGGGGTCGGCCAGCAGGGCTTCATACGAGCCATAAGCCTTGGGGATGCCCAGCTCAGCGGCGAAGGTGCGGGCTTTCCCCGCGTCGCGGCTGGCTACGGCGGTCACCTCGGCCAGGGTTGATTCCTGCAAGGCCGGGATCATGGCTTTACGGGCGATATTGGCTGTGCTGAGGATCCCCCAGCGAATTTTGTTTTCCATTTGATCTCCTTTATTGATGGTGGTTCACTCGATAATCAAATTATGAAATCACTGTTTAGAGAATGTTGGACATTATATTTATTCCTATCGTTTATTACCCGTAGGGGCAACCCTTTGCGCAGCACTCTTCGAGCTGTGGTTGCCCAGGGCAGACACGGAGGTCTGCCCCTACATCATAACTCTTGTTTGCTTTAATATCAATTAAAGATTAGTTGTCATCTCGAATGAGTTATTAATACCAAATTATGTTTTATACCACTTTCTTTTATCTTCCGTCCGTTTAAACAAAAACCCCAGCCCGAACACGGTCGCCAGGCCGAGCAGGACAGCCCAGGGGCGCTCGATCATCCACAGCAGGGCGGCCAGCCCGGTGCGCATGCCGTGTACCTGGGCCAGGTTGGCGGGAACCGGCGCGGGCTGATCCCAGTCGAAGGTGTTCAGCCGTGAGAGGAAGCCCTGCTCGACGCAGCCTTCCAGGCTGAAAATGTGGACCGGCTTGTTTTGCATCACGCACAGGCGCAGGTCTCGCGCAAATTGGTCCCAGGTGAGGGGCGGCAGATCGAGGCTGTCCGAGAGGTTCACCCCGCCGCCGGTGATCCCCACACCGACCGCGTCCGCCTTGGGGGCATAGCTCCACAGGAAGGCGTCGCCGTGATCGCTCAGCAGGCTGGTGTAGAGGGTCAGCACCTCGCGGTCAGCTTGTAGATCCACCAGGCCTAGTGCCCGCTGCAGCACGGTAGAACGGGCGCGGCGCTCGTCGGTGATCAGCGGCAGGTGGTAGCTCTCCACCGGGTAGCCATCGGCGCGGATCAGGTCGACCAGGGCTTGATAGCTTCGCTGGATTTGGGCAACACGCGGCTTGTCCCTGAATTTACGCCACAGGCGGCGCGCGAAGGCCGGATCTGCCTCGCCACTGAGGGCGATGCGCAGGTCGTTGAGGTCCATCTCGATATCCAGCCCGACCCCGGCCCATAGCAGCTCGTGCTGGGTCGTCCAGGCTTTGAAGTCCAC
>JAHYJN010000147.1 GCA_019428905.1 Candidatus Brevefilum sp.
CTTGAATATATCGTGGTGGACGGGGGGTCAACGGACGGCAGTCAGGCCATCATCCAGGAATATGAGGACCGGCTGGAACACTGGGAGTCGGTACCAGACCAATGGCAGACGGATGCGATCAATAAGGGTTTTGCCCGGGCGACCGGCACCTACCTGGCCTGGTTGAACTCGGATGATGTTTACCAGCCGGGGGCGATTAGCGAGGCTGTGGCCTACCTTGAAAGCCATCCCGAAGTGGGAATGGTGTATGGCGACTGCACGTTCATCGACGCAGATGATGGGGAGATCGGGCGCTTCCCAGCGGCCCAGACGGATTACGGGCGGTTAAGGCGGGGTTACGTTCACATCCCCCAACAGGCGTCTTTTTTCAGGGCTGACCTGTGGCACAAGGTTGGGCCGCTTGACCCGTCGTTTTACTTCGCCATGGATTACGACCTGTGGGTGCGCCTGGCACAGGAAGCGCCGCTGGTGTACCTGCCCGGACGGGTGTGGGCTAGCTTCCGTCTGCACGGCGACGCCAAAACGATATCCGCCGATGCGCGCTGCTGGCCGGAGATGCTGCGGGTGCACTACCGGGAGGGCGGTCATCCCCTGGCGCCGATCGTGCTCAAGTATGGCTTGCGCAAACTGGTTGCCCCGCTGATCAACTGGCGCCGTGGGCGGATGTTCAGGTCGCAAGCTGGTAGTGATGAAACATAAATCTAAGGGGTTGGGTGTTGGCTGGAAAACCTGGCACCCATTGATATCGGAGGTATCCGGATGACAGCAAAAGCAAACCGTTCATTGAACCAGGCAAAGGAAGGCTTCTTCAATGAGCTTTACCATAATTTACGGCTGATCTTTCGCTTGGTGCGGGACGGCCGTGTGAATTTCTTCTTCAAGCTGCTGCCAATCGGCGCGCTGCTGTATTGGGTGATCCCGTTTGATTTTTTCCCGGTCAACCCCCTGGATGATGCGCTGGTGATTTGGGTGGGCTTTTCCCTGTTCCTGGCGCTGTGCCCGGCTGATGTCGTTGAAGAACATCGGGCGGCCCTGCGTGGCACGTCAAAGGGCGGAACAGCACCGGAGGTGGTCGATGGGTCTTATAAGGACCTGTGACCTGCCCCGCATCATCAGGTGTCATACCACGCAGGTGACAGTGTTACTGTTATTTCTGCAGGGTATCCATTAATGCTGGCGAAATGTTGGTAGGTTGGTGGGGATGTGATATAATGTAGCAGGTGTTTATTGGTATCCGTTTGTCCAACCACGGAGGTAGAATTGTGGCTTATCGAAATTGGGAAGTTCTAAAAATCTCTTATTGTGACCATGCAGGTGAGGAAGTTGCCCTGGAAGCCGAGATCGTCTACCCGGCGACCTTTTTGCCGGAGCAAGCGCCCCGCATCTTGGCGCACCGCTGTTCGCGCGGTTTGGCTTGTAACGTCTTTTCAGAGCCTGGCTGCTGCTGGTCGGGCACCAACCCCGGGTATGATCCCTTCAAGGAACCCGAGACGGCCAAACCAGCGGAGTAAATCCTAGCATGGACAAGCACAAAACGCCCACCCGGGCGTTTTGTGCTTTAAAGGGGGCAGGGAACAGGTATTAGGTGATTAGGAATTGGGCAATAG
>JAHYJN010000148.1 GCA_019428905.1 Candidatus Brevefilum sp.
CTATGATGATTCCCACGCCACCGGGCTGCTTGAATATCCCCACTTCACCCGCCCACCTGAGTTTCGCGGCTGGGGCATCCCCCAAATATTGCTCTCCGGCAACCACGCTGAGATCACCCGCTGGCGCCGCCAGGAATCACTGCGCCGAACCTTGCTGCACAGGCCTGACCTGCTGGTAAAAGCTGATTTAAACCAGGACGACTTAGCCTTCCTGGCAGCCCTGGGGTATTCACCCAACGCACAACCCAACCCCTCTACCCATCAAGAATAATGGAGAAATGATGCAATCAAGAAAATTAGATTATTCGAAGACATTTTTGCTCGGCTTTGGTTTTTTTGGTGTAAGCGTGATCTGGTCTGTCTACAATGCTTTCGTTCCCTTATTGTTGGATAACCGCTTTGGATTACAAGCAGGCTGGATATCTTTTATTATGGTCCTGGATAACATCGCTGCCCTGATCATACAACCGCCCTTAGGCGTATTTTCTGATCGAATGCGCTCTCCGATTGGGCGCCGGCTGCCTTTTATTGTCGTCGGTGCGCCGGTGGCGGCTGGCATGTTTGGCTTTATCCCCTATGCGCAGGTTCTGCCGTTATTCATCCTCAGCTGCATCACCTTGCTGCTGGCAATGGCTTTTTGGCGCACGCCCGTTGTGGCACTGATGCCCGATATCACCCCATCAAATAAGCGTTCACAAGCAAATGGCGTGATTAATATGATGGGGGGATTGGGGGCTGTGTTGGCTACCCTAATCGGGGGTCCCCTCTACCGCATCAATCCAAGTTATCCATTTTTCTTCGCATCATTTCTGGTTGTACTGGCTGCCATCCTGGTATTAATCTTCATTCGTGAACCCCAAAAATATATCTCTTCCAAACTGCACCTTGCAGATAAAGGTGAAGGCACACAGATGGAGAATAAGGTGCTCAAGAATTTGGGCAATGTGTTCACTCAAAAAGATAAAAGCCCGATGTACATTCTGCTGGCAATCTTGTTCTGGTTCATCGCTTATAATGCGCTTGACACCTTCTTTACATTGTATGGTGTCAACCATCTTGGATTGGAAGGCGGCGATAGTGCTTTTCAAATTTCCTATATCGGTTTGATCTTTATGTTGATGGCCGTGCCAGCAGGGATCCTGGCGAGCAAATTCAAGCGGAAAATTATCATCATGATCGGCATCTGGGTCATGATTGCCTGCGTTATCCTCATGTTTGTCTTACCCGTCAGCGCGTTGACCACGCAATTTGCCTCATTTATGGGTTCTGGTTTTTACACGCTGTCGATCATCTTAATGTTCGCTGGAATAGGCTGGGCAATGATCAATGTCAACTCGCTTCCGATGGTTGTTGATATGACGGATGATGAACACATTGGTACTTACACTGGCCTTTACTATTTCTTTTCGCAACTCGCAGCGACTTTTGGCCCAATCCTCTTTGGGTGGACGATTCAGTTTGCCCAAAATGATTACCGCCTGATGATGGTCATTGCCCCATTTTTCTTCCTAATCGCCTTTATGATGATGATCCGCGTCCGCAGTGGTGAGGCAAAGATGGAAG
>JAHYJN010000075.1 GCA_019428905.1 Candidatus Brevefilum sp.
GGCTTTCTGTCTGGGCGCCTGGCGCTATGCCGCCACACAGCCCATGTTTTCCCCTGAGCGTGCTGCCTACTATAACGACCGGGGCACTGTCCAGCTGGTGGGGACGGTGGTCAAAGCGCCAGATGTCCGCGATAATTTCACCAACTTAGAGGTGCAGGTCGAACAGCTCCAGCTGCTAAGCGAAGGCCTTCAGCCTGTCAACCCGGAAGATATCTCCGGAAGGGTGCTCATCCAGGTACATCCCGGGGGTGAATGGGCTTATGGTTATCGTTTGCGCCTGATCGGGCAGCTGCGCACACCGCCAGAAAGCGCAGATTTTTCCTACCAGGTTTACCTGGCTCGCAAGGGGGTGCAGAGTGTAATGACCAATCCGCACATCGATCGGGTTGAGTTTAACCGGGGGGACCCGATCAAAGCGCTGATCTTTGGTCTGCACACCCGCGCTTATGAGACTCTGCAGGCCTTGTATCCTTCTCCCGAGTCCGACCTGCTGGCCGGCATCCTGCTTGGGCGGGACCAGGGCTTATCACCTGGGCTGCAGGATGCCTTCCGCCGCACAGGCACCACCCACATCATCGCCATTTCCGGTTTTAACATTGCCATCCTGGCAGGCTTGTTCTCCGGGGTATTCACACGGCTGCTCGGTCGCAAATGGGGCGCACTGTGCGCCATCGCCGCCATCTCAGCCTACACGGTCTTCGTCGGCGGGGATGCCGCCGTCACCCGGGCCGCGATCATGGGCGCGTTGGGGGTGATGGGCGGGATGTTTGGCCGGCGACAAAACGGATTGAACAGCCTGGGGTTGGCGGTTTTGGGCATGATCCTCATCAACCCCAATCTCCCCTGGGATATCGGCTTTCAGCTGTCTGCGGCAGCCACCTTGGGGTTGGTGCTGTATGCCCAGCCCTTGGAAGAACGTTTTATCCAGCTGGCCGCACGCAAGCTGCCAGAAGAAGAGGCTCACAAATTGGTTGGCCCGGTGAGCGAGTTTTTCCTGTTTACCCTGGCCGCCCAGGTGATGACCCTGCCAATCATGGCTTACCACTTTGGCGGCATCTCCTGGATCACCCTGGTCGCCAACCCGCTGATCTTGCCCGTGCAATCCCTGGTGATGGTGCAGGGCGGGCTAACCCTGCTGGCTGGCCTGATCCTGCCGGGTTTGGGGCAGGCTATGACCCTCATCAGCCTGCCCTTTGTGCGCTACACCATCCGCATGGTCACCTGGCTGGCACGCCTGCCCGGGGGCAACCAGGTTTTGCCTGATTTTCACCCCCTATGGCTGGTTATTTTTTATGGGCTCTTGATCTTCTTGACCCTCCTTCCCCGTGAGCAGCGCCGCACCGTTGCCAGGAGAATCGCCTCGCCCCAGGTGGGTGTGTTGCTCCTGGCAGGCCTGGTGATCTTCACCTGGAACCATGTCCTCAGTGCGCCTGACGGCCTGCTGCATTTGACCCTGCTGGATGGGGAGGGCACGGTTTTAGTGCAGACGCCAAACGGCGGGACTGTGCTGATCGGCGGCGGACCAAGCCCTGCCGCCCTCAACCAGGCTCTGGGTCAGATGCTGCCAGCCGGTCACCGCCAGGTGGAGGCAGTGATTGTGGGCAGCACCGCAAAAGAGGACCTGCTTGGGTTGAGCGGCGCGATCAATCAGACCCCCATCCAGCTGGCGCTGTGGGGCATCGACCCAGAGGCGAACCAAACCTGCAGGACCGTCTATGCCGCCCTTAGAGAAAAGGGCACGCCTATCCACACCCTGCAGGGCGGAGGCGCATTGGTAATGGATGATGATGTGTACATCGATATCCTGTGGGCAGGAGAGCGCGGCGCCGTATTGTTGATTACCTGGAGAAATTTCAATGCGCTCATCCCCACCGGCAAAGTTGAGGCGCACTGGAACGATGTCCCCCTACCGCCGGATGTCGTCTTCCTGCCGGATGGGCTACCACCAGGGGATTTATCGCTTGAGACGATCAGCCAATGGTCGCCAGCGGTGATCGTGCTGCCCCTGGTGTCGACCGACCTGCCGCTGCTTGGCGAGCACCCCACATTGGGCCTGTTACAGGGCTATCCCGTGGTCAGCAACGCCCAGCACGGCTGGGTGCAGGTCACAACGGATGGGGAGCAAGCATGGGTGCATGCTGAAAAGTAAGTCAAGCTGGGTCAAATCCCCCCCCCTCTCTATCGAATCGCGCAAAAATGATTTAGAATTTAACGTGAGCCCTGTCCTGGATTATCGTGCCAGGGATTCGTCCGCCAAAAACATCGAGAGGATTCAGAATTGATGTCTAAAACTTTGCCCAAAATGTATGCCATATCGGAAACCATCCAGCACGCGCAACGCGCGGGATCGCCCATCGTCGCGCTCGAATCCACGGTCATCACCCACGGCCTGCCGACCCCGCACAACCTCGAACTCGCCCAGGATATGGAAGCCGAGGTACGGGCGCACGGCGCCACACCGGCGACGATTGCCTTGCTCGAAGGTAAGGTGTACATCGGTCTGACCGAAACACAACTAACAACCCTGGCTTATATGGAACATACCCGCAAGATCAGCCTGCGAGATTTTGGGATCGCGCTGGCCAACGGCCTCAGCGGGGGCACCACCGTGGCAGCCACCCTGTTTGTGGCAGCCCAGGCGGGCATCCGCGTGTTTGCTACCGGCGGGATTGGCGGCGTGCACCGCGGTGCACAATTTGATGTCTCTGCAGACCTGACCCAGCTGGGACGGTCACGCGTGGTGGTGGTCTGTGCCGGCGCCAAGTCAATCCTCGACCTGCCGGCTACCCATGAGGTACTGGAAACCCAGGGCGTACCAGTGATCGGCTATCAAACCTCAGATTTCCCGGGATTCTTCACCCGCAGCAGCGGGCTATCGGTTGATCAACGTGTGGACACCCCCGCAGAAGCGGCGCAGATCGCCCTGGCAGCCTGGGAGGCCGGTCTGAACACAGCGGTGCTGCTGGTCGTCCCACCCCCGGTTGCAACCGCCATGCCGGCGGAAGAAATGGAAACTGCCATCCAGGCCGCACTGAATGAAGCGCAACAAGCCGGGATCCACGGAGCAGCAACCACACCCTTCCTGCTCAAACGGGTCAGCGAGCTGACCGGTGGGGAGAGCTTGCGCGCCAACCTGGACTTACTAAAGAACAATGCCCGTGTGGCAGCCCAGGTCGCCAAAGCCATGGGCAGCACAGCCGGCGTGATTTCAGCGTAACGAGCAGAGAAATGTCTTCTGGTTAACGCCAGGAGGTGGGTTAAGGCATCGGCGTCCTGGTTGCAGTCGGCCAGCGCGTTTTGGTCGGCGAAGGCAGCGGCGTCCTGGTTGCTGTCGGCCAGCGAGTGATGGTTGGGAACGGTGTGTGTGTAAACGTCGGTGAACGGGTAGGCGTAGGTGTTAGGGTGGGCGTGCTTGTTCGGGTGGGGGATGGGGTGATGGTGGGGGTCGGCGGATCGCCGGTCACCGTGAAGTAGCCTGAGATCTTCCACTCTGAGCCCACGAAAATCTGTACTTTATAGGCGCCTGTACGCCACTGGTCGCTAGAAGGTTCCCAATCCGTGTAACCGTATCCCCCAGTGCCGTTTTGCCATGGCCGGGTTTGATAATGCACCAGCTCGCCCTCCCAATACCATAGGGCGCTCCACTGGGAACCCACCGCCATATTGTTATAGCTGAAGGTCCCAAATAATTGGCCTACCGGGTTTTCAAATTCGACAGCGGGGTCAATTGGCTGCCAATCCTCATCGATTTCCTGGGCGAAAACGATCGCGCTGAATACGGTGTCGGGGTTGGGAGTCACCTCCGATTCAAATTCACCTTCAATATCGCCCGGCATGCTGGGTGTGCTGGTAATAGAGGGCGTATCGGTGATGGTGGGCGTCAGTGTGATACTCGGCGTGAGGGTGATGCTGGGTGTGATGGTGACCGTCGGCGTCTCGGTGACGGTCGGCGAGGGTGAGATAAACCGATAAACAACCGGTTCAGAATAGTTGAGGATCAACCATGCCGCAGGGACAAGAATAACCGCCACTAGGATCAGACGCCACCCCCGCGCCATACGGTCATGCCGTTTACGGAAGAAAGGGATTTTCCGTCCTGCGACCAGGTGGTTGATTCCAATGATTAACGTTAAAATTGCGGCAATACCCATAATAATTGCCGCCATAAAAATGGTTGAACGAATGTCTATTTGTGGCATGATAAAATTATCCGTAGAACAAACCGAATTATAGCGTATTTAATTGCTCCGCGTAATGCTCCTCGAGTACAATAAGCACAGCAGATCATAATTGGGTGGGCAGCATTCGACAGGATAGCCTGAAAGCAGCATGACCTTAGAAAATGGTTACCTCTTAAAACACCGCTATCGGATCCTCGACATCCTCGGTCAGGGTGGTATGGGCGCGGTTTATCGCGCCGTCGATGAGAACCTGGATATCACAGTTGCGATTAAAGAAAATTCATTCTTCTCAGATGACTACGCCCGGCAATTTCAACGTGAAGCAAAGGTCCTGGCCTCCCTCCGGCACCCGAACTTGCCGCGGGTTTTCGATTACTTTGTGATCGAGGGACAGGCCCAATACCTGGTGATGGACTATATTGAGGGTGACGATTTGCGCCAATGGATGTCCCGCGGGGAGGGCATCACTGAAATCGAAGCGCTGCAAATCGGGATAGCCATCTGTAATGCCCTGATCTACCTGCATTCCCGGGTGCCGGCCATCACCCACCGCGACATCAAACCGGGAAACATCAAGCTCACCCCCGGCGGCGAGATTGTGCTGGTCGATTTCGGTTTGGTAAAAATTCTCCACGAAAATGAAGTCACCACCACAGCCGCAAAGGCGATGACCCCCGGTTATTCCCCGCCGGAACAATATGGTGATGAGCCAACCGACCACCGCTCGGATATCTTTTCCCTGGGTGCGACGTTGTACGCGGCCCTTTCCGGCTACCTTCCAGAGGACAGCCTGGCCCGCACCACAGGAAAAGCCGAATTAACGCCACTCAGAAGCTATCAACCACACCTCTGCCGCCAGACCCGGCTCGCGATTGAAAAAGCGTTGAGCCTGCGCTTTGAGGACCGCTGGCAATCCGCCAGGGATTTCAAGCAGGCGCTGATCTCAGCCCGTGATATGCTGCCAGCAGAACTTAAAGCTAAATCTCGCCTAGCGCCGAGCGAACCACCCGACTCTGAAAATGGTGAAGGATTTCTGTCAACAACGGAGGGGGCCGAGCGACGTATACAAGCAGTGTTTCTATGGTTTAAGAATCTCGACCCGGTTTGGTCGATTTTCAGTGCCGCGATTGGTTTGCTCCTGCTGGTTCTTCTGATTTCATTTATCAGACCGCCAGGGTTTCAGCAGATGTTCAGCGGGGCATTCCAGATCACACCAACCGATCTCGTTATGATTGAGGCTGATCTCACGCAGAACGAGGACCCTATCACCACCGGCATGGTTGACACCCTGGGACCAACACCTTCCCCTGTGCCAACCGAAGATGAAATTGTGCCTATCGAGGCTGTCCCTTCCCCAACACCTGTCGGCGGCAGCGGGGGGGTGATCGCCTTTGTCTCAGAACGAACCGGTCTTCCCCAAATCTGGCTGGTTGATGTGAACAGCCGGGAAACGACCCAGCTCACAGATATTGAGGATGGCGCCTGCCAGCCCGATTGGTCACCAAATGCCAGTCAGCTGGTATTCACCTCGCCCTGTACCGGTAAACGCTCACGCTACCCGGGGTCTAGGTTGTATATCATAGACCTTGAGAATGGCGCTCTTACGCCCCTGCCTGCCTCGTTAGAGGGGGACTACGACCCGGCTTGGTCGCCTGATGGCGAATGGATTGCCTTCACAACATTGGTAAATAACCGCAGCCAGCTGGCCAAGATTAATGTAAACGACCTGAGGATGGTCAGGCTGTCGGATAATGACTTCCAGGATTCTTCACCCGCATGGTCCCCGGATGGCACCCGGCTGGCATTTGTGCGCGTCTATGGCTACGCCCAAATTTGGTTAATGGACCCTGAAGGTGAAAATGCCGTCCAGTTCACCTTGTCCGGCATGATTGACAACAGCAACCCGACCTGGTTCCCGGATGGGAACCTGATCCTGTTCAGCCAGGCCCTGGGCCTGGGCAGCCCTTCCAAACAGCTGTATGGAATGCGCCTTGAGGACATCGGTCAATCTAAAGAATACCCAATCAAGCCCAGGAAATACCTGGATTATGTCCCGTTGATGGATAATGTTGATGTCTCTCCGGATGGCTTTTGGCTGGCGTTCGACTACTGGTATTTCGACAAGCTTTCAGATATTTATGTGATGACTTTTCCGGGTGCCAGCTTGATTCAATTGACCGATCACACCCGGATGGATTACGATCCCGTTTGGGCACCCCTGCCTTAAACAGGACGCAGTGACACCTTAAACAGGCATTCCGTTAAGATTGTGGCTGCAACCACAGGTACTGACAGGGGGCTAAGACCAGGTCCGCTTCATTTTCATACACAACCTGACTGACCAAATCCACCAGGGGGAAGGCCAGGCCGCGCAAACGCATCACATTTTTTGAAACACTTTGTGCCTGGTCGCTGAAATTGTTCAGGAACAAAATATCTAAGCCGCTCCCAGCCCGCAGGTAGCCAAAGACGTGCGGGTTACCGGTACTGATAAACTCAGGAATACCGCAGCAGATATCCGGCGTGGATTTCCTGAGCTGGACCAGTTGTTTGATCCCCTGGAAAATTTTTCCGGGGGCAGTCTCGGTGTCTTCCCTTTGCGCGTACCGCAGCTGGTCAGCCGCCGGCCTGTGCACCCAGCGGCTGTCATCTGCCTTGGCCGAGTCCTGGCGATAGCTGTAATCATTCAGCGTCCCCACCTCATCGCCCAGGTAGATCAGTGGAATCCCACCGATCGATAGGATGACGTTGTGGATTAACAAGATCCGCCGGATGGCCAACTCGACTTCGACATCCGTCTCTTCTTTGACAGCCTTCTCAAGGCCAGCCAGCGAGGCACAGGTGCCCGAAATGCGTGCATCACGGGTCTTTGGGTTCTCCTGGAAGAGCACACCACGGGCAAAACTTCCTTCGAAGGTTCCACTGTAGAACGCATTTAGAAATTGTCGGTGATCGAAGGCGTTGATGTTTAACGCCGCCGCATCTTCATCAGAGAAGGTCCAGCCGATATCGTCGTGACAGCGAACATAATTCACCCAAGCGCACCCCTCCGGGATTGCAAAACGATTGGCCATTGAATAGGTCAGAAGCTGCACTTCACGGGTAGCAAGGGTGTTCCACAGCAAGGCCATCAACAGCGGGTTGTACGACAGCTGACATTCTTCCCGGTTGATATACTTGACCACCTCATCCGGATGGACAATGGCCTCCGACTTGAACAGCAGCGCAGGCGCAGCAATATGGGCAATGGCATTAAACGCCTGGATGATCATGTGCGCTTCGGGCAGGTTTTCACAACTGGTGCCCAACGCTTTCCAGATAAACGCCACTGCATCTAACCGCAAGACCTCAACACCCTGGTTGGCTAAAAACAGCATTTCATTCGCCATCTGGTTGAAAACTTCCGGGTTGGCGTAGTTCAGGTCCCACTGGTTGCTGTGAAAGGTGGTCCATACCCACTGACCGATATCTTCAAAATAAGTGAAGGCGCCCGGGTGCTCATCGGGGAAGATCTCGCGCAAATGCCTTTCGTAGGCATCCGGCATCACCCGGTCAGGGAACATGCGGTAATAGGATTGGTACACGGCTTCACCTGCACGCGCCTTGAGCGCCCAGGTGTGTTCATCCGAGGTGTGGTTGAAGACAAAATCCAGCACCAGGCTAATGCCTTCTGCCCGCAGTTCATCCGCCAGCTCACGCAGCTCCGTCATCGTGCCCAATTTCGGGTCAACCTCCCGATAGCTGCTGATGGCATACCCGCCGTCATTTTCACCCTCGGGCGAGCTGAACAAAGGCATCAGGTGCAGGTAGGTCAGGCCTAGTTCCTTGAAATACGGGATTTTCCGCCTGATCCCCGCCAGGTCACCGGCAAACAGGTCTACATAACACACGCCGCCAACCATTTGATGATTCTGGAACCAGTCGGGCTGGTCCTCACGGGCGACATCCAATGCTTTCAGATCTGCCGGGCGTGCAATCCAGGCTTGTGCCATCAATGCCATCAAGGATTGGAGGTAAAAGAAGAAATCATACTGCCCACCGTAAAGGTGCAGCAAAATGCGAAACAAACGTGGAAAATGCTGGTTTAGCCGCGCTTTGAATCCTTCCCATGCCTGCTGATCCCGCTTGGCTACAGGGGCAAATTCCGCCTCCAGTCGCGGCAGCAGCCGTTCCAGGGTGCGCTGAGCTTCACGCATTACGTCGAGGTTTCCATTCGTATCCATCAAAAGACTCCTTCCAAACATCAAATACAGCTGATGGTCCTACTGGATCAATTCACCAGAAACCAAATATTCACTTCAGGTACTTAACATAAAGCCGACAGACTTTTATCTAAGTCGTCTGCCTTTCAACAATTTTTAACGGCAAGCGGATATGGCGCAGGGGGCGCTCCGGGTCTTTAAGGTGCGAGAGCAAGATCTCGACCGCCAAGCGTCCGGATTCATCCAGGGGCTGATGGATGGTGCTCAGCCCAACATAATCTGCAAAGTCCAAATCATCAAACCCTAACACTGCCAGGTCTTCCGGTACCCGTAAACCCAGCTGGCGGGCTTTATTAACCACGCCCCAGGCCTGCATATCGGTGGCGCAGAAAATGGCTGTGGGCCGATCAGGACGGCGCAAAATGGGTTCGACATTTCTCTCAGCATCTTTCACATCGTAACGAGAGGTACAAATGAATTCCTCCGGCAGGGATAAACCGGCTTGCCTGACCCCATGTTTAAACCCCTGTAAGCGCAGGGTGATGGGCAAGATGGCGTAAGCGCCCAAATCCGTGGTGTCACCCAGGAATGCCAGCCGTTGGTGCCCTTTACCGATCAGGTATTCCGCAGCCATCTTGCCCCCCTCAACATCATTGATCTCAACCGTATTGAGATCTTGCCGGGGATATTCGATCAACACGGTTTCCAGGTTGTGCTCCTTCAGCTTTAGGGCTGATTCATCATTTACACGCAAGGAGAGCAAGATCAGGCCTTCTAAATGACCGGTGACGGGCAATGTCGCCAGGTAATGGTTGAGATGATCGATGGACTCAACCGTGTAAATGGTCAGCTCATAGCGGGTAGCCATCAACCCTTCAGCCACACCGCGCAGGCGCTGCACAAAGGCCGGGGCTGTAAAGAACGGCGTCAAAACGCCGATGCGGGCAAAGTCCTTCATCGCCCGGGCACGGGCTTCGGCTTTGGGGACAAATGCCAGTTGGTTGATGGCCTCCTGAACGCGTTCGCGGGTGACCTCGCTAACGTTTGGGCTGGCATTAATCACGCGTGATACGGTCGAGATCGAAACATCAGCCGCTTTAGCAACATCATAGATCGTCGGAGGTCGGTTGAGTTTAGGGGTCATCGGTGCGAAGTGGGTTGAGCCTGGTGCATGAAACTGCTTTCATAAAAGGATTTCCAACCCCATATTAGCATAGAGTGCCCTGCGTGTCAAATTTCCAGTGGCAAAAGCTAAATAGAACAGACATTTGAGCTGTTTGATGGATATAACCTGTAATCTTCTCCCCTGTAGACCCCCGGGGTTCTAAGTAGATGAAAATCGACCACCAAATCCCGGGGGTCTTTGTCTAATCATCGCAACGGGATTCGTAATAATGTAGCTAACACCCATTCTTTAGATCCCCGGGGTTTTAAGATTAAGCAGCGAGATAAAAATCAACACCCAAACCCCGGGGATCTTTGTTTAATCATCGCAAGCGCGTTCGTAAAAATGCAGCTAACACCGCTTCTTTAGACCCCCAGGGTTTTAAGAGATGAAAATCAACCCCCAAACCCCGGGGGTCTTTGTTTAATCATCGCAACGGGATTCGTAAAAATGCAGCTAACACCGCTTCTTTAGACCCCCGGGGTTTTAAGAGATGAAAATCAACCCCCAAACCCCGGGGGTCTTTGTCTAATCATCGCAAGCGCCTTCGTAAGAATGCGGCGACATCTCTTCTTCAGACGCCTGGGGTTTTTATGTTCAATAGCGACATGAAAATCAACCCCCAAACCCCGGGGGTCTTTGTCTAATCATCGCAAGCGCGTTCGTAAAAATGCAGCTAACACCGCTTCTTTAAACCCCCGGGGTTTTAAGAGATGAAAATCAACCCCCAAACCCCGGGGATCTTTGTTTAATCATCGCAAGCGCGTTCGTAAAAATGCAGCTAACACCTCTTCTTTAAACCCCCGGGGTTTTAAGCGATGAAAATCAACCC
>JAHYJN010000149.1 GCA_019428905.1 Candidatus Brevefilum sp.
AAGGCTCTGGCGCGAGGCCTATTCCTGCACCGGAGAGTTCAACCAGGGCTTTGCAGTTGAAAATATCCGCATAATCCACATGGACGCCCAGGTCAGGGTTGGAGGTTCCCCAGCGTCCCGGCCCAACGCAGATAAATTTCTGGCCCACCAGGGCGCTGTTCAGCTTACCGATGGCGCGTTCGAGTTTATTCCTGGCGGATTGCGTCGGAATCCTAAAGTAAGCCTCCGGGGGCACAAACAGGACATGGGTGATTTCATCGAGCCAGCCGCCGGTGACCATGATGCTGGAGGAGAAGATCACATTTTCTGGGTTGATATTTTTTGGAATTTCAGCCTGGCTGTCCTCGCGCATGTAACTCAACGGTCGGCATTGGATCAGGGATAATTTGATCTCTGGTTTTTCGTTTTGGTTGATGATATCGATGATGAACTCGATATCCACAGGGGACCGGTATTCGTTTTCGAGCACGTTCAGCATATAGCGCATGCGTTCGGCAAAGGGGGTCCTGCGCAAAAGATCTTCAAAGGTCAGGATCAACTGTTCGGGGTCCGCATCCACCAGGCGTGAACGCAGCGAGCGGAAGTAGCCTTCGTGGTCAACCTGTGCGATGTACCGCAGGGGTGGATAGTTGCCTTTGAGTACATCATGGATTGGGAGCGTCTTCATCACATTGTCCTTCAGGTCGATCAGGTCAACGTATTGCTGGGAGTAGCGTCGGATCGACTTGACGGTGCTGGAGGGCCTTAAGGTTGGATGGCTGAGGGCAACCAGGCGCGGGTAATCGTTCCCAACCCGGTCCACAGCCCGGGTGCCCAAGCCCCACACCATGCGGATGAACCCGTCTTCAGCGCGAATTTGGGGTGACCAGCGGTATTGATTGTGGCTGAATGCCACCCCTGATGTATCCGGCAGGTAATAATCCCCATAGCGGTTGCCCTCAACGCCCTGGATCAAGATGGCCATGCGCTCATCATAATCCTGTAAGCCTCGGCTGCGGCGGTAGAGCAGCGCCGTTGGGTTGAGGGTTGAGGCATAAATCCTGGCGATGGCCCGGGTGAGGGCCGTTAAGTTTTGATCGATATTGCCCTGGTTGGGGCAAAAGATGCTGTCGTATTTGCCTGCAAAAGCAGTGCCGAAGTTGTCCTCGAGCAAGCTGGAGGAGCGCACGATCAACGGCTGGTTTCCAACGGTCATTAACAGGGTTTTCAGGCGATCTATAATGCCCGGGGGAAATTCGCTGCGGTCATAATCCTCAAGGATTTTGGGGTAATCCTGCCGCATTTCGTCTTCAGTTTTGTATTTTTGGTCATTCCAGTGGTGTAAATTATTGACCGAGATGAAGGTGTACAGGAGGTCTGAGCCCAAATAATACGATTCGGGGGTGCGCAGATTCTCGCGGATATCGGCGCGGGAATTGCCCTTGAGGATGCGGGCGGCCAAGAGCATGCCGGCGGCTTTACCGCCAATCCGCCCAAAGCCGATCTTGTGCAGGCGCACCTCTGCCAGGTCTGAGATGGTGAACCAGTCGCGGGCGA
>JAHYJN010000076.1 GCA_019428905.1 Candidatus Brevefilum sp.
TTAACTTTCCCTAATGTTAATATATGTGTTATCTACACGAGAATGACAAAGGTCTGGTGTTTTAAGGCTTCCCTTGGGGGAAGCTGTCTGCGAAGCAGACTGATGAGGGATAATAACCATAGGTTTTCAGAGAATAGTTTACTTATGATGAGAAGCTTTTTCTATTGTCGATAAAAATTTAACTTAGAAACATCTTATCACCCCTCATCCCTCACGTCGTACCTTCTCTGCACCTAAAGGTGTTCCGCTACGCTGCAGGGAAAGGCTTCTTCGTAAGTGTTTATATTCAATTGTATTTTGACTATTGGGACAGATCCATTTTCATGCGCCTTCTTTAGTGAAGGGGTGGCTATTCTCAATAATTCTTATATTAGTATCTTGAAAACAATGTTTTTACCTGTAAAAATGGCTAAAAAATTGATAAATGAGAAACTCAGGTTTGACAGGCACATAATTTCCAACATCGCTGTAGGTTATCTGAAAAAATCTTACGCTTGGTTAGTGGATTTAAAATGACCCCCCGAAACGAGGAAAGCTAGGTCACTAAAACACCCTCACGTGCGGCCTTTGCCACCATCTCCTCTGCCTGGTCAGCCAGTTGGGTTGAGCCTTCGCGCACGATGGCGATGTTTTGGCGAACCTGCCCCACGGAAACACCGTGTTTTAACCATATCTCGCCGCCATTATGGATATTGCTGTAAATGGGCATGAACCGGTCAATGGCTTTAGCAAACTTTGACTCAGGTGTGACCCGCGCCTCAAATTCATCCCACAATGCCCGCAACTCCTCACGCAAAGGGGACCGCATCTTTCCAAAAACGACCTGTGCAGCATCAATTTCGAGTTGTTCCTGCCTAGCCAACACATCGGGCTGGTCATAGGCAAAGGTATCACCTGCTTCTATCTCGATCAAGTCGTGTATCAGCAGCATGCGTATCACCTTATCGACATCTACCGGTTCATTGGCATATGGGGCTAAAATCAGTGCGCTTAACGCTGCATGCCACGAGTGTTCAGCGGTGTTTTCTTGGCGCGATCCGTCAAACAACCTGTTCACCCGAACCACATTTTTCAGCCCATCAATATAGGCAATAAAGGCGATATCCTCGGTCAATGAATTAATCGTGTCGGGCATGGTTTAAATAGAAAGTGTGTTCTATGGGATCGACTTCGTTTAATCAATTTCCTCAAAGTCAATCAACGGCGGGACATAATTGCCCGGTCCGCATAACTCTTCACTGGCCTTGATCTCCCGGTCCAGGAAATAGTTGAGTAAAATCCTGAGCAAGACTTTTGCAAACAGAATGAGAATATCCTGGCTGCTGGGGGCAACCGCCAGGCGTAAAATATCGCTACCAATCGCAAATTCCAGACCGAGGTTGAGCATATGACCCAAGCGCAGGCGAATGCGTTCGGTATAATTGATTTGGCGATTGATGGAGTCAAATAGATGTTTGGCGTAATCGATTGTGGCTTGCACCAGGGCAGCACCGATCACCAGAGCCGTTGCCAGTTCGGCCCCCATCACTAAATAAGCCACGATCCCAGTCAGCCATCTTTCCTGGGGAAATATCGGTTGGTAACCCTGGACAGGTTCGCCCCTCATAATGGCCAGGATGCCCACCAATCCGGCAATCAGAATCACGGGCAAGGCAAAATCTAAGCATTTTTGTACATTGTTTTTGGAATTTCCTTCATCGAAGCTTGTCTGGGATGATGAATCTGACATAATGATCCTTTCAATAAAACCAGTCAATAAATTATCGCGTATTCTCCTCTAATAGGCAAGGTTTGCCGACAGATTAAACGTCGAAGGTTTCAAGGTACCTGGTGATTATCCCAACCCTGAGTGACATCGGCAATCTCCAAGGCTAGCATCGGTCCCACCTGGGTCAATCCCTCTTTTTACGATTACGAAAATTACTCTGCACTTCTAGAACTTCCTGGGTGATTTTTTCTTGCCGAATAGTGTGATATTGAATATCTAAATCAGTGATCCGTTCTTCCAAATTACTGATCGCCGAATCCATCGTTTGCAAACGGGCGCTGTGTTCGCTGATGGTAGATTCGATGTACGCCAGGTAGAGCCTGGCAGCCAAATGTTCCCAAAGCAGGAACGATTTCAGTTCATCAGGATCGCTATTAATGATGGGCTTCTGATTAAATGGCTGAGGATCAGTTCCAAATCTTTGATATTGTGGGGGTAAGATTTGCACGGACTTTGGCGTATAGGACCCAAAATAATTAAACTGGTTGTATAAAATATTCAATTCATCAATCGCACCAGATTTATAGAAAGCCCTGATATGGGCAATTATTTTTCGCATATCAGTAAATGCAACGGCTTGTGCGCCTGGGGTCTTCTCAGAAAAGAATATTTCATATCCAGCGTTGATAAATAAGCGTTCGCCGTAGCCACCCAGTGAAATAATCTTCACCGCTTTATTTTTCTTATTAAGGATTTCCGTTACGTAGATTGCCTTTGAGACTAACCCCGTGTTAAAATTTCCGCATAATCCACGATCAGATGTTAACGTAATCAGGCCAACGGCTGTTTTCCCCGAGGTACGTGAGGAAAGGCTCGCGAAATTTTCCTGCATGCGGGACCCTGTGTTGGCAATCACCATCCCAAGTTGTGCATCAACGTTATCAGCATAGGTTTGGGCAATATCGAGATGCTGTTTTGCTTTTCGCCAACGAATTGCAGACATCGCCCTGATAGAACGTAAAAGATGCTTAATATCCTCCATCCCCTTCAATCGATTTTGGATTTCGTTAATCGACTGCATTTAGATATCGATCTCCGCTACTTCCTGCAGAAAACCGATTTCATACAACCGGTCGAGGAAATAGATAAGTGTTTGTTTAAGTTCTCTATCTAATCCTTCATCCCAACGCCCAGCAGAAAATTCAATCAGCAGACCAGCGTGGTGCTGACGTAAATGGGTGATTAATAATTTTTCAAACTCAGTCAACTGCGCCAGCGGAACTTGATCAAGGAATCCCTCAACAGCAGCATAGATAATGGCAACCTGATGTGCAATGGGCATTGGTTGGTATTGAGGCTGTGTGAGGATTGTCCGGACTTTCTCTCCACGGCTCAGTTGACGCCTGGTCTCTAGATCTAATTCGGTGCCGAACCTGGCAAATACGCGTAACTCAAGGTATTGAGCCACATCCAGGGCCAGGTTTTTGGAAACCGCACGCATCGCATCATTTTGAGCAGAACCGCCTACTCGTGATACGGAGAGCCCAATATCAATCGCTGGAAGGATACCCTCATCAAACAGCTTTGTGTCGAGATAGATCTGACCATCTGTGATTGAGATCAGGTTGGTGGGGATATAGGCAGAGATGTTCCCTGCCTGGGTTTCAACGATCGGCAGGGCTGTTATACTTCCGCCGCCTATTTTCTCGGATAAGTTGGCTGATCGCTCCAATAACCTTGAATGAAGATAGAAAATATCTCCAGGATAAGCCTCACGTCCAGCAGGGCGTTCGAGCAGCAGTGACAGCTGTCGGTAAGCAATGGCGTGCTTTGAAAGGTCATCATAAACGATCAGGGCATCTTTACCGGCATATAAAAATTCTTCCGCCATCGCACAGCCTGCATAAGGTGCAAGATAGATCATCGATGGTGAATCTTCAGCGCTGGCAACCACAACGGTTGTATAGGCCAACGCGCCGTACTCGCGAAAAGTGTTAACAATCTGCGCCACAGAAGACATTTTTTGTCCAATGGACACAAAAATGCAATAAACGTCTTTATCTTTTTGGTTGATGACCGTATCCACCGCGATCGCTGTTTTTCCTGTTTGACGGTCACCAATAATTAACTCGCGCTGTCCTTTACCGAGGGGAATAATCGAATCTATCGCCTTTATACCGGTTTGCAGCGGCGTGTCAATCGGGGTGCGGTAAATAAATCCCTGTGAAGGGTATTCAACGGGCCGATAATGCTTGGCTTCCAGCGGACCTAACCCATCAATTGGCTGACCCAGGGCGTTCACAACCCGTCCTAATAACGCTTTGCCTACTGGCACATCCACAACCCAGCCTGTCTCGTAAACAATATCACCAGCCTGGATATGATCGCTGGATCCTAAAATCACGCAACCTACATGGTATTCGTGCAGATCCATTGCCAAACCGTAGGTGCCATCCGGAAAGCGGACCAGCTCGTTTTCCATCACCCCTTGCAGCCCAGAGACAATTGCCACGCCATCACCAACCTGTTTGACAGTGCCCACATCTTGCGCGATGATGTCATAGCCGGACTGACTGACTGCGTTTTGCATCGCTCCTAAATTCTCACCGGTCTTGAGGTTTATTTGTTTGTCGATATCGTCAAGAAACGCTTGATGCTTTCTGATGAATTGATCAAAATGTTCTCGAATTTGGGCGCGAGGTTTCGATTCAGGCTTTTGATGGTCCTGACTGTTGGGTTGATCAATCTCTGGATGTTGATTCATGCTGTTTCCTGGTATCGCTTTTGAAAACGATTAATTTGACCCTGGAGGCTGCCATCAAACAGTTTGTTTTCAAACCTCAATATGCCGCCTGCAATCAGGTTCGGATCAACCTCATATGAGAGTTGGGTTTCAGTTCCGAGATTTTCCTGGATCAACCCGGATAATTGGTCTTGAAACGATTCTGAAGGTTGAGTTGCCGTAATAACTTTGATGAATGTAACCTCCCCGGGTGGCGTTCCTGCTGCATAAGGAGAGAGATCCAGTGTTTTGATTTTGCTGAGAAATTCCTGTTGATAAATCTCTTCAAGTTCAGGTGTCATAACATCCGCTAAGATGCCCCGGGAAAATTCTGCAGCTAAATCACCCAGCTGTTCTTTGTGATGCTGAACAGCTTTTACCCGGAGTCGTGCCAGCGCATCCTCAGTCTGGGTTTGTATTTGTTCAACCTGGGTTTGCACTTCATGCAGCATTTGTTGGCGTGATTGTTCGATGACGATCCGGGCTTCGTTCTTGCGTGCGGCAATTTCTGCGTCAATATTATTGTTTTTCTCTTCATACTGCCGTTTTAATTCTTCCGCTTCTGCCCGGGTCATTTTCGCCGCATCCATCGTGTCAGATATTTTCTCTTCCCGTTTTTGGAGCACATTTTGGAGGGGGTTGAGCAGGAAGCGATAGAGTATGAAAGCTAAAACAAAGAAATTAGCCATTTGTAACAAAATCGTACTGATGTTTAACTCAAGCATGATCGTCTTTCTGAACTATGTGGCATTCTATGGGAAATTAAATTTTGTTCAATTTCCCATAATAAATGTGCGCATTGGATTTGCAAAGATTAAAATCAGGATCACAGCCAGGACGTAAATAGCTAACGATTCCAGCATGGCTAACGAAAGTAAAACAATGCTGTTAATTTTGTCACCAGCTTCTGGTTGACGGCTAATCGCTCTTAAACCACTAAACGCGACAATGGCCTGACCAATGGCCGGAACAGCAATCCCAGCAATGATGCCTGGCCCAGCGACCAAAACCGTCACGATCACAAAAATCTTATCCCAGGGTAATGTACTCCAATCCATTTTTTGACTCCTTATTTAACTAATTAGCTCTGATGGGCTTTAACCGCACCACCAATATAGACACAAGCAAGCAGTGTGAAGATGTATGCCTGCAGCACACCTGTGAAAATGCTGAAAAGCATCATCGGCACAGGGACAATGAAAGGTGCAATCATAAATAAGATCGCAATGATAATTTCTTCACCCATAATGTTGCCAAATAACCGGAATGACAGCGATAAGGTATGGGCAAACTCACTGGTGATTTCGATGGGCAGCATCAAGAAGATCGGTTCAAAATAGTGCTTGATGTAGCGCCAAAATCCTTTTGATTTTATGCCGAAATACGGCACAGATATGAAGACGATCAATGCCATGGCAAGTGGGGTATTGATATCGGGTGTGGGAGAGCGCAAACCTGGGAATAAACCCAGCAGGTTGGCAACCCCAATAAAAATAGCCAGCCCTGCAACTAGAGGCAGAAAGGATGGCACATTATCTTTGCCGATATTCTTAGATATGATGCCCTCGATCGCTTCGATCAACCACTCAATGGCATTCTGCACCATGCCTGGACGAACTTTGAAGGATCTGCCGATCCAGTATGAAGCAAAACCTAACACGCCAATCATGACCCAGGTGTTAATCACCGTTGATGTAACCTCGATTGGCCCAATCATAAAAATAAGTTGGGGGGCAATCTCCTCTGAGATGGGTTTTGATTCAAAACCCGTCTTTGCCCTGATCTGATAACTGATAACTGCCATCGCGGTAACGATCAGAATAACAACCAACAGGGTCATTAATTTCTTATTTTTCTTCATCGCTTACCCTATGAATGTCCGTATGGTCCTTCTCACCTTCATCAGGCTGATGACGATGCTCGACATTGAGTTCGTAAAGATTCATAAAAGCAATTAACACGCCCAACACCAACAAGCTGAGAGTCCACGTGACATCCTCACCTGTCCGACGATCTAAATAATGGCCCAACAGCACGCCCCCCACGATGGGTATCACGAGATTCCAGGCCAGATTCGTGACCTCCACCATCAGTCCGAGCCCGCTAGGTGAAGTCTTTGGTGAAGCTTGAGGGTCTCGCTGAACCCCTTCCTCATGAAGGGTTTTTCCTTCTGTTGTTTGATCTTGAACCATGCCCATCACAGACCTAGCTTTGTTATCTCAGCTGCTTGCAGCGATTTTTCGAGTGAGAGCCGAAGTTGATTGAATTCCAAATTAGCTTCTTTTGCCAAATCAGCAAGTTTCTTTGCTTGTTGCTCGAGATTTGCAATCACTTCATCTACTTGGTCACCTTCTTCAGCAGCAGCTGTCAGAATCAAAACCCTGGTGGGCTTCCCCTGGCTTTTTTGAACCTCAATCGTTCCCTGGTAAATGGCAACATAACGTTTGGTTTCTTCCATCGTGTAATGTAAAACGCCAGCGTTAACAAACGAGATCATGGGCATATGACCCGGTAGGATACCCCACCAACCATCCGGCAAGAAAACGCGCATCGCACTGACCATTGTGTCCAGGACTTTTTTGTCAGGGGTTATTACTTCTAATTGCATATGTGGGTTCATCGCACGCTGCCTTATCCTAAACGATCGCCATCAGGCAGCGGTCCAGTGACAGGCTGAAGGATTTCATCTGAAGCTGATGATGAATCCAAGGCTTGCTGGTACGCTTGATGCATTGCAATCACCTGGTCAATTGTCCCGGTCATATAAAACATACGCTCCGGGATATGGTCGAGGTCACCATCCAGGATCAGCTTGAAGCCGCGCAAGGTTTCAACCAAAGGGACAAACACGCCCTTATGACCGGTGAATGCTTCCGCGACAAAGAAGGGTTGTGTCAGGAATCGCTGAATCTTGCGGGCACGCTGAACCAGGCGCCGATCTTCTTCCGCCAACTCCTCCATCCCCAAAATGGCGATCACATCGCGTAACTCCTTGTAGCGTGCCAGTGTTTCACGTACTCGGCTTGCAATCCGATAGTGCTCATCGCCAACAATTCTAGGCGTCAGCAACCGTGACCCGGACTCAAGCGGGTCCACCGCCGGATACAGTCCCTGGCTTGCCAATTGCCGAGAAAGGACCACCGTTGCATCTAAATGGGAGAAGGTGGCAGCAGGAGCGGGGTCTGTCAGGTCGTCCGCGGGCACATAAATCGCTTGAATGGACGTGATCGCACCGTTCTCTGTGGAAACAATCCTTTCTTCCAATTCACCGACTTCCGTGGCCAGCGTGGGTTGATAGCCAACCGCGCTGGTCATTCGACCGAGCAGCGCTGAAACCTCCCCTCCAGCCTGAATATAACGGAAGACATTATCAATGAATAACAAGACGTCTTGCTTTTCAACATCTCGAAAGTGTTCTGCCATGGTGAGCGCGGTAAAAACAGCCCGGAATCGCGCCCCAGGTGGTTCATTCATCTCTCCGAAGACCAGCACAGCATCTTTAAGCACGCCTGACGCCTGCATTTGCAGGTAAAGATCACTCCCTTCGCGTGTCCGCTCACCAACACCGGCAAAGATGGATACACCTTCATGCTCAGCCGAGGTATGCCGAATCATCTCAGTAATCAGCAGAGTCTTACCAACGCCTGCCCCACCCAACAACCCAACTTTCCCACCGCGCACAAACGGTGCTAAAAGATCGATCACCTTCAGCCCTGTGATAAACAATTCACTTGACGGGCGCTGCTCAACATACGCGGGTGGCGGCTGGTGGATACCTTTCCTCTCAATGTCATCAGGCAATGCTTCACCCTCATCGATCGGTTCCCCCAATACATTGAACGCTCGTCCCAAAGTCGCATTCCCTACTGGCACCTTGATCTGAGACCGCGTATCTTCGACAAGCATGCCGCGCCGTAAGCCTTCTGCCGACTCCATGGTAACGCCCCGTACGGTTTGTTCATCGATGTGTTCGATGACCTCAACCGTGATGACGCGGTCGTTGAGCGGAATTCTTAATGCCGTTTGCAAACTCGGTAGTTTCCGATCTTTAAAGCGGACGTCGATCACCGGGCCGATCATGCGGGCAATGGTCCCTGTGTGCTGGCTTTGATTAGAAGATGCACTCATCGATGTTCACTGTTCAATTTAAGAAAATACATAATGGGAATCAACCATGATTTCTTCCTATGGCAAGATAAACGATTGCCGCAGTGCAGCAATTGCTTGCTGCAGATCATCCGCATGGATCATGCAGGTAACTGAAGAAACAGAGGTGCTGATCCCCTGAATATTAATTTCATGGTCGCCAAGTGTTTTGAACATATGGCCTGCAATCACCTGGCTTTCTTCAAAGTCCAGGCTGGAGATGCACACCAGGGCGACCTGGCGGTCATGAATAACCGATTGGCTGCCAACTGCCTGATGTAAATCTTGTGTGATCTCGAGGGCAGAATCCAAATCATCACGATCAACACACACAAGGATGTGATCACACTTGTCGCCATCAAAGAGATTGACGATCAATTCGACATGGATGCCTGAATCTGCAAGGGCTGAAAAGTAACGCCCACCAATCCCGGGATGGGTGGGGATGCCAATCAACCCAACCATGCCGATATGATCTTTGTAAATTAATGCGCCTGCTTCAACTCTGTTTTGATCCATCGTGTGCTTCCTATAAAGACAAGAGAATAATATTAATACAAAAAACCTCATCGACTGGGGCAATCATCTTCTTTAATGGGGTTCTAAGGATAACTGGGAATGCGTTCGGGGTCGTAAGATGTTCAGAATGCTTGTTCTTGCGATCAGGAAGCTTTCGCCAATTAATTATTAACCCTAATACTGGCAATTCAAACTCGGTTCACCTTGTTTGGCGGCAATCGTAGTGGTTATTAAAACTTGCGAATGTCCCTTATCTAATAATTATAATCCAATTAATCATCCATCTTCTGCAGTGCGAGAACTTTTCTGAAACCTGCTGAAATGTCCTCTGCTGACACAACTTGTGCTTATCCGACAAGCTTTTTTTGATCCTATCGTCGGTCAGAACTGGGTGCAAATTGTGTTACATTAATTTCAACAAATGTTTAATATTACTCTTTAATTAGAATTTGTCAAGGTTGATTGTTGAGAGCGCTGAAAATGAAATTCTTCTCTATCCAAATTTAATCGTAGGGGCGGACCTCCGTGTCCGCCCTGCTCAAAGAGTGCTACGCGAAGGATTGCCCCTACGCATTAATATAATGTTGATAATAATAATGGTTAATGAAATTAATTATCGATTTTGACAAATGATGATAAATCATTACACATACACCCTCAGATATATTACTGATCTTTATCAGGTATGATTAAGTCATATCAGTTACTTACTGAAGATCAAACAAAAAAAGGAGTGAAACAATGCGTAAAATGGCTTCCATCCTTGTTGTATCGTTGATGGCCTTACTGGCATCCTGCTTGTCAGAACCAGCCATCGAACCCCCGGCTCAGCAAGAGCTAACCCCCATGCCATCCCACACGTCCGTGCCAATGGCGACGCCCACATTCTCCCCAGAACCCCCATCTTCCCTCACCCTAGAAGAATCAGCAGAGGCAGTCATCAACACGCTGGCCAATAAAGACCTGCAAGCTGTGGCGGAATTTGTGCATCCTCAGCAGGGCGTGCGCTTCTCTCCCTATACCTACGTCGAAGAAAGCCACCAGGTTTTTA
>JAHYJN010000077.1 GCA_019428905.1 Candidatus Brevefilum sp.
TTCCGATCTATGGGCCCACTTAAGCCACTTCCCCAAAAGTACAAGGTTTCCAGATTTGACAAATCCGCTAACTCCACTGGAACTTGTCCAGATAAACCATTCATTTGAAGAATAAGTTTGGTTACATGCCGTGATTCTACAGTTACACCGTACCATGTTTTGGGATCGTTGTTCTCCAACCAATTGGTGTTATTGTTCCATCCTGAGCCGTTTGTGCTTTCATACAGCGCAACCAGAGCCTTACACTCGATATCCGGCACATCTGTCACCATGCTGCAGTCAAAGCTGCGCACTTGTGCTTCTGTAAAGACAAGCTGCTCTGCGGTCGGTGGGGTGTAAACCTGCGCCTCTGCTTCTACTGACAGATCTTCATGAGGATACCTGGTCTCTGTTGGCGGCTCAGGGTGCCATTGGGTGAACTCTCGGTCAGGCTTCGTCTTGAGTTCAGGCGAATTGAATTCAGATTCAATCCTTGGAACACCTACTAATTGTTGGAATGAGATTGATGATGCTTGAATAGGTGAATATTGCAAAGCCATGCCAATTAAGATAATACAACTAAAGATATGAATTACGTTCTTTTTCATGAAGCCCCATTTCTATGTGGATTAGGAATTAATATTGCCGCTTCCCCCTGGTAACTTAGGGAACAGAATATTAATCTGCGTGGAGAAATTATAATATTGTTTAAAAATCCATGCAAACGAATTTCTTAATTTATCAAGGCAAATTTAATCATCTTCATAATGAAAAGAAATCTTAAGCCAGGACACTTTTTTCTAGTTATAAGGATATATTTCAAGCCTTGATGAATTCGGTGTAGATGAGCGGCGTAGAGACGAGGAACTTATCAATGCGCAAAGAAAATTTACGGCATAAAATCCATCATCCATTCCAAGTAAGTTAGGTGAGTAGATTGAGCATAAAAGTGAATAATTGTCAAATTATAAATTGAGGGTGTTGGAAATTGTATTTATGTCGGATTCCACCCGTAGGGGCAACCCTTCGCGTAGCACTCTTTGAGCAGGGCAACCACAGCTCGAAGAGTGCTACGCGAGGCAGACACGGAGGTCTGCCCCTACATCTTATTTCTTTTTTGTAATGGCTTTTATTATTTAGAAATCTGGTCACATTTAGAAAAAGGTTTTATAACCAAATTATGTTTTTCAACACTCCCCAAATTCTTGTCAGACGCTGACTAACCTAATCCATGCCGCTTGAAGATCCACCAGGCCAGGCCGCCGCCCACCAGGATGGCCCCCAGGGCGATTTGCAGGGCACGCACAACCAAGCGCCAGGCAGGCTGGGCGGCTTCCTCGGTGAAGGTGTCCGTATAGCGGCTGATGATCTCACCACCCTCTTCGGTGTTGATCCCCAGGATAGGCAACGCTTTTTGTGAATCTGCCGCAATTTGAGCGGCTTCGAGTTCTTCTGCGGTCTCAGCTTCCAGTGCCAACATGGGTTCTTCCGGCAGAATCTCTTCTTCGACGGCGGTTTCCATTTCAACCTCGACCAACACGGGCGCTTCCATCACTTCGGCACCACCCCCCATGCCAAAATGGCTCGGGTCTGCGCCGCCGGCACCGGGTGCACCCCACACGATCAACGGTTCGGGTTCGGCTTCATCAGCGACCATGGCAATTTCCATCAACCGCTCAGCGCCCATTTGCGGACGGGCCAGCGGGCCGCTGGTAAACAGGAATTCCACACTGAACAAGACCACCAGCAATATCGCGGCCAGTGCAGTGGCCAACCGCAGAGATGCCACAAAGGGCTGTTTCTTCGGGGACCGCACGCTCACCATTTCAGGCGTTAGGGTGAAGTTGTGAGGGGCACGCAGGCGCGGTAAATAGCCTACCGTGAGCTTGACCCTGCGCAGGCTTTCCAGCCGCTCCCGCAGATCGGGTTCAGCATTCAGGCGCGTGTTTAGCGCCTGGCGCTGGTGTGTCTGCAATTCACCATCCAGGTAGGCGGAGAGTAACGCCAATTCTTGCGTGTGTGACCTTTCGTTCTTCATATCATTTCCTCATCCCTAAGACGAAAGTTGTCCGGTAAAAGTTCCCAAAAGCCCTGAAGACAGTCCTGCACGCGCTCACGGGCGCGGGCCAACCGGCTTTTGACCGTACCCACCGGTGTGCCAGCCGCTTCGGCTGCGGTCTGGTAATCCAACCCTTCGACATCCACCAGCACCAGGATCAGCTTGAACTTTTTATCCAGCTCGTTGATGCAATTTTGGATGGCATTTTGCAGCTCAGCTTGTTCGGTTTGTTCTTCGGGTGAAGCGCTGTCATCTTCGATCCAGTAGGGGTCCTCCAGGGTTTCGCCGTCGGGCAGGTCAGGCTTGAGCGGGATGACGGGTTGGCGCTGGCGGCGGCGCAGTTCATCATAACAATTATTGGTAACGATGCGCAGCAGCCAAGCTTTAAAAGATCCACCGCGGTATTGATGCAATTTTTGATAGGCAGAAATGAAGCCCTCCTGTGTGGCATCATCAGCAGCGCCGGGTTCCCCCATGATGCGGTAGGCGACGTTATATGCCATATCCTGGTAGTGCAGCACCAGTGTATTAAAGGCATTCAGTTCGCCGTTGAGTGCGTCTTGGATCAATGCGCCTTCGTCCATGTGTGCCCTTTACTTTCTCGTGCTCGGTTTGGACAAAATCCTGCCATCTTAACACTCGTTTAGGGATTAATCCTTCTCCTCATCAGCCAGGCTGCGCAGGTGTGGGAACAGGATCACCTCACGGATGCTGCGCCGACCGCTGAAGAGCATCACCAACCGGTCAACCCCGATCCCAAAACCGCCTGCGGGGGGCATGCCGTAGCTGAGGGCATTCAGGAAATCGTCATCCATGGGATGCTGCTCCTCATCATCATCGGCATACGCCCGGCCCATTTCAATGAAACGTTGCTCCTGGTCGAGGGGATCATTCAGCTCGGTGAAGGCATTGCACAATTCCATCCCGCCGACAAACCCTTCAAACCGCTCCACCAGGGTGGGATCGCCGGGTTTGCTTTTAGCCAGGGGCGAGATATCCCGGGGATAATTATACAGGAAGGTGGGCTGGATGCAGTTGGGTTCCAAGAAATCGCTGATTAGGGCATCGATCAGCTTACCGCGGGTTGACCCCGGTTTGAGCTTAATGTCCTTGGCGGTCATAGCCGCTTCCAGGGAGTCCCCAGTGGGATGCTGGTCGATATCGATGCCGGCCGCATCCAGGATGGCTTGTCGTAATTCAATCCTTTTCCAGGGCGGTGCCAGGTCGATCTCATGTCCATCATACGTGACCTTGGTTGTCCCCAGAACCTGTTGGGCGGCAAATGCGACCATCTGTTCGGCGAAGTCCATCACCTGTAGGTAATCGGCATAGGCCCAATAAAACTCAAGCTGGGTGAACTCGGGATTGTGCTTATATGACACGCCCTCATTGCGAAAGTCCCGACCGATCTCGTACACCCGTTCCAGGCCGCCGACCAGCAGTCGCTTAAGGTACAGCTCAAATGAGATGCGCAGGTAAAGGTCCTGGTGGAGCTGGTTGTGATGGGTGACGAAGGGTTGGGCTGCCGCCCCCCCATAGATCGGCTGCAAAATAGGCGTTTCAACCTCGATAAAGTCGTGATCGTCCAGGAATTTCTGCAGCGATCGAACGGTCGCTGAGCGGATTTTGAAGATCTCCTGCACATCCGGGTTAACCGCCAGGTCCACATACCGTTGACGGTAGCGGGTTTCGGGGTCGTTGAGGGTGGCGTGGCGGACGACTTCTCCGTCCACCACCTCATCTTTTGCAGCAGGCAGGGGTCGCAGGGCTTTAGCCAGCATGGTGAAGTCCTCCACATACAACGAGACCTCGCCCCGTTTGGTGCGGAACATGTAGCCGCTGGCCTGGATAAAATCGCCTAAATCGTAGAAGTCAATCAGCTCCGCCAGTTTGTCCTCACCCAGGTCATTAACCCGGAAGAAGAGCTGCACCCGACCGTCACGGTCCTGGATGTGGGCAAAGGCCAGCTTGCCCATCGGCCGCAACGCCCGGATGCGTCCGGCCAGGGTTACTTTGACGGGGGTTTCATCATTTTCGGATTCCGTTTTGATGAATGCCTGAATGGCCTGCTGGCTGGTGTGGGTCTGTTCAGCACGGGTGGGAAACGGCTGAATGCCCTGGGCCTCCAGGGCACGTAATTTTTTCAAACGGGCGTGTTCCAGATCAGAAAAAGAATCTTCCAGCATAGCACCTTCCTCAATGTGGTAAACAAAAACCCCGACCAGTCGAGCCGGGCGGGGTAACTTTATCCAATAATTTTGATCTATCCAATCGAGAGGATCTCAATCTCAAACTCGCCACCTGGGGCTTCGACTTTAACTCTATCACCGGCCTTATGATTAAGCAACGCCTTTCCCAGGGGGGATTCATTCGAGATGCGCCCCAGGCGAGGATCGGCCTCTGCCGCCCCGACGATCACAAATTTTTCAGGGTCCATACCTTCTTCCTGGATCTCAACCTTGGACCCGACCTGGACCATATCGGTCTTGGTGGTTTCCTCAATCAGGTGCGCGTTGGAGAGCAGGATCTCAAGCTCTTTGATGCGTCCCTCGACAAATGATTGCTCATTTTTTGCTGCTTCCAATTCGGCATTTTCGATTAATTCGCCGTCCTCTAATGCGTCGCGCAAACGCTCAGCAACTTCGATGCGTTTTGTGGATCGCAGATAATCCAGCTCTTGTTGTAGCCTTTCAAATCCCTCACGTGTTAGATATGAACTGGGCATGGTGGTTCCTTCCAATGGTAATGTTATTTTTTGAGGGGGATGACCCCTCGGTGTTAAATAAAAAAACTCGCTATTTTCTAGAAGTTTTCTTCGAACTGCTTCCTCGAAAACAGTGACGATTGCTTGTTGGCAGTTATCTTATCACACTTATCCACCGTATGCAAGATCAAATTGGAGTATGATACAAATTATCCGCAAAATATGCAATAATTTGAAATATCTTAATTTTAATTAAAATATCACGCTGGCGTTAATCTTTGGCTTAGATTATGCACCACGAAACAGGCGCGAGGGCAAACCTGTACCGCTGAATGCTTAATGGCATAAATGTTGCAATCCACTAAGCGTTATGAAAATGACAAGAAAAATTGATCGATTTTGTCAATTTGCCGATCATCACAGTCCGCTGATAGAAAGAGATTCATCCCATGAATAAATCGCTAAAGTTTGGCATCTTCTTGTTGATCCTGCTGTGTATTGTCCTGATTGTGATCACGCTGGTGGACGCCCCGGTAACCCAAGGTGTGTCAGAAGTCCCAGAAGCGCCAGGTGAAGCGCCCAGGCAAGAGGTCAACGAACCGGAAATTGAATCAGCAGTAGAAGTCGCATTGGCAAACGCAACAGGCCGCTGGGATATTTTCGATTACCAGGTTGATCATATCCACATCCAGGACGACGGACAAATGGCCGTTGTCTGGCTGGCAGCCATCGACCGGGAAACCGGTGAGCTGCTGGCGCGTGAGCCTGACCTTGCCCTGGGGTTGTTGGATGAAAATGCCAGCTGGCAGATTTTGTTGGATGACGACCCGAAATTCCTTGATGCTTTTGAAAGTTTTCAATTTGCGGAAAAAAGTGTACAAGGCGACCTGGTCGCCCCCGCTGATGCCCTGCCTAAATCCACCAAGGTCTATGGCGGTTATTACCTACCCTGGGCATCAGGTTTAGAAAAGCGCCTGACCTGGTCCGTAGGGCACTCTTCCTGTTACCCGGTATATTACTGCACCCACGCATTTGATTTTGCAGATGGCACCATGTTCCCCTTAGTGGCTGCCAAAGGCGGGACGGTCTTTCACTTTAGAGATTCCTGCCCGAACAATACCTCTACCTGTACCAACAGCATTACCCTGCAAGACCGTTCCACAGATCCGTGGACTTACCAGATCTACCTGCACATCGCCCAGGATTCAGTCCCGTCCAACCTGAGGCAGATTGGCACCCCCGTCATGCAAGGGCAGTACATAGCCACAGTAGACAACACCGGCTACAGCACCGGGCATCATGTGCATTTTATGGTGGTTACTGAAAACACACGCTATTTTTCATCAGGTATGCAATCTGTATGGGGTGTGGCAGAGGATATTACTTTTAGAGATGTGAGCATCAACTGGGATGCTGCCACCCAAGGCGGCCGACCAAGGTTGCAATATGAGGCTGACTCCTACGGTGGGGAAGGACAGACCCGTTACATCTCTGGCAACGTGCCTGCTTTTCCGCCGACGGGCGGGCTGACCGCACCGGAGACAAAGACTTACATCACTGATCGCAACCTGACTGTTAAAGGCTGGGGGCAAGATGATATCGCCGTGGTCAAAATGGAAATCTTGGCGAATTACGCTGGCAGTTGGGTTCAAATTGGCAGCGAACAATCCGCCAATCCATTCACAACTACGCTAGATTTGTGCAGTACACCGATTCCCAACGGACCATTCAAGCTGGCACTCAGGGTTTGGGATTATGATGGAAACCCCTCAGGTATTTTGACGCAACGGAAATTGATCAAAAATGTCGAATGCGGCACAAGCGGCACCAATCCTTTTGTGACCCTCAACAAAAACGAGGGAATTTTAGCACTGCCGCAAAGTGGTTTTGTGAGTGCGGATGTGACCAAAGGCAGCACCGGGGCGGACATCACCTCCGTTGAGTTCTGGTTCCATGGGCGTAATTGGTTGTCGGATGAGTGGGTGTACCTGGGTAAAGACACCAATGGTTCAAATGGCTGGCAGGCGCCAATTCTCACAATCGGTAGGCCTGAGGCGAGCGATTACACGATCCTGGCCGTGGCAACGGACAGTGCTGGGCATAAAGGTATGGATGTGAGTTTCCAGGCGATTGTCGATAGTACCCCGCCCTGGATCACCTTGGAACAGGTCAGTTCACCAGTGGTTACCAATTCTGTAACCATCACATGGACAGGTGGCGATAGCCTGTCGGGGTTGGACTACTATACGCTGGAGGTCAATGTTGATGGCGCCGGTTACCGGACCCTGCAAAGCTTTCTTTCGAGAACGGTTACTTCTTACACTCTTCCTGTTGAAAAGGAACAAATTCTGGTATTTGCCCTGACCGCGTACGACAAATCGGGCAACACGAACACGGAAAAGATAGCTATGTATAGCGAGGGTTATGTGTTCCCTTATGGATACATCTTTCCCCTTTTCTTCAAAGATTAATAAGAAAAGAAACTGCTCAGGCGATCCCGATGCTGTGTCCCTTCGCATGCTGAGTAGTTACTAAGAAGTTTGTTTGACCTGAGAGAATAGAGTTGGGTTCGGTTATAAAGAAAGCCGCACCTATTTTTTGCCTGCACATATATAGGCTCCCTGGTAGAAAAGAAGCGAGGACTCGCTGCTAAAGACAGGCTTTGATAAATGTGCTGAATAAATTTTGGGAACCCGGGTCATTGGGCAAGCATTCCGGGTGCCACTGTACGCCGAGGGCAAAGGTCGACCCTATCACCTCGAGCCCTTCAACCAGCCCATCAGGGGCAAAAGCTGTGGCAATCAACCCCTCCCCAACCCGTGAGATGCCCTGGTGGTGCAGGCTGTTGACCCGGATCTCATCAGCGCCGTAGATTTTGTCGAGCTGGCTTTCACATTTCAGGCTGACGGTGTGGGCTAACTTATCACGTGGGAATTTGGGGAACCAGTCGTGTTTCAGCGAGTGTTCCACCTGGTCCTGGATGTGGGTGTATAACCCGCCGCCCAGAGCCACATTCAGCACCTGGATCCCGCGGCAGATAGCCAGCAGGGGTTTATCCACCGCCAGCGCCATCTTGACCAGCGCGATTTCCATCGCATCGCGTTCGGGTGAGATGCCATATACCTTGGGGTGGGGAGCGCCGGTAAACAGCACGGGGTCGATATCCCCGCCGCCCGAAAGCAGGACCCCATCCAGCCGTGAAAGCAGGCTTGCCAAGGCCGACCCTTCGCTGCTGACAGGGATCACCAGGGGGATGCCGCCCGCGCGCTGCACCGCTGTGACATACGCCTGCCCCAGCTGACACAGGGGCGCCCCAGCTGAATTGTCAATCAGCCCGCTGGTAATGCCGATCAAAGGTTGTAAATGGTTGGACATTGTATTCTCCTAAAGAGAAACACCCCATCAAGATTCAACGAATGGGTATCAAACTGTTGAGCCCTGATGAGGTGGTTCACCGCCGGGTATACAGTGCCCAGACGGGAAGAAAAATTTGGATATTAATCCTAAAAACGTTGTTTGAGACGGGCTGCCTTACCGGTGCGTTCTCGCAGGAAATAAAGCCTTGCCCGGCGCACCTTGGTGTGGCGCTCGACCTCGACCTTATCAATGCGCGGTGAACGCATCAAGAAGGTGCGCTCGACGCCGATCCCGTTGCTGGCGATGCGGCGCACGGTGAAGGAAGCATCGTTCCCGCTCCCTCGGACGTAGAGGACGGTGCCTTTAAAGACCTGGATCCGCTCCCGGTCACCTTCTTTGATTTTGAGGTGGACGCTGACGGCATCGCCGGGGGACAGCGGTGGGATGTTCTCGTTGACAGGTGCTTGTACTGATTTTAAGAGTTCAGCCTGGTTCATTTTCTTTCCTTACCTTTCAAAAATAATGCCACGCCCAGCATGCGGACGCGAAGAGGGATTATACCACCCTCAGGCGGAGTGAGCAAGGGAGTTTGATAGGGAATTGTGAATGGTGAATAGTGAGTATATTTTTTCCCATTCACTATTCACTATTCACCACCCCACCATTCACTACTCACTCATCACAATTGATTAAATATCAAAAGCTTCCCAAAATTTCCATCACCGCTGTCAGGTCACCCAGGTTGTCCAGCAGGAAATCCGGGTTGTGGGAAACCAGGGCATTGCGGGGGTAGGTGCCGGTCGCCACGCACAGCACGCGCAGCCCGCTGTGACGGGCACAGGCGATGTCGTGAGGGGTATCGCCGACCACCAGGGCGGTTTCTGGTGGGACCGATGCGCCCAAGCCCTGTTCCAGCCGGTACAAGGCCAGCGCGGGCAGCCGGTTGCGATCGTGGTGCTCGCTGCCAAAGGCGCCAAAGGTGAACGCGCCGGGGTCCAACCCCACAGCCCGCAGCTTATGAGGGACAGCCTCGCGCACGTTGCCGGTAACCAGCCCCAGGATGAAGCGCGGATCAGCCGCTAATTGGGCGACCAGGTCCAGCACGCCGGGCAAAGGCCGCATCTTAAAGGTCGGGGCGGCGATTTCAACGTGCCGGGCGTAGGCTGCAAAGGCCGCCGGCAGGGAAGCTGCGATCGTTTCGGCGTCCAACCCCGCTGCACGCATCAAATCGGTGACAATCTGCCAGTCGGTCTTGCCAGCCATATCGTAGGTATCCACCGGTCCGGTGACGCCGAACACGTCTTCCAGCGCCCGGCGCAGGCTCCTGCGCCCTTCACCCGCTGGGTCCAAAAGGGTGCCGTCAATATCAAACAGTAGAACTCGCCGTGAATTTTTGTGCATAGCCCTTATTCTAACCGGTGTTGACCAGTGTGGCGAACGATCACTCGTAAGCATTGGCTGACTTTCATTGGTTAAGTCTAATTCGTTCAACAACATCAAGATTAATTTAAAGTAAGTCATTTAAATACCCTCATCGAGAAGTCGTTCTGTTGACGCACGAAATACGAAATTACAGACATTTTTCCCACTTTACGATTGCTCTGAAGTTGAAGCCAGGGCAATCGCAAAGTCAAATAAATCTTAGCATTATAGCTACCATCACCAACTCATATATTCCCGGGATCAAGTTGGAAAAATTTTTGGATCATATTAGACGATTCACCACTGATTAATTGGATGATCATTCATTTTTATACGCTACCTATCCCTAAATCCCTTCCCTTTAGGGAAGGGACTTTAAACACCTCCCTTGAGGGAGGGGTTGGGGTGGGTCCACATACGAATAGCCATCTATCAATCAGTTTT
>JAHYJN010000013.1 GCA_019428905.1 Candidatus Brevefilum sp.
GGGTTGCCACGGTTCAACGTTGTACTTGATGCTGCCGTTGACCAGCCCCTCAGCGTCGGGTGTAATGATGAACTTACCGCCCGTCATTTTGAAGACCAATTCAGCTGCCAGCCTATCCTGTGGTAAGGGTTCAGAAATGAACACAATCTGTGGATCAATTGTTTCCATCCTGAGGTTTTGCAGTGAACAGGCAAGAGATGCCATGAACAGGATCAGGATGACGGCGATTAATTGTTTTTTCATTAGAAATCTCCTATGCGGTGTGTCGTCTTATGTACGATCTACTTTTGGCTGAGGTCGTAACCCAATCTTAGCAAAGCGGCTTTCAGATCACCCAATGACTTTTCGCCAAACCCGCTGATTTCCAGCAGGGCATCATCACCGCGCTCGAGCTGATTGAGCACATCCTGGATGGTGGTCAAACCCGCATCTTTCAATGTTTTGTTGACCTGCGTGCCCAGGTTGAGTTCTTCAATGGGAACCTCAGGTTTGAGCACGACCTCTTCGACTGGGACTTCAGGCTGTAGCGGGGGAGCTTGGGGTGGTGTGTCCTGGATGATGTCGAGATCAAAGGGTTGATCAACGGTTGTTTGTTGGGCTTTGTCTGACTGTTCCTTTTGAAATAGGACAACGGGATCGATGTCAGCGTCGTCGCTCCCTATGCGGGGATAAGGATAGGTGCCAAGCAAAGTGGTCACGGCCATCCCTAGGCCAAATAGGGCTGTGATGAAAACGGGGAACCAACCCACACAGGGGATGAGGTTGAGACCTTTGGCGACCAAATAGAGAACCAGGTTACCCAAAGCTGCCGCAAGAACAGGATGCCAGGTGGTTCTAAAAATGCCACTGGCGATGCGCTTACCCAGTTCATAGCCCAAAGCCAGCCACCCAACCAGTACAGCCATGGCAAATGCCAGCCCAATAAGGATGACGAGTGGGATCAAGCAGATAGTGATGGTAAAAATGATGCCGCCGACGAGCAACACCAGACCGGTTAAGGCGCCGTATCCGAGGAGTTCCCAGGGGGATGAAAGCAAAGCCCGAGTCATCCTTTCTGCTGATTTGGGCATGATTAACAGCAGGAGTGCGCCAAGTGCCACCATCAATAAGGCGGTTCCCAAAGTTTTGCCGATTTGTGTCAGGATGGAAAGCACGGTAAAGGTGCGTGGACGAAAGAATTGCGGTCTGACATTAACGAAGGGTTCGATACCCATCCCGGGCAAGCTCCACGACTCTGTTCTTTCACCTAAAATGTGCGCGGTGGGGTTGATATTGATATAACTAGCTGGTGAATTCAAGTCACCCTCAATAACAGCACTGGCATTCAAGTTGACTGTGCCGCCGACGGCGGTCAGGTCGCCATTGATTGTGCCATCGATCGTGACCAGCCCTCCTAGGACAAATAGATTCCCGTTGACGGTTGCTCCTTCTTTGATGGTTACCACACCGCCGATCACATTCAGGTTGCCGTCCAAGATGCGCCCACTTTCGAGGGTATATGTTTCGCCGATCACCGTGCGATCATCGGTTAATGGCGCCGCCCTTACGCCAGTGGGGAGGGCGAGGGTGAAGATGACAAGTATTGTAATGACCAGGAGTAGTTGGGTAAATTTTTTCATGATTTGCTTCCTCTTTCTTGAACTGATGAATAAAGCCTGATGATTGATTGTAGCCATGTAGCGAAGATCACACCGATAAAAGCCAATGAGATGGTCGTCAGCATCCACATGAGCGGAATAAACAGGGGCAGGCCAGCCCTGAGCGGTTTAAGAATGCTCAGGAATTGCCTGATCTGACCAGCGACGAGACTGGTCCGGGCGATGAATTGGGTGAGCTCATAGGCCCAATTGATTTGGTTCAAGTGAAGCAGCATGATCGTGCAAATAATGAGACTGGCCAAGGCGAATAGACCGATGGTCATCAGCCACAGGTTGCGGCTTTGGCGCTCCAGGCGGTGTGCTGCTAAACGGGCTTGAAAACGGTCCGTAAACCCAGGCATGGGAGAAGGGGCTGTGCTGCTGAAAAATGCTTGATCCAGCTGGTTCATAGCATGGGCGATGTCGGCACAGCCCTCACAGGTCATTAGATGTGCCTCTAAACTGTTTTGTTGATCTTGGTCTAAGTGCTCGCCAGAGAAGAGATAGGTTTCATAAGGTTGGTGACTCATAAAGTCTCCTTTCTTCAGCGATGGATAGCCTCTCCAACGCCAAATACGATTCAGCCAGTGCCTGACGCGCCCGGTAGAGGCGGCTTTTGACCGCGCTGACGCTCAGGTTTAAGGCTTCAGCAATTTCAACTTCGGAATACTCATGCCAATAACGTAAAATCACTGCTGCGCGGTCGAGGGGTTTTAGTTTCATGATTAGATCTTGAATCATTGCTTCCCTGGTTGCTTCACTGAATTTTGCTTCGGGATTGGGAACATTGCGGTCGGCGATGATTTCATCTGGCAGGGCTTCCATCGAAACAATGGGCAGCTGCCTTTTCCGAATCTTATCGATGCAGTAGTGTGAAGCAATCGAGAGGAGCCAGGTGGCAAAAGAGCGATGTGGATCATATTTTTTAAGATGGATGTACGCCCGAATAAAGCTTTCTTGAGCAGCGTCTTCGGCATCCCGGCTGTTGCCTAACATGCGGTAACACAGGCTGAAGACCGGTTTTTGATATCTTTCGACGAGGAAACCGAAGGCATGGTCGTCTCCGTGGATGGCTTGGTTTATCCATAGGGCTTCGTTGTCACTCACAAATTCTCCTTGCTGCTCCTCTATAGTGATATACGTGAATTGCGATTAAAAGTTGCAAACCCGAGCGAACACTTATACATCTGATTTCAAAATTTAATCCAGGAAAAACGGCTGAAAGAAAGATGAACATCTATTTTGAGTGGCCCCCAGCGAGCGATCTTTAGAACACCATTTCTTCCCTACCGCTCAGCCGATCTTTGATGCGCTGGACCACGATCTCAAGGTGATGTGATTGATGGACAAAGTCCAGGTCGTCGCTGCTGATGGTGAGCACCGGGCACAGGTCAAACCCCTGGATCCATTCTTCATAAAAGCCTTCTAAAAGTGCGAGGTAATCTTCATCAATACCCGTTTCGATATTCCGGGCACGTAGGCGAATCCGTTCCATCAAGATTGGTACCGGGGCGCGGAGATGGATCAATAGGTCGGGTTTGGGCAGGCTTTGAACGACAAGGTGGTAGAGGCGTAAATATGCGTTGAAATCGCGATCGCGCAAATTGCCCATGTGATGTAAAGCCCGGGCAAAAATGTGGGCATCTTCATAAATACTGCGATCCAGGATGGCGGAATTGGGAAGTTTTGAGAGGTAGATGTGTTGTTCAGCCCGGTGACCCAGGAAGTAAATTTGTAAGTGGAAGGACCAAGCCTGCATGTCCTCGTAGAAATCCGGCAGATAGGGGTTATCTGCCACCGATTCATAAGCCGTGGTCCAACCCAACTTCTCACCAATCCTTTCAGTGAGTGAGGTTTTTCCTACGCCGATGTTACCAGCCAGCAAGATCAGTCGTTTTGCCATGGACGTTTCTTTCGATCATTGGTATTTGTGTGCTAATACGAGCAGTTGATATACTACATATTACGTTTTAGGAATAAGCGCACCATGGTGAGGTAGGGCTGGTATTGTTCGTACCTGACTGAATGACCAGCGCCGCTGATGTGGCCAAACTCGCCTTTTTCCAGCAGCTGCACCGCTTCTACCCCAAGTTTTGGCGTAACAATTGCGCCCAGTTCATTATCGCCGGTCACAATCAAGGTTGGTACTGTGATCGCTTTGACCAGTTCATACCAATCGGTGTGTTGAATGTGGAAGTGGTCGAAAAAAGCCGGGTCCACGTCGTGTTTTGACTGCGCCCATTGCGGCAAGATGGTTTCTTCCCACCGGGGTGACTCTTTTTTCTTGAGTTTTTCCAACTCCTTGACGGTTTTTTTCTTGGCGGCCAGGTTTTTTTTCTTCCAGTTCTGCATGGTTTTAGGTGCCCCTTGTTCTTCATGTTGCACGTCACTCCAGGGGGGGTCTTCCAGAACCAAAGCGGCAAGCCGATCGGGATAAGATGCAGCAAATTTGGCGGCAGTGGCAGCACCCATGGAATGCCCAATAATACCGGGTTTTTCTAACTTCAGGGCAACGATCAGGTCATGCAGGTCTTCTGCAAGGTCAGAGCGCAGGTTGGGGTCCACTCGCGAGGATTTTCCGTGACCGTAGGCATCATACATAATGATGTCATATTCTGCTGCGAGATCAGCAGCAAATTGGTGCCAGCAGAGACCACTATCAGTTATTCCGTGAGCTAATACAAGCGCAGGTTTTCCACCATCGCCTGTGCGGGTATAGAAGAGCTCAATCCCATCATTAACGGAAACGGTACCTTGGGTCCAATCTTGTAACATGTATTCCTCCATGAACTATTCACTACTGCGATTAATTATACATACTCTTCAGAATTATTTGGGTTTGTTCTGATATTTAATTGGTAACTGCTCGGGCAATTCTGTTGTTGAAGCGTGGGATATCCCCACGCACGCTGAATTGTTACTTTAATTGATGTTCTGCTGTGGTTCAGAACTGTGCCGCTAAAAAGCGGGCACCTGGTTGGGTGCCCGTTTTTGGATGTAACTAACACTCACTGTAGCCGCAGCTGTAACACTTGCGGCAGCCCTCCTCATTGACCAGGGATGACTGCCCGCATTCAGGGCACAAGTCAGTGGCAAGGATTGGCATGGAAGGTGTTTTGGTTTCAAGACCTGATAAGGGTAGGGTAGGCGCATCTTCGCTTGGATGAGGATGTGTTTGTCCTTCATCATCCGTAGAATGGCTGAGGAGGTATTCATCCAGGGCTTTGGCGATGCCATCTGGCAACGAGCGGACGCGGTTGGGGCCAAAGCCGAGAGATCGCCCACCGCCGATCCCTGTGAGCTGATCCATAATGGTTTTAAGACGTTTGCGGGGCTCAATCGGTGAGGCGATGCGCAAGTTGTATGAAATTAGGCGACCGATGGCTTCAGAATGGGCTGCCGTGTCGGTGCCCGCTTTTGCGGTGTTGATGAAGACTTCAAAGGGCTGGCTTTCACCGTTTTCGTTGACCGTCACATATGTTTTACCCAAAGGGGTATCAATCGAATAGGTGAATCCCTTGAGGGAGCGGGGGCGGGGTTTCTTGGTCTCGTGCCAGATGGGAAGTTGTACCCCACCTTGCACTTGTTCATCCAGGTCTGGTTTATATCCATCATCGCCATTTGAGGTTGCTTTCAAGTCCGCAGTGCGTTTGGTCTCGAGCACAACCTGTTCCCTGGAGCCGGTGATATAAACCGTGATGCCCTTGCAGCCCAACTCCCATGCGAGGAGGTAAGCGTCAGCAACATCCTGGGGGGTCGCTGTTGCTGGGAAGTTGATGGTTTTGCTGAGGCTGTTGTCCACGAAGGTTTGTAATGCGGCTTGCATGTAAACATGTTCTTGGGCGGTGATGTCCGCTGAAACGACGAAAACATCCTTGATGCTCTCGGGTAAAGCCTCGACATTTTGACAGGTTCCGCTTTCGGCGACCTGGTCAATAATCGCTTGCCGAACTTCAGGGTCTAAAGTGAGTTGATCCAAAGCAGCCTGGAATTTAGGGCTGATGTAATTCAATAAAAGATCGTTGCCATTGTCATTGACATGCCGTATATAGGCCAGGGCGAAGACAGGCTCACAGCCGTAGCCCTCACAGCCTGCAACCGTGGCAATGGTGCCGGTCGGTGCGATGGTCGTTTGGGCAGCATTGCGGATTCCATGCTGGCGGATGCTCTCAACGATCAATGACCAATCCAGGGCAGGGCGATTGAAGTCGTTTTCGTAGGGGAAAATTGGTTCAGGCGGCGTCCAACGAAGAGCTTGGGGGTCATACAGGCTGCCCTCAATGGCCGGGAAGGGACCACGCTGTTCTGCCAATTTGATACTGGTCAGCATCGCATGGAAGCGGACGAATTCCATCACTTGGGCTGCGCATTCCTGGCCTTCTTTGCTGCCATAGCGGATGTTCACATGGTAGAGCAGGTCAGCCAACCCCATGATGCCCAAACCAATTCGGCGGGCTGTTTGGGCTGCTGCTTTTAGTTGAGGAACAGCCGGGACATATGCGTTGGCTTCGACCACATTATCCAGGAAGTGTGTGGCAGTTTCAACGGTTTGACGCAAAGCCTCCCAATCGATGGTGTGGTCATTCCCAAGATGCTCGGCGAGATTGATCGAGCCCAAACAACAACTTTCATGAGGCCCAAGCCATTGTTCACCGCACGGGTTGGTTGATTCCAGGCGATATAGGTGGGGTACGGGATTTTCCCGGTTGGCAGCATCGATGAACAGCAAGCCAGGTTCGCCGTTGTGATGGGCCTGGGTAACGATCATGTCAAATAGATCACGTGCCCGGATGGTTTTATGGGTGATGATGGGTAAGTTTTTCTCGATGGCATCACCCAGGTCACCATTGAATTCATGGTATTCGGGTGTGGTCTCATCTGGGAAGCGCAACTCCCAATCGAGGTCGTCTTTTACGGCTTGCATGAAGGCATCGGTAATTCCAACGGAAATATTGAAATTTGTGATGGCGTTCTCATTGGTTTTACAGGTGACGAAATCCTCAATATCCGGGTGATCCACACGTAACGTGCCCATATTTGCGCCACGGCGGGTACCGCCCTGGGCGATTTCACCGAAAGCCTGATCGTAGACCCTGAGAAATCCAATCGGCCCGGTTGCCTCACCTGCAGAGGATTTAACGTGTGAGCCAGATGGACGCAGCCTGGAGAAGCTGAACCCGTTTCCCCCGCCGGTTTGCTGGATCAGGGCTGCGTTTCTGAGGGTGGTGAAGATACCGTCCTCACGTCGGCCCATATCATCGGAAACGGGTAAAACGAAGCAAGCTGCCAGTTGCCCGAGTGGTGTGCCGGCCCCGGTGAAGGTCGGTGAGTTGGGGAAGAACTTTTTGCTTGTGAGCAGTGTATAGAACTCACGGGCGCGACGATCCACATCCCCCAACCATAATTCTTCGATCTTTGCCACATGAAAAGCCACGCGCCAGAACATTTCATCCACTGTTTCGATCGGCGTTCCATCTTTCCCTTTGCGAAGATAGCGGCGCATAAGCACTTCACGCGAATTGTCGCTTAATTCAATGCCAGGTAATTCTTTGGGTAGGGGAGGGGTCGGTAAAAGATCTTTATGTTGGGGGTAGACCTTGTGGGCCATTTGTACTCCTTACTAATAAACTTTGTTATGATTCGTCTGAAAGTAATCGGTCTATTTCTAATCGAATGTCTTTGAGATCGTCAAGTTGTAAATAAACGATAGCGTAACGGATATAAGCGATGTAATCGAGCTCTTTTAACCCCTGGACCACCATATCACCAACGACTCGGGATGGAACTTCTGATTTGCCCATCCGTTGCAGGCCAGCCTCAATTTCCCCCGTCAGGCGCTCGATATCCGCAGCGGAAACCGGTCGCTTGCCACAGGCAATATGAATACCCTGGATTAACTTATCCCGGTCGAAGGATTCACGGGTGCCATCCTTTTTGATTAATAATGGCGTACCAAGAATTGGGCGCTCCAGGGTGCTGAAACGCTCACCGCATTGAAGGCATTCCCGGCGTCGGCGAATACCGCCCGGGGCGTTTTTGGTTGTGTCCACAACTCTCGAATCTTGATAGTCACAAAAAGGACAATGCATGAAGAACCCTTCTTAGGTAGTCATTCTTTGGCAAGCAACGAACCCCTACAGCTAGGGGTGGGTAGTGTCGCACCCCCTACCCATCAGGTAGGATTTATATTGTAGCACAAGTTTTGATTTGGCAAACGAAAAATTCGTATATCTTTCTTAAAATATCGTTACCCAAAGTATTTCTTAACAATTCAAATAATTATTGTTGTTATTTTCAGGAATGTGGATTTTTGAGTACTGGGATCAGAAGATGATCATTAGAAAACCGGGATTTTGTATTATACTTTTTCTGGTCTCACTAAATTGTTCTTGGAGGATTTGTCGATGATGCAAGATCACCTGGTATTAACCGGTATTCCAGCAGCCCCAGGATTGGCCCATGGTAAAACACTATTTCTCAAACAGCAAGAATTTGATGTCCCCCAATTTGATATTGAGGATGTGGATCAAGAAATTCAGCGGATGCATTTTGCTTGTGAAGAAGCGCAGGTTGAAATTGTTGGGTTAAAGGATTCAGTTGGATCGCGTGCTAAAGGTGATGAAGCCGCTATCTTTGAAGCGCATAAGATGATTTTGGAGGATGTGGCATTAATTGACCGGGCTGAAAAAGCGATTCATCAAGGTACCAATGCAGAAAAAGCGTGGATCGATGCGATCGAGTTTTTCGCACAAATGATGGAACAGATCCCGGATGAGACCCTGAGCAGCCGGGCGGTTGATATTCGTGATGTGGGAAGGCGGGTTTTAGGCCACTTATTGGGCGTAAAAATGTTCGGCACGGCCCTGGAAACCCCCGCTATTATTTTGGGCCAGGACCTGGCGCCTTCGGATACAGCCGGTCTGGATAAGAATCTGGTATTAGCCTTCTGCACAGCTTCTGGGGGGCCCACTTCGCATACGGCGATCTTGGCTAAAGCATTTGGTTTACCAGCGGTTGTGGGAATCGGAGAACAATTGTTATCCGTGTCTGACGGCACACTGGTGTTGGTGGATGGGGATAAGGGAGAAGTGCATGTTGACCCGAGTGATGAATTCCTAACCGCGTTTATCGCGCGGGAGGAAGCAGCCACTGTAAAACTGGCTGTTGCCCGGGAGGCTGCGCAATCACCGGCGGTGACGGCTGATGGTGAACATGTCGAAGTAGTGGCCAACGTCGGCGGGGTGGTGGATGCACCGTTGGGGATCAAGAACGGCGCTGAAGGGGTCGGCTTGTTTCGGACTGAGTTTCTTTACCTCGATCGCAAGTCGATGCCCACAGAAGATGAGCAAATTGAAGCTTATGTGAGCGTCTTTAGCAATTACCCGGGCATGCCGGTTGTCGTCCGCCTGCTGGATATCGGTGGGGATAAGGTGATTCCCTACCTGAATTTACCTCAAGAGCTTAATCCTTTTCTTGGGTGGCGCGGCATCCGCATGTTGGATGGGGCAGACGAAATCTTCTCGCATCAATTCCGGGCACTGCTGCAGGCTGGTGCCCAATCCGATGTGGACTTGAAAATTATGGCTCCGATGGTTTCCGGGTTAGCTGAAGTTCGGGCAGCCAAAGCTTTGTTGGTAAAGGCAAAAGATGAGTTGGCTGCTGAGGGAAAGACCTTCCTGACTAACGTTGAATTCGGGATTATGGTTGAAGTGCCATCGGCCGCATTACTGGCTGACAGGCTAGCTAAAGAAGTTGACTTTTTCAGTATTGGTACGAACGACCTGACCCAATACACCCTGGCTGTTGATCGAACGAACAGCAGGGTGGCCCACCTGGCCAATTCACTAAATCCAGCTGTACTAGCTTTGATCAAGCACACCATTGATTGTGCCCATGCTGAAGGAAAATGGGTTGGATTATGCGGTGAGCTGGCAGGTGAACCCCTGGCGACGCCGATCTTGCTTGGTATGGGATTGGATGAGTTCAGCATGTCCCCTGCGCGAGTGCCGGTGATCAAGCAGGTAATGCGCGAGCTGCATCAGGACGACTGTCAACGCCTGGCAGCCAAGGTGTTGACCTTGAGCGACGATGCTGAAGTAATTCAAGCGTGTCAAGCGTTCCTGAGCGAACGGGGCTTGATGGATTAACACCAGAGAATTGCGGTCCAGTAAAAAGCTAAGTAAAAACCGGTTGAATTATAACCAGAGCCTGTTTGTGATGAGATCAAATAGGCTCTGAGTAAAATGGGGACAGATTGATATCGCAGCACTAACCAGTCCTAAGAAGTGTTAGAGTCCCCTTCGGACTATCGATCTGTAATGTGCGAATGTCCAAACCAGAGGGATTTTGGTAGGCTGCGAGATTAAGCTCAGGAAGGATTGCCAGCAGGTGATCGAAAATATCTGCCTGGATATCTTCAAAATATTCCCAGCACTTATCCGTGCAGAAGGCGTAGATTTCTAATGGCAGGCCTTTTTCAGTGGGGGCGAGAAGCCGTACGAGAATTTCCATCTGGGGGTTGATCTTCGGATGGCTTTGCAGGTAGCCAAACACATAGGCTTTATATGCGCCTAAGTTGGTCATGTTGTGGCCGCTAAAGGTGGCATCCCCATTGATGCGGGGTGAAAGGTCGTTTTCAAGGGCTTCTTTATCTTTTTTTGCCTGGTATTCCTGGATATACTTTATTTTCGAAAGACGGCGCAATAACGCCTCATCGACAAACCTGATACTGTTGAGATCGATGTGAAGGGCTTGTTTAATTCGCCGCCCACCCGACATTTCCATCCCACGCCAGTTTTTAAACGAATTGGCCATCAAAGAATAGGTGGGGATGGTTGAAATGGTCTTGTCCCAGTTAGAGACTTTGACCGTGTGGACAGAGATGTCAATCACCTCACCATCGGCATCATATTCTGGCATTTCGATCCAATCGCCAATTCTTACCATGTCATTGGTGGCAAATTGGACGCTGGCAAACAGACCTAAGAGGGTGTCTTTGAACACCAGCAAGAAAAACGGCTGAAAAGGCACCAAGCCCGCCCAAGAGCAGCAGGGGAGAGGATTGCATCAAGGCTGATACGATGAGAATCAGGGTAAACAACCATAGGAGGATTTTTCCAACCTGGATGTAGCCTTTTATGGGCTTGCTTTTGGCGATTTCATAATCGTCGTAAATATCATTGATCGCAGTCAGGGCAGCCTCAAAAGCCCGGGCTGAGACAAAGACGATCGCGGCCAAGGTGATGCGCTGGGTCCAGCCGGTGAGATCGGGCATCCAGACCGCAGAAAAATACAGCAGGACAAGGGAAGGGATGGTGGCTAAGCGGAAGAAGAATTGGCTGTGGTAAAAGATATCGTCCCAAAGGGTTTCGGTTTGTTCAACCCATTGGCTTAAGCCTTTTCGGACGATGATGTGAAATAATTGCTGTAGGAGCAATCCGGCGATTGCGAGCCCGATCAGGATCAAAATTTGGGCCAGGATGTGTGCATTGCTATTTTGGATCCCTAAAGTCGTGAGCCATGAACCAAGATCTTCAACCATAACAACCTCCACTGTGAGATTCGGTGATAAGCTGTATTTCACACTATTTAGATGATATTTATCAAGATATAAATTCAAATCAATTGGATCGGATGTTTCGGAGATTAAACGAGGAAAACGCAGGTGGATCTACCTGCGTTTTCCATCCAAACCCAATATTCAGGGGAGAGGAGTGGTTTACCCTAGACTTGGGCTGGCTTATCCGCGTGTGATCAAGCTAAAAAAGCTTGGGACGCGTTTAGTGCTGACATTCGATCTGCGCGGTTGACAAAGGGCATCCATTACTGCATGTTTGTGCCGTTTTGTCGGCGGCGTTCAGCTATGATTTCGTTTTCGCAAGAAAGCTGGCACATCCAGATTATCGGTGTTTATCCGAGTCGGGAATTCGTATGTTTCAGCATTCCTACCGGGTTCTTCACCGTCATTTTCCGCATCTTTATCGAGCATGCTGGGCAGCGGCCGCTGAGTTGGAACCGGGTTCTGTTTGGGCTCAGCCTTGTTCGGTGCGGCACTCAGGCTTTGTCCTTCAAAGCCGGTGGCAATCACCGTGATGCGCAGGTCTTCACCCATGCTCTCATCGATTACAGCGCCAAAGATCAGGTTCACTTCCGGATGGGCTGTTTCTTTGATGATAGCTGCCGCTTGGTTGACTTCAAAGAGTTTGAGGCTCTCGCCGCCGGTCACATTGAAGAGAATACCGCGAGCACCGTCGATGGTCACGTCGAGCAGTTGGTTTGAGATGGCAATCTCTGCTGCTTTGACAGCGCGATCTTCGCCAGAGGCCTGTCCAACGGCCATTAATGCCGCGCCGCCTTCGGACATGATCGTGCGCACATCTGCGAAGTCGAGGTTGATCAAGCCAGGGACGGTGATCAGTTCAGAGATACCCTGGATGCCCTGACGGAGGACATCATCGGCGACTTTGAAGGCATCTTGCAGCCCAGCGCGTTTGTCAACGATCTGCAGTAAGCGGTCGTTGGGGATAATGATCAAGGTGTCTGCGTGTTCTTTGAGGGCTGTTGCACCTTCTTCAGCAGATTTTGCCCGATGGGTACCTTCAAAGGTGAAGGGACGGGTGACAACACCAATTGTCAGGGCGCCGATTTCTTTGGCGATCTGTGCAACGACTGCTGCTCCGCCTGTACCTGTACCGCCACCAAGGCCGGCAGTCACGAAGACCATATCACTGCCTTTGAGAACTTCGTACAGCTCCTCGGCTGACTCCTCAGCAGCCACGCGACCGATACGGGGGTCACCTCCAGCGCCAAGACCGCGGGTGGATTTTTCACCGATGCGCACACGTACTTTGGCTTTTGAAAACTGCAGCGCTTGGGCATCTGTGTTGACCGCGATGAATTCGATGCCGGTCAGCCCTTCATCGATCATCCGGTTGACGGCGTTACATCCACCGCCGCCAATACCTACAACTTTGATGCGAGCAAATGATTCGGGTTGGTAACTTCTGTCCATAATAAACTCCTCTACTTAAAACTAATTTATTAATAAGTGTTCGAATAAGCTCAGGGCAATAAGCGCCTGAGTAGATCCTTAAGTTGATCGGTCCAGTTCTTTGCTTGTTTGGGCCGCCGCCGGTCAGTATACTGGCTTGATTCAGCAATTAAAAGCGCCCATTCCAACAGGCCGACGCTGGTTGAGAAAGCTGGCGAATTAAGCTGGTCGGTCAGTCCGACCAGGTTCTGCGGCTGGGCAATGCGGGCAGGCAATCCCATCACCTGTGAGGCAAGCTGACGTGTTCCCGGCATCAAGCTCGACCCGCCGGTGATGACGACGCCGGCTGGCAGCAGACCATCGTAGCCGGACCGCCGGATTTCTTGCAAGACGAGGTAAAAAATCTCTTCCATGCGAGCTTCGATGATTTCCGCCAGGTCGACACGCTTAATGCGGCTAGGTGCGTCACTGCCAAAGCTGCGTACCGTGAATTGTTCCTCCGGGCTGACCCCTGAGGTCAGCGCATGGCCAAACTTCAGTTTGATCTCCTCAGCTTGGGAGATCGGCAGGCGCAGCCCATGGGCGATGTCTGAAGTGACATAGTTTCCGCCGACTGCCATAACCATGGTGTGCCAGACATCACCGTCGATGTAAATGGCCATGTCGGTGGTCCCTCCACCGATATCAATCACCGCTGCTCCCATCTGGCGTTCAGTCTCAGATAAGACCACTTCTCCAGCGGCGAGGGGGTTGAGGACGAACTGGGAGACCTCAATACCTGAAGCACCCACACACTGGCGTAGATTTTCGATGGTTGAGGAGGAAGCAGTGATGATGTGCGCTTCGACTTCAAGCCGGTAACCATGCATCCCGATTGGGGTGCGGATGCCGTCCTGCCCATCGATGATGAAGCTGCGCTGAATCACATGTACAATTTCACGGTTGTGGGGGATAGCTACAGCTTGGGCTGCATCCAGTGCGCGCTCAATATCTTCTAGGTCGACAATCCCGCCGGTGATCCCTACGACGCCGCGGCTGTTGATGGATGAAACATGCGATCCAGCCAGGCTGACCAGGGCAGCGTTGATCTCAAAACCTGAGGTACGTTCTGCCTTTTCCACCGATCGAGAAACGGCCAGCGCTGCTGCATTCAGGTCAACGACTGAGCCCTTGCGAAAGCCCTGGGAAGGTTCGATACCCACCCCAAGGATGCGCAAGTTGCTGCCGTCCTCAACCCTGGCAACCAGGGTGCAGATCTTGCTGGTTCCGATATCAATTCCGACAATAATGGGTTCATCCATAATTACTGCTCCAGTCGATAATAAGGTGCATGCAAAAATTCAAGGCTGATCAGGGCTGGGGTGATGTTTTGCTTTTCCAAAGCACCAATGATGGTTTGATATTCTGTAAGTTTCACATCGATGTTGTTGGTATCCCGACCAAAATAAACCAGCCAACCATTGGGGTCGCGCCAACCCAATCCAAATCGGGGGTCGAATTGTAAGGCGGTCCCCTCAGGGATATAGGTACTGAGCGATAAAACCGCCTGGACGAATTCCGGTGTGGTGTTGGGTAAACCTGGTTCTAGCAAGTGGCTGATCTCGCCGGTTTCATCATCCACTTCTGGGGTGAAGATTTCAGGTGCGGGCGGCGGATCGCCGTTTGCTGTAACCGTTTGTGCGACCTCTGCTTCACCGAAGACCGGGAACATCACACCTTCAGCATCGATCCAATGGGCTGAGGTGTCTTGCTGCCAAAGGATTAACGGCTCGCGTTCCACAACCTGAAGGGTGAGCGAAGCTGGCAAGCTGACCGAAACGCGAACACTGCTCAGGCTGGGGAAACGGTCCTGAACCATGGTTTCGATCTTGTCTGGCTCAACGGTGATGATGGAAGAACCCACCAGGTCGACTTGTGAGAGGACGGCCTCTGCGCTCAACCTGTGTGCGCCCCTGAGGCCGATCGAGCTGATTTGGAAGGCGCTCAGGCTGGCAAAGCTGATCACAACCGCTAATGAGAGTAAAAAGACCGCACCAGAGACGAGACGCCAGCCAAATTGAAGGTTTGGTAAAGCAGGGACTTGTAATTCAGCGCCCTTCTTTTTCAGGGGAACATAGGCTGTGTGCTTTTTACGGGTGACCACAGGTGTGGGGGCCGTCGGCCGGCGGGTCACGGGTGCACGCTGCTCTTTAGGCTTGCGCGTGGCACTGCTCCCCAAAGGCAATTTTGGTGCTTGGTTGCGGCTTTGCTGCCTGCGGGCCCGAATTCTTTCCGCCCGGCTCATCTCATCCTGTTGGCGTTTTGCCATGCTATCTCCGGTATTCCCTTTCTATCTTGTCGCGCTGCATTTTTCGTTCCATAGCCAGCTCGATTAATCTTTCGATCAACGCTGGATAAGGAAGGCCTGTAGCCTCCCAAAGCTTAGGGTACATGCTGATCTTCGTAAACCCAGGGATGGTGTTGATCTCATTCAGATACAGCGTGCCTGTTTCACGATCGATTAAGAAATCAACCCTGGCCATACCGGCACAATCGGTGGCTTGGTAAGCCGTGATGGCCAGTGATTGCACCTGGGCTGCGATTTCATCGGGTAAGTCTGCTGGGAATAGAAGCTCCGCCGTTTCGTTGATGTATTTCTCATCGTAAGTGTAGAAAATGTCTTTAGGTACAATTTCACCTGGTACGGATGCGATCGGGTTTTCGTTTCCCAAAACACTGACTTCAATCTCACGAGGATTCTCCAAGCCTTTTTCAACCAGGATGCGCCTGTCATAGCGGGCTGCCTCCATGAAACCTTCCAAAAGATCACTGCGATGGTTGCATTTGCTGATGCCGACCGATGAACCCAGGTTGGCAGGCTTTGTGAAAAGCGGGTAGTCGCCTAACGATTCTGCTATCTCAAGACAGCGATTAATGTCTGCCTCTATCTGTGGACGACTGAAGACGCGGTGGGGCAGGATCGGAACATGGTGAGCTGTCATGACATCTTTGAATAGGGCTTTATCCATACATACGGCTGACCCGAGCACTCCGGCACCGACATAAGCAATATCAGCCAGCTCAAACAATCCTTGCAAGGTGCCATCTTCGCTAAATGTGCCGTGCATAACTGGGAACACAACATCCAGTGTTGAGAGTAAAGCCAGACCAGTATCTTTTTTGACAAAAATTCCCGGGTTTTGGGGCTCTGGCAAGAAGTACGCGGGCAACAGGTTCCCGTATTGTTCATGGCTGAATTTGGTCCACAAGTCTTCACCAACCAACCACTGACCCTGGCGGGTGATCCCAATTTCGATCAAATCAAATTTTTCTCGGTCAATGACAGAAAGCACAGAGCGCGCTGACATGAGGGAAACCTCATGCTCCCCGGAGCGTCCACCATATATGACACCGAGTTTGATCTTTTTTTCCATTAGTTAAATTCACCTAAACACTCAATTTCGGTCTCGAGCGTGATCCCGAATTTATTCAAGACGGTTTCTTGAGCAATATTCATTAACTGCCAAATCTCCTGGGCGGTTGCGCCATCCAGGTTGATGATGAAATTGGCATGGATGGGGCTGATCATTGCCCGACCGATCCGTCGTCCTTTTAAGCCTGCCGCTTCAATCAGCCGACCTGCAAAATCGCCAGGCGGGTTTTTGAACATGGATCCCATCGATGCACCAGGCGGTTGGGTTTGTTTGCGATGGGCTTGAAAAGCATTGATCTTTTCCCAGGCTTGATCGCGGCTGGTGCTGACCGCATTGAAGGTTGCTGAGAGGATCACCGCCGGGATTTTCTCGCGTTTGAGAATGCTGCTGCGGTATTCGTAAGCCAGTTTTTCGACCGGCCAATCGCTGATCCCATCTGTTTTGTGCAAGATCTTTGCCATATTTAAGCTGGCTTTCATGTCGCTGCCATGTGCCCCTGCATTGCCGTAGACCGCACCGCCTACGGTCCCCGGGACAGGTGCAGCCCATTCCATACCGCTGACGCCGCGGAGAGCGGATTGCCTGGCAACTGTGCCGAGGATTGCGCCGGATTCTGCATCGATGAACGGCGGATCAACCTTTGTCTCGATTTTCAGATTGTGCGCCCGGTTATGGACCACGATCGCATCCAGGCCTTTGTCGCTGACCAGGATGTTTGACCCGCTGCCCAGGATGATAAAGGGCACCGACAGGTCCCATAGGGTTTGGGCGGTGAAGGACAGGTCATCGAGTGTGTGGACGGATATCAGCGCAGGCACAAGTCCACCCACGCGAGCCGTGGTGTAATTAGCCATGCTGACATTTTCGTGCAGCTTAGCGCCGAAAGCGGTTCTGAGGTCTTCCATCTGTTTCATTTGCATACGCAGTTCCTCAAGATCCTGTTTCTCGGTTGCGCAACTTATCAAGAACCAACTGGCTGAGCTGGGTGGCATCACCAGCAGAGAAAACGATTGCGATGTCACCAGGAACCAGGTTGGCGAGCAAGTGCTCCGCTGCCAGGTCGAAATCTGGCGCATAGCTGGCTTTGGCAGAAGGCAGCGTGCTTGCGATCTCTTCCGCAGAATAGCCAGGGTCTTTCTCCCTGGCGGCATAAATCTTCAGCACAAGGACTTTATCAGCAAGCGCTAAGGCTTGGGCAAAACCCTGGGCAAGATTTTGCGTTCGGGTGTACGTATGCGGCTGCCAGATCGCCCAGACCCGCTGTTCGGGATAGCGTGAATGGGCAGCTTCCAGCGTAGCCGCGATCTCGCTGGGATGATGGCCGTAATCATCAATCATCGTAACCCCATCTCCTTCGCCCAAAATCTCAAAACGGCGTCCTGTGCCAGAAAATTCCGCCATGGCTTGGATGGCGCTCTCCAGGGATAAATCGAGTTGATGAATGGCACCCAAGGCGGCTGTGGCGTTAAGCACATTATGCCGTCCAGGGACATTGAGCCTGACCCGGCCGAGGTGCTTACGCCATCCATTCCCGTTCTGGTATGTCAGGTCAAATTGATAGAACCCGTCGCTCAGTGTGATTTGATCGGCAAGATAGTTTGCATCAGAGGAGGAGCCGTATCCCAGGTAGCGGTGATGCGACAAAGTTTGTTGCGCCAAAAGCGCACGTGTTTCGGAGTCGTCCAGGCACATTAATGTTTTCCCGTCGGGACGAACCCGGTCCAAAAAGGCTTGAAAAGCCGCCCGATAATCGGCAGGGGTGGGGAAGCAATCAGGGTGATCATGCTCAATGTTGGTGATGATGGCGATGGTTGGTGCCAAGCCCAGGAACATGTGATCGTATTCGTCAGCCTCGATCACAAAAAATGGCCCGGTTCCCGCATGGGCGTTGACTGACAGCTGGTTGACGACCCCGCCCGAAATAAAACTGGGGTCTTGGCCTAAACAGTGCAGGATCCAGATCAGCATGGCTGTTGTGGTGGTTTTACCGTGGCTGCCTGCCACCGCTAGTGTGCGTTTGGCTTGGGTCAGCGTTTCGAGGAATTCCCTGCGCTTCAGGACAGGGATGCCTCCCTGGAGGGCAGCAGTCACTTCCGGGTTATCATCTGGAATGGCTGAGGAGCGAATCACGAGGTGTGCGCCGGCGATGTTGTGTGGGTCATGGCCAAGGAAAGTACGGGCACCCTTGTCGCTGACGGCATTGAACAAAGGGGAGGCTTCACGGTCTGAACCGCTGACCATGTAGCCTTGTTCAATAAGGACCTGGGCAATGGCTGAAAGCCCTGCGCCGCCAATTCCGATCAAGTGTATGTGTTTCATCAGATGAACACCACCAATACAAATACGAAGGATAAGGCCACCGCAATGTAGATCAAAGGCGGTTGCAGCCACTGGGGCGGTAAAATCTCAATCAACCCTAAGGCATTCTGACCTGCTTCTGTGACTGTGTCAGGAGGAGAAATCCAGTTGAATGGATAATTTGCCATTAGTAAGAAATACCAAGCCGAGCCAAATATCATATAGCCATTGACACCGCCAATGAAACCGCCTAAAAGCACATCCTCAAACCGGTCCCGAACAAATTTCTGGCTGTCGATCAGCCGGGGGAGCCTTGGCCCCTGGTAGGCGAAGAAGGTCATTAAAATCAGGATGGCCATGCGTACCCAAAACGATGATTCGGTGGTGAGGTGATCCCGAACCAGCGGGATGTAGGATTCCATGACATTGACCAGGAACAAGGCCAGCACCACACCGGAGGTGACCAAGATTTCCTTGGCCCAACCGCGCATGGCACCGATCATGGCGAACATGATTACATACATCCAGAAAAGAACCGATAGACTGATCATGTGGTTAAATCTCCATTCCCAACCCCGGATATCTCGTACATCAGTTCGGCGATTTTCTGGGCTGCGTCAGGCGTAGACAGGGAAGCCATGGCCTGGCTCATGCTTGAAAGATGGGCAGGATCAGCGATTAAGCTGTGGATCCGATCATATAAATCGGTTTGGAGGTCCTCGTCGCGCAAGATCACAGCAGCCCCGCGTTCAGCGAGGTAACTGGCATTGACCTGCTGGTAGCGCCAGGCATACGGATAGGGAACTAGGATCGCTGGCAAACCAAACAGGGGATATTCTCCGAGAACGGAAGCACCAGCCCGTGAAACGATCAGGTCTGCGGCCGCTAAGGCCGCACCCATTTCATGCAGGTACGGAAAAGCCTGGTAACGTTTGGCTTGAATGGGTGATAGGGTTTGTGCATTAGCATCAATTTCCTTCCAATCCAGGTGTCCTGCCAAGTGGATCACCTGCATTTGTTCAAGGAGTTTGGGCAGGATCTTCATCAGTGCGTTATTGATCGATCGGGCTCCTTTGCTGCCCCCCGCAACTGTCAGGGTGGGGAGGTGAGGGTCAAAACCAAAATAATCCAGCGCTCTTTCGCGGTTCCATTCACGCAATCCTGGTCGGATAGGGTATCCGGTAACTGTCAATTTAGCAGGATTGGGGAAGTAATCCCGGGAGGTATCGGTTGTGAGGGCAATGCGGTCAGCAAAACGTGCCAGGGCTTTAAGGGCCATCCCAGGCTCAATATCCGGCACATACAGCACTGACGGTCTTCCCATGGCTGCCACTGCCATAGGGAAGGCCAGGTAGCCACCGGTGAAGAACAGCAGGTTAGGGTTGAATTGCTTGAGGATCTGGCGCGAGGTGAGGAAACCCTTGATCAGCTCAAGGATATTTCCGGGCAGCTTACGCAAGCCAACGCCGTGCACACCGGCTGCAGGAATGGTGGTAAAGGGTGTGTTAATTCTGGTCACCAATGCCTCCTCCAAACCGCCGCGTCCACCGACCCACAGAACCTGGTCTTGTTCGAGCCCAAGGGCTTCAAGAACGGTTAGTGCGGGGTAGACTCCCCCGCCCGTCCCGCCTGCGCAGATCAACAACCGCACTGCGTGTACTCCTTTCTGATGATTTTTGTTCCATCGATGCTTTCGAAATGTTCATAATAATGCCAATTGATGTGAGGGTTACCACCATACTTGATCCGCCGGCACTGATGAAGGGCAAGGCATTGCCTGTGAAGGGCAATAAACCAACTAATACCGCCATGTTCATCAGCGCTTCCAGTCCAATCCAGGTTGTCAGCCCGAAGGCAAGCAAAGATCCTAACTGGTCTGGGGCATTTTTTGCGATGACCAGGCCGCGCCAGATCAGGAGACAAAACATGAGAACCAGGAAAAACCCGCCCAAGATCCCGGTTTCCTCAGCCACAACAGCAAAGATGCTGTCGGTGGGGGCGAGGGGTAAGCCTGTGAATTTGGTGTCCGCCTGGCCAATGCCAACGCCTAACCATCCGCCCTTGACAACAGCTTCTAAGCTGCGCTGAATGTGATAGCTGCTTTCGAGGGGGTTGTTAAAGCCGGTCAGGTAGGCGTTCATGCGGATACGACCGGTGGGGTAGATGAAAACCAGCGGCAAGCCGCCCACGAGGGCGACAACCATGATAATCAAGATAACCTTCCAGTCACATCCCGCCAAAAACAGAAGGATGCCCCCAAGCACGAGCACCGTCACGGCTGCAGAGAGATCGGGCTGAAGCATGATTAACATAAAGGTCACCCCAAGGATGATGCCCAACGGGATCAGGGCGAGTTGAAGGTTGTTGAGAGTCTCCTTGCGACCATAAAGCCAAAATGACAAATAGATGACAATGACGGCTTTCGCCAACTCTGAGGGTTGGATCGACCCGCCAATTAACATACGGGTGACCTCTGCCCCACGCTGCTCGTTGGCGATTAAGACTGCAATCAGCAGCAATAGGGTGCCAACCCACATCGGCACCAGGATTTTGCGGTAGTGATGATAGTTGATAAAGCTGGCGATGGCAGCAAACACCAACCCAATCAGGACCCATAAGATCTGCCGACCGAAGATGTAAGTTGGTCCTTGTCCCATCAGGATAGAGAAATCCCAACTCGCTGAGTAGACCATCAGCAAGCCAAACACAAGCAATACGATCACGATCAGTAATAATGGCACATCGAACGGCAATTTGATCGATCGCGACTTGCCCGATTTGGCTGCTTTGGTTACGTAAGTTCCTTCACCCATTGTATAAATCGCTTTCCACGTTGTTCAAAATCAATAAACTCATCGAAACTGGTGCCGCCAGGCGAAAGGAGGACGACATCACCCGGGGAAACGCGTGCGGCAGCCTGTGTGACCGCACCCTCAAGCCCTTCGCACAGGTCGACGGTAAAAGGACGTGCATCTGGGTCTAGCTGGCCTAGCGCTGTGTGGATCAAGTGTGCAGCTTCACCAAACAAAACCAAATGGTCCACTTTTCGACGGATGACAGCAGCCAGATCTTGCCAAGGCAGGTCTTTGTCACGTCCGCCTGCAAGCAAGATGATCGGTTCTTCGAAAGATTCAAGGGCTGCTATGGTTCGCTCGGGCGAAGTGGCAATTGAGTCGTTGTACCAGGCTGCACCGCCCCATTCTCGGACGAATTCCAGGCGATGGGGAACACCGGCAAAGGCGACAATACCCTCATAAATTGCCTGGAGTGAAAAAGATGCTGCAGCTGAAATGGCAATTGCTGCCAAAATATTGTAGAGGTTATGCGTTCCGCGTAAATTTACCTGATCGGCTCTGACGATCTTTGCCACCTGGCCGCTGGCTTGCAGGTACAGCCGGCCTCGCTTGAAATATGTGGCATCCTGCTTGTCGTAAGGCGGGTTCAGACCAAAGGTGATCTGCCGGCCTTTTACCTCCGGGTAAAGCTTGCGTACGCGCAGGTCATCTCGATTCAACACCGCGATGTCCGCAGATGATTGGTGAGTCAGGATGTTGGATTTGGCTGAGATGTATTTCGCCATGTTAATGTGGCGGTCCAAATGGTTGGGCGTGAGATTTAAGATGGCGGCGATGTGCGGTGAGCGGCTCATGATTTCCAATTGAAAACTAGAAAGCTCCATGACGGCCAGGTCATCTGCTTGCATTTGATCAAGATCCTGGATGAGGGGATAGCCGATATTGCCACCCACCCAAACTTTGTTGTGTGGTTTTCTGAGGGCAAAATGCTGGCGTGCAATCTCACCGACCAAGGCGGTGGTGGTGGTTTTACCAGAGGAGCCGGTAATCCCGATCACCGGGCACGGTGTCTCTTCCAGGAAAACCTGGGAGTCATTCGAGAGGGGGATGTTACGGCGGGAAGCCTCCTGGACGATTGGCAGGTTGAGCGGAACGCCGCCCGAGAGATACACCAGGTGTGTCCCATCGAGAATTTCAAAGGGATGGTCGCCTGTGACCCAGGTGATATTGGAGGCTGCTAATTCGTTACGTGGACCCTGCAATTCCTCTTCGGAACGGCGGTCATTCAAGATAACGTGTGCACCTTTGGCGGCAAGAAAGCGCGAGAGGGCTAAGCCCTGGCGGGCTGCGCCGATCATTACAACTTGCTTCCCTTCCCATTGATTCATGATTTACTCCACAAAAACCAGGGCAATGCCCAGCATCGTAAATACTAAACTGATCAGCCAAAACCGCTGTACGACTTGAGTCTCGCTCCACCCGGAGAGCTCAAAATGATGGTGAAGCGGTGCCATCTTGAAGAAGCGTTTGCCATGCGTGGCTTTGAAGTACAAGACTTGAATGACCACACTTAATGCCTCACTGAATGGGATCACCGCAAGCAAAGGGATGATGATCCAGTTCCCGGTCATCAACGCTACAACTGCCAGGGTTGCACCTAAAGCCAGAGAACCGGTATCGCCCATGTAAAGCATGGCGGGGTGAACGTTGAACCACAAAAAGCCAAACAGCGCACCCACCAGGGAGAAGCAAAAACGTGCTAAATAGATTTGTCCCTGAATCACCGCAACGAGCCCGAAACCCATAAAAGCTGTGGCTGAAATCAAGCCGGCTAAGCCATCCAACCCGTCGGTAAAGTTGACCGCATTTGACATCCCGACAATGATAAAAACAGCGATTGGGATATAGAGGACGCCCAAGTTGATCGGTTCTGGGGCGGTAAACCAGATCAGCTGGGGTACGTCCAAAAGGTCACGCAAGATAAAGGCAATGGCAATCGCAAACACAACCTGGAAGGTGAATTTAACGCTGGCACGCATACCCAAACCTTTGCGCGGCCCGCGAATGCCCTCCCAATCATCAATCATTCCCAACAGGGCATAGGCCCACATGGTCACCAAAGGCAGGAGAACGGAGCGCCCTAACAAGTTGAACCCAAAAATGGATACAGCGTTAAAGAGGACCGTCAACAGTGTCACAGGGATCAGGATCATGAAACCACCCATGGTGGGGGTGCCCATCTTCTTCATGTGTTGATCGGGTCCATCTTCACGAATAATTTTGCCAATTCGCCAGGCTTTGAGCAAACGGATCAACGGTTCACCCCAGATGACCGTCATGATGAAACTGAGTCCGCTGATGGCGATGGCAAGTGGGCTATTTTCCATCATTCACCTCCTGCCAATGCTCGCAGGATGCGGTCCATCCGCATGCTGTTTGAGCCTTTGATAAGAACTCGATCGCCCTTTTGAATTAATCCTGCGACATGCTGGGCTGCCTGGTCTGAATCAGCGAACCACTGGAGATGGTCTTTAGGAAATCCATGGCTGATGGCAGCATCTGCGATGATTTTGGCACGCTGTCCAACCAAAATCAGGGCGTCGGCTGCGGTTGCAGCGATTTGTCCAACAGTTTGATGACCTGACTGTTCATACTGGCCTAGTTCGAGCATATCCCCTAAAATCGCCACACGCCGACCTGGTAAAGCCCTGAGTAGTTCGAGGGCTGCGACAGTCGAGGTGGGTGAGGCATTATAGGTGTCATCGAGGATGGTCGTCCCATCCGGTAAAGTGAACGGGTGTAAGCGAAAGTCCAACCGGCTGTGAGCCAGACCGGTTGTGATCATTTCCCAATCCAATCCTTCGGCTAAGGCTACAGCTGTTGCACATAAGATGGTGTAGGCTGAAAAGGCGCCCAGGAGTGGGGAGCGGATGGGATGTTCGGCACCTTGGTAGGATAAGACACAGGATATCCCCTCCAGTTCATGGGTTTGGATGTCCTTTGCCATCAGGTCACTTTTCTCGTTGATTCCATAAGAAAGGACGCGGGCATGAGTTAGGTGTGCCATCTCGCGTACCCGGCTGTCGTCCATGTTGAGGATGGCAACGCCGTCTGGGGCAGGGGGTAGAGATTGGATCAATTCAGCCTTGCCTTTGGCAATTATCTCCTGTGAGCCAGCTCGCTCCGCATGGACGGTGCCGATGTTGGTGATGACCCCCACATGCGGGCGTGCAATCTCGCATAAGGTTTGGATCTCACCTGGGACATAGAACCCCATCTCCAAGACGGCGTATTCGTGCTGCGGTCCCAACTCGAGCAGGGTTAATGGCAAGCCGATTTCGTTATTGCGGTTACCCGGGTTTTTTAGCACCGAATATTTTTGTGCCAGCAGAGCAGCGGTTAATTCCTTGGTCGAGGTTTTCCCGACGCTGCCTGTGATCCCAATCGTTCGTACCGGATGGTGAGCACGCCAATGAGTCGCAATGGTGTGCAACGCGGTCAGCGAATCATCGACCCGCAGGCACATGGGCAGAGTCAGATTAACGGATGAGTCGGAAAAATGATCTTTTCGTAAATCGAGGATATGTTCAATACCGGACACGTTTTGATCGATCAAGGCCAAGGTGGCACCATTTTGGAAGGCTGATTGGACAAAGTCATGTCCATCTACCCGCTCACCGGGCAGCGCCACAAACAGGCTGCTCTCAACTGCTTGCCGTGAATCGATCACCACCCTGCTGATGGGGTGATCCAACAGTGGGATGTCTCGATCGGTCAGTGCGGAAACGATGTCCTTCAGGTTAATCACAGATTGCCTCGTTACTCAATCGCCATTTGCATCCGGATATCATCCGGCGGAATTCTCATCAATACAACCAGTTGTTCGACCACATCCCGGAAAACGGGCGCAGCAACCTCTGAACCCCAGGGGGAGATGGTCGGCTTCTCAATCCACACATAAACGACAAATTGGGGATCATCTGTCGGTCCCCAACCAACAAATGAGGCGTTGGTTAGGCTGCTGGTGTAGCCCAGCTCGGTCGGGATGTCACCCGTTCCTGTCTTTCCAGAGACTCGGTAACCCTCAACCAGTGCGACGGACGCCTCTTCTTCGAGGGAATAGGCGAGCATCTCGGTGATATCCCGGGCAGTCTGGGCTGAAATCGGGGTATTGATTACTTGCGGAGTGACATTGTATTGTTGGCCCTTGTCCACCACGCTGCGAACAACGTGGGGCGTCATCATCTTGCCATCGTTAGCAATAGCCGAGATGGCGGTCACCATCTGGATTGGCGTGACTGCAATGCCCTGTCCGAAGGAGTTGGTGGCTAAATCCAGGCTCATCCATTGGTTGTTTTCTGGTAAACGCAGTGGAAAATTCGCTTCACTGGCCAGGTCGATCCCGGTGCTGCGTCCGAAACCAAAAGCCTGTAAATATTCGTAAAACAGGTCTTCACCTAACAGGTCGATGGCGACATAAGCCAAGCACACATTGAGCGAGTGCTGCATACAGCCAGTCATGTCCTGCACACCCCAGGCGCCGTAATTCCAGTTATAAATCGGCCAACTGTTGGCAACCCAGTAAACGCCAGAGGTGTCGTTGTAGGTTGTGTCCAGTTCTGCAGCACCGCTATCCAGGGCTGCTGCCATCGTAATGACCTTAAAAACTGAGCCCGGTTCGTATGCGGTCCCCACAGCCCGATTATAGGGCGTGATGCCTGGGAAAGTCTCTTGATATTTCCAGTACTGGTTAGGGTTGAAGAACGGTGTGCTGGCCATACCAAGAATCTCACCGGATTTAGGGTCAGCGACAATAATTGTTCCGCCCTCACCCCCGGACCATGCCAGGGCTTGATCAAGGGTTTCTTCAAGCATAGATTGGATATCACGATCGATCGTCAGGACCAAGCTGGCGCCCGGCTCGATATCTGGCAAAGCTTCAACCAGGTAGGGGTCATTTGGTAGGAAAACGGTTTGCGGTTTACCAGTCAGTAAGCGGTTATAGGCTTCTTCCACACCAAAGACGCCTTGGGCATTCTCGCGCGAGAAATAATTGTAAAATCCCAGCACATTTGCCCCCAAGGTTCCCTCAGGGTATACGCGCTGCTGCATTGGCGTCCACACTAAACCCGAAAGGCTGGGTTTGATAGACTTGGTTTCCAACCGTCGATTGGCATAGTTTTCCTTTAACAGCTCGAGTTCTTCAACCTTTTCCTTACTGACAAAACTTGAGAGCACATAGTAGCGATTTTCGTCGGCGCGCTTTTCCGTGCTGGCCATGGCAAAGACATCCAGGTAATCTAACTCTTCAAGCAGGGTTGAAGCTGCAAAGGCGATTGTTTCTGGGTCGACAACGTTTTTGAGGTCAATCCCGACTTCGTATCCAATCTGGTTGGTGGCCAGGATGTTGCCTTTACGATCGTAAATCGTGCCGCGTGGGGGATAGATGGTCTTCCTGACGCCCTGGTAATCCTCTGATTTGGCGATCAAGTCTTGCGCAAAGGGTGTGTAGTTGATGCGGACCATTTGAATGATGATTCCTGCGCCCAATAGACTGCAAATCAAGGCAATGATGAGATAACGGAAATAGAATGGGTTTTTCATGGTGTCATCTCTTCTACTGGCTGGAGGTTGAGCGCAGGGGTCTGCCAGATGTTTTGTACCAACCAGTCCCAGAGCGATGTCCGATAAGAGGACAGGACTGAGGGGGACTCAACGATGATGTTGACCCTGGGTGGTGCGAGGACAAGATCTGCTTGTGGGTTGTAACCAGGAATCTCGAGATAGACCGCCTGATGCGGGTCCAGGGGGACATATCCTAAGGCTTGAGCCCTGCTTTTCATCCGGTCGACAGACCGGGCAGCGGCGAGATCGGAGGTCAGTTCGGCGATCTCATTATTGATGTTTGTGATTTGCCTTTCAAGGGATTGGATCTTGCGCCCCGAAGCTGCAGCCTGGGCGCTGACGCTCAGGTAAACGCCGGTGATCGAAGCGATCAGAACCAACCCAAGCAAAAATAAACCAATCCATTGAATCTGGATTCGCCAAGGGGCTTGCTTATAGGCTTGCAGTATCCGGTTCTTCATGTCGTTTACCTTGCAATAATCATGCCTTTTCAATCTTTTCAGCCACGCGTAGGCGTGCACTGCGGGCACGTGGGTTGGCCTGGATTTCTTCTTGACCAGGCCGGATCGGTTTTTTGGTCAACAACTTCAAAGAGGCTGAATGACCACAGGTACAAATGGGCTGCTCTGGTGGGCAAATGCAATCCTTGCTTTCTGTCTTGAAGAAGGATTTGACGATTCGATCTTCCAGCGAATGGAAACTGATCACGGCAATCCGACCATGTGGAGCGAGGCATTTGGCCAGCTCAGGGAGGGCGCTGGCAAGGGCTTCCAACTCCTGGTTAGCGGCAATCCTCAGCGCCTGGAAGGTACGAGTTGCTGGATGGATGGGCGATGAATAAAAAGGAACAGCCTTCTGGATCAGCGCCGCCAGTGCCTGGGTGGTGTAAATGGGTCTTGCTGCGACAATTGCCCCAGCAATCCGCCTGGCAAAGCGCTCCTCACCGTACTCACGCAGGATTTGCGCAAGGGCTTCTTCACTCAGGGTGTTAACCAGGTCGGCAGCAGAAGTGCCTGAGTTCTGATCAAAGCGCATATCGAGGGGACCTTCTTCTTTAAAGGAGAAGCCCCGACCTGGCCGATCGATCTGCATTGAAGACACACCCAGATCGAGCAGGATGCCATCTACATTTGGCCAACCGATATTTTGGAGGATGTCTGGCGCAAGCAGATAAGACGACTGTATGATCACAACTCGGGCTTGATAGTCCAAGAGACGCTGGCGAGCGATTGCCAACGCCTCCGGGTCAAGGTCAAGGCCGAGCAACCTGCCTTGGGGCGCTGAAGCCAGTAATATGCCCTCAGCATGCCCACCAGCGCCGAGTGTGCCATCGAGATAATTTCTGCCACTGACCGGCGCCAAAGCATCCAGGACTTCATGGTAAAGTACTGGTTGGTGGGGAGAACGATCACCGGGGCCGCCGGTGATGGTGCCCCCACCCGTGTCTGAACCGTTCATAGCAGGGTTGTTAAATCCAGGGCACTAAAGCGCTGTTCATTCGCATCGATATCCTTGAGCGTCACTTGCTGAGCCTGCCATTTTTCTGGTTCCCAGATCTCAAAGTACTCGCCCATGCCGACCACCAGCACTGTTTCGTCGAGGGTTGCAGCCTCTCGCAGGAAGCCGGGAAGAAGGATCCGGCCGGCATTATCGAATTTAATCAGCTTCGCATTGGAAAAAATTAACCTGCGAAGCAAGCGACTGTTTGATGCCAAAAAGCTGATTGACCGCACCTGTTCAGCTAATTTCTCAAACAGCTGTGTGGAAAAGGCCTGTAGATTACCATCAAATCCCTGAGTCACATAGACCGCATCACCCAGCTGCTCTCGATATTCCGAGGGGATGGTGATCCGGCCTTTTTCATCGATGGTATGATCGTACTGACCAAGGAACATTTGTTCTACCGCTCCTTATACCTATGGCGCGCCGGGGAAACCGGCGCTCCACTTCGTCCCACAATTCTCCACTTTTAACCACTAGTGCTTTCAGTATAGCGGAAATATGTAATTAAATCAAGGGGAAATGAGAAGATGTTTAATATTTGGTCAATTTCATTGGTGAAGTCGGTAAGAGGGGGTTGAGTGATAAGAATAATGGTCTTTCATGGCCTGTTCTTCAGTGCTGCTATTATACCTTAACCCGGAAGGGTTCACAGAAAGCTAGCAAAAGGCATCTTTTTCAAACGCTAATGTATTTCTTGTGGTAATCTATAAAATATACTATTTACAAATATAGAATACCATGCTATAATATCCTCATTCTGAAAAAGGTAGGTGTAGCTATGCCGAGACATAAAAGAGGTTGGGCGATCAAAGAAGGTCATCACCGTGAAAAGCGGCGCACGCCATTAACGGTAGCCCTAATTGAACCTGCGCTATTGATTTTGATCAAAGAACGCGCCCGTCACGGGTATGCACTGCACAGCGCATTGGAGGATTTAGGCATTGCACCGATTCACCCATCCGTGGTGTATCGCACATTACGACAGATGGAAACCCTGGAATGGATTGAAGCCGTGTGGGACACGGACAATGAGCAGGGACCACCTCGGAAGATATTCAGCCTGACCGAGGATGGAAGGGCTGCATACCAAACCTGGCAGGATGAATTGGTTAAAGCTCAAGAAAGTATTCAGCGGATGCTGGATTACAAGAGCGAAGTAGGTGAAGGAGTATAAATTTAGAGATATGGACGATAGAAAAACTGGTTATGTGGACGAAAGGAAAAAGCAGTGTATGGATAATAAGAAAAAAGTGGATCTGTATGAAAGGAGAAAGGATTATATGAGAGAAATGAAAAAAGGACGAAGGATGATGGGGTTTAGACCGGAAGAAGAAAGACACAAGGCCTTTGAGCAAGGACGATCCGAGCCAGGCTATGCCCATCACCATGCCTATCACCATGCCTATCACCATGCCCACCACCGATTTCAGCAGCAGCCCGCGGATCACCGCAGCGGCTGTGGGCTAACGGATCACAGTGGACCTCGGGCCAGGGACATAGGACAGCGACCACATTGGCACTATGATTTTGGTAGGCGACCAACGCATTCCATTTTGCGGGAAAAGCAACACTTGGAACGACTTGTCTATGCGTTACAGCGCAGACTGCGGAAAATTAACCGCCAATTGGAGAGTCGCATGGAAGATCGTTGTGGCGCGAGGATGGGATATAATTACAGGGAGGCAAGCAGGTTTTAGCCTTCCTTCTTATTGAATTTGGATAACAAAGTGGGTGGGGATGAGATTTAGCCTCACCAGTGGTTTAATCTAAAGGTTTTCGGTTCTCTGATGTTCGGAGGGTGGTATTTGTTAAGTCAAAATGGAAATTCCAGTTGACTTTCACCTTACGAGCGATTATAATATTGTGACCTTGCCCCGGCAGGACGTTTATGCTGGGGTAAAATCTTGTAACCCCAACTTTCCCGATCCCTGGCGGTTGCACGCAAGCGCGATCGGTTAAGTGAAGATTGGAGTAGAAAAATGAAATTTGTAATTATTGAACAAGGCGGCAAACAGTACCGTGCTGCTGAAGGCAAAACGGTCGAAGTTGATCGCCTGCCGAACGAGGTGGGAGAAACCATAACCCTGGAAGACGTCCTTCTCTCTGTTAATGATGGGAATGTCACCGTTGGCAAACCATTGGTTGAAGGCGCTAAAGTCCAGGCAAAGGTTCTCGATCACTTCAAGGGTCGTAAGATCCTGGTCTTCAAGTATCGCCCGAAACAACGTTATCGGGTAAAAACCGGACACCGACAGCAGTACACACGCTTGCTGATCGAATCGATTGAATTGGAGTAATAATCATGGCACATAAAAAAGGCGGCGGTTCTTCACGCAACAATCGTGATAGCAAATCAAAGCGATTGGGCGTGAAAAAGTATGGTGGTGAATATGTCCTCAGCGGGAACATCCTGGTTCGTCAACGTGGAACGAGGGTTCATCCTGGCTGGAATGTTGGCATGGGCAAGGATTACACTCTGTTTGCAACCACGGATGGTCTTGTACATTTTGAGACAATGCCTGGTGGTCGGAAAAAGGTGCATGTCGTTACCATCCCCGAGGAAGAATAACGTTTAAAGAAAGTTGAAAGGATCGTAACGAAATTATGAAGAAAGATATCCATCCCCAATATTACCCCGAAGCAACAGTAATCTGTGGCTCCTGTGGCACAACCTGGACAACAGGTTCGACCGTAGCGGAGATCCGAACTGAAGTTTGCTCGCATTGTCATCCATTTTACACGGGTCAGCAGCAGCGAATCTTAGACCGTGAGGGTCAGGTTGATCGGTTCTACAAGCGTTTGCAGGTGCGCCAGGAATTCCTGGATGAACAGCAGGCGAAAGAAGAAGGAAAAGTCTCATTTGACCGTCCCATTGCTGATCTGAACCTTGGTACCCGCGTGGAAAACGTGCTGGTAGAAGCAGGCATGACAACCATTGGCGAGATTTTAGAGCGGCTTGAAGGCGGCGAACAGGCGATGCTGGGCATCAGCGGTTTTGGACGAAAATCGTTGATTGACCTTAAAAAGACCTTGCGCCAAATGGGCTACAAAATCCCCGAAGCGGCTGAAGAAATCACCGTTTAAATTCACTCCAGATTTTAAAAATCCGGTAAACTTAACAGGCAGATGAATTGTTCATCTGCCTGTCCTTTTATATCCTTTAGGAGTTGTGTATGAAACAACATGTTGGATCCGTGGAAGTGATTTGCGGTTCAATGTTTTGTGGGAAGACCGAAGAATTAATCCGACGGTTGCGCCGCGCAAGGATCGCTAAACAGCATGTGCAGGTCTTCAAGCCGATCATCGACAATCGTTATAACCACGCCAAGGTCACCTCCCATTCAGGCATTGATTTGGACGCTCAACCCGTTAAGGACTCCCAGGAGATCCTGCATGCTTTGACTAGTGAGACAACGGTCGTGGGCATTGATGAGGTGCAGTTCTTTGATGCGGGAATTGTCCAAGTGGTCGAAAAATTGGTTGCGTTCGGCGTGCGCGTGATTGTGACCGGTTTGGATACTGACTTTCGGGGCGAGCCGTTTGGCTGTATGCCTGAGTTGATGGCACGAGCAGAACGGGTGGATAAATTGCATGCCATCTGCATGGTGTGCGGCGAATCTGCCAGCCGAACCCAAAGGTTGGTCGATGGAAAACCCGCCCACTATAACGAACCGATCGTGGTGGTCGGCGCACAGGAAATGTATGAAGCGCGCTGTCGGGCGCATCACGAAGTCCCGAAGGATTGATGTGAGAGGAGAATTATGCAAGATTATCATTCTTTCTTAGCGGAAGTGTTGATCCCTGAAGAACAATTAAAGGCACGCATCCAGGAACTGGGTGAGGAGATCAGCCGGGATTACGCCGGGAAGCAGATCCTGGCAATCTGCATTTTGAGGGGTGGGGTGATGTTCTTAACCGATCTGATCCGCCATATCCAGCCTTTGGTGGCGATTGATTTCATGGGTGTATCTTCTTATGGGGTGGGATCACGCAGCTCGGACGGTCATGTGCGCATCACTTTGGACCTGACAACCAGCATCGGTGGTAAACATGTTCTGATCGTTGAAGACATCATCGATAGTGGGAATACGTTGGCTTCCGTGATCGAGATGCTGCAAACCCGCCATCCAGCGAGCTTGGAGGTGTGCACCCTGTTGAACAAAGCTTCTCGACGCGAGGTGGATATCCCGATCAAGTATTGCGGGTTTGTGATCCCAGATAAATTTGTTTTCGGGTATGGACTGGACATGGATGAGTTTTACCGAAACTTACCTTTTATTGGTGTAGTGGACCTGGAAAAATATGAGGCCAAAGATTGACTCTGAACATCTGGCGCTGCTGACTGTCATCCGGGATGTGAGCGAGCCAGGTCAAGCATTGTATATCGTGGGTGGGGCTGTCAGAGATATCCTCTTAGGGGTTTCTCTCCACGATATTGATTTTGTGATGCCTGAAAACCCATCTACCCTGGCAAAAAAACTGGCAAAACGGCTGAGTGTTGGTTTTTTTGTGCTTGATGATGAGCGGCATACGGCCCGGGTGGTTTATGAGGATCAACACGGACAGTTCTTTCCGCTTGATTTTGTGCAATTCACCGGTGAAACTTTAGCAGAGGACTTAAGCAACCGCGATTTCACCTTGAATGCGATGGCCGTGCCGGTGGAAGACCTTGACCACGTGATTGACCCGTTAGATGGACGGTCAGATCTCAAGGGGGGGATTTTACGCGCGTGCAGTCCTCATGCACTGCTGGACGACCCGGTGCGCGTGCTGCGTGGGATCCGGCTGGCGCATCAGTTTAACTTTACTTATGCACCCGGTCTTGAATTAGATCTGCAGACTGCTGCAGCCCAGCTCCCACAAACCTCTTATGAACGTCAGCGCGATGAATTTTTTCGGATCCTTACTGGTCCAAATCCTACTGATGGACTGCGTGATTGCCGAAGGCTGGGCGTGTTTAGGACCTTGCTCCCCCCACTGGTTGGTTTGGAGGACATCCCCGTTTCACCCCCGCACCACCTGCCCCTATTTGAGCACACACTGCAAACTGTGGATCTCTACCAGCGATTGGTGACCGATTTGACGGAAAATCCAACCTTTGTATCTGGAGAAGATGGGGTATGGCATGAAATTCTCCAGCAATTAGGCAAGTTTACTAATGCGTTGAGCGCCTATTTTGCTGAGGAGATCACACAGGGAAGGTCCAAAGCTGCCCTGGCGTATTTCGGTGCACTATTACATGATGTTGGAAAACCCCTGGTGGTCAAAGCCGGGGACGATGGTCACTTACATTATTTTGATCATGCCAGTGTTGGTGCTGACCTGGCAAGAAAAATGGCCAAACGCCTTCAATTGAGCAATGCCGAGTCAGATTGGGTGGAGCGGATGGTACGCAACCATATGCAGCTGCTGGCACTGATCAAAGCTGGCTCTCCCCCTGACCGCCGATCAATATATCGCTACTACAAAAAAACGGGTGACACGGGCGTGGCATTAGCGATACATGTGCTGGCGGACACGCTGGCAACTTATGGAGCTAAGATCGATCAATCATTGTGGCAGGCAGCGGTCTCTGTGGTTGAAACCATGATCTCTAGCTGGTTCGAGCATCATGATACGATCGTGTCACCCTCACCATTGCTTGACGGACATGATCTCCAACGGTTATGTGGGGTGCCGCCTGGCAAGCACATTGGCCGCTTGTTGAGCCAGTTGGTGGAAGAACAAGCCAGTGGAAATATCAATACGAAAGAAGAGGCGCAGGATTATATTCGAAGGCAGTTGTAATGAGCAGAAGGACCTGGTGGTAAAGGATGAAGATCAGGATTAATGGGGTGCACTTGGCTTATGAATTCAGGGGCCGGGTCACACCCCCGGTCGTCCTATTGCATGGGTTTGCGATGAACCGCTCTATTTGGGTTGACATGGCGGCGTCCCACCTGGGTGATCAACGCGTGATCCTGCCGGATTTGCGCGGTCATGGTGAAAGTGATGCCCCTGAGGGAACCTATTCGATGTCCTTATTGGCGGCGGACCTGGCGTACCTGTTGGATGACCTTGGTATTGAACAGGCGGTTGTCTGCGGTCATTCTATGGGTGGGTATGTTGCCCTGGCATTCGCAAAACACTACCCACAACGGCTGGCAGGGTTGGGTTTGATCACCACGAATGCCCAGGCGGACCCAGAGGATAAGCGGTCAGGGCGATTGGCCTTGATTGAACAGGTCAGGAAGCAGGGGTCTGTGGCTGTCGCTGAAAGCCTGGCGCCCAGGCTGTCCAATGACCCTTCTGTGGTTGACCAGGCACAGCAAATGATCGGCGCCGCTGATCCCCAGGGGTTGATCGGTGCATTAGCGGGGATGGCTGAGCGTCCGGACCGAACAGATTTGCTTCCGCAGCTAACCGTGCCAGCCCTGGTTGTGGCAGGTGAAGTCGACCAGATCACGGATTTTGCCGCCGCTAAGGCTATGGCTGAGGCCTTACCCCAGGGACGTTTTTTAAGCATCCCGGGTGTAGGCCATCTGCCGATGACTGAAGCCCCAGCTGTGTTGGGAGATGGGCTGCGATCCCTGCTAGGATGGGTTACTCAGCAGGTTACTACTAGCTAACGCATCATATATTATTAAATTGATACACTATCGGAGTTTTTTTCAAGCTATGGAAGAATCTATGAACATTCAAGACATTATTTACGCCCGCAGGAGCATCCGTCAATACCAGGACAAACCGGTTGAAAGAGAGAAGATTGAGCTCTTACTCAAAGCGGCCATGGCTGCACCAACCGCCATGAACAGCAAACCTTGGGAGTTTGTGGTCGTCACCCAGGTTGAGACGTTGGATAAGATTCGATCTGCTTTGATGTTCGGAAAGTTTAACGCACCGGCAGCCATTGTGGTTTGCAGCAATACCTCTCTTCTCAGAAGACCGATGGCATCCAAATTTTGGGTGCAGGATTGCAGTGCCGCCACGCAGAACATCTTACTTTCAGCTGTGGGTTTAGGCTTGGGAACGGTTTGGTTAGGTGTTCACCCAATCCATGTTTATAAGAAACGGATTTCAGAGATTTTGAGCCTTCCCATATATGTTGAACCGTTGAATGTGATCTATATCGGGTATCCCGCGGATCAGAAAGCAGGGCGAACCCAGTATGATTCAAGCCGGGTGCATTGGGAAACGTTTGATTAAACCGAGTGTAAAGCAAAAGGCCTTTACGCAGATTGTTCCTTCTGGTATTTGATCAATAATTTGGTCTCGGTGGCGATATCTATGCCCACTTTTAATTTCGTGTTGGGGGGTCGGGTTTTTAACCAAGCGAGGGTTTCACTGACCGTTTGTGACAGCGGCCTGATGGAGAGCCCATCTTTAAGCGCTTTGCTGTTATTGATATTGTAAAAACCGGTAAAGGCAGGGTTGGTGCTCGGCACCCACAGCGGCAGGTCGCTCCACGGCATGACCCCTTCCCTGAGTAAAAAGGGTTCATCAACCCACACAAAACGGGCATCGGATAACGCAGCTTCCCGGCAGGCGACCAGTAGTGAGCCAAAAGTGGCTGGTTTACGAGGACCGGTGACGTTGTAGACGCCCTCACTGCCGACCTCGATGCGATTGATGATAAATGCTGCCAGGTCACGCACATCAATAAATTGGAGGTTGGCACTTGGCGGCGACGGCGCTAAAACACGGCCGCCAAGGGAAACACGCCAGGGCCAGTAGGAAAAACGATCCGTGGGATCATTCGGGCCAACGATCAATCCCGGCCGCATCACCAGCACCTTGCCGTCAAAGGCTTGCTGGATTTCATATTCGCATAAAGCTTTAAGCGACCCGTAATCATCGCCCGAATAATCTTCGGTGGATGGATCATCCAGATGAGCCAAGGGATAGGTTTCGGGAATATCAGGCGTGCGAAAGTCCTGGTAAACGGATACAGATGAAATAAAGACATACGTCTCACATTTTCCCGATAGCATTTGGGCGGATTGCCGTGTAACCCGTGGAACGAAGCCGCTGGTATCGATCACGGCATCCCATTTTCGCCGTTTCAATGCTTCTAAGTTCCCATCTCGATCCCCAATTAGATTGGTCACTTTTGGAAAGAGATCAGGGTTGGTGAGACCGCGATTGAAAAGGACGGGTGTATGGCCTGCCTTAAGAAGCGCTTCAACCAGGGCGATGCCCAAGAACCTTTTTCCACCTAGGATTAATATTTTCATCGGTACCTCGCATTACGGTGTTATGTCTGGTGAGTCGGCGTAATCGCCGTGGGAGATTTCTCAGCTGCTGGGCAGCCCTTATATCCAATTTGGCAGGAAAATTGTCACGGCTTGAAAAACATTCGACGCGTTGGTTGATCGTCTCGTCGGTTGCAAAGATATTCTGCCGGTCGGCTTGATACTGGCTGTTCAGCATCATTTTTAAACGATCAGATACGGGGTTTGTAAATCGTAAGGCATTTCCAGCCAAATTTGCCCATTGATTGGCAAGCTGAAAGTATTGACCAACCGGAGCGCTTATTTCGCTTTTGTTGAGATCCTTGTTTATGGCGAGATTCCTAGTCAGTTCTGCCATAAGGGGATGTGTTCTTGCTGGTTTTGGGGGGCGTGAAAACCTCATAATTCCTTTGGTGGATATCGTAATTGAGGATTAGCTCAAACACGGTGTAGTGTTGATCATTCCAGCATCGGTTTTTCAGTAAACCTTATCATAATTATACAATATTCGGGGAAGTAACCCGCATTGATACAGAATAAATTGCTTGCCAAGAAAAAATTTCAAGTTTTCCTTTTTCTGTGGGCAGAGGTCGAATTTAACGAATTTGAGTCGATCAGACAGTGCTAACGGAAATTTGCCTATCTTTGAAATGTTAGGATCAAGGGGATAATCGGCTGTTCAATTAAGATCAGTCAAAATCTACCCAAATCGCGTTGATATTGGTGTAATCGCTGAATATGTCGGATTTATGCAATAAATAACTTTCAGCACTGGCAAGATCATAATAAAGAAGCTCTCCCCGGGGTCGGTAGAGAAAACCGCTTGAATCAGGCAGCCAGCGGATTTCTAAGGGGGTGCCCTCAAGGTGTAATTCACCCTGCCAGTTCAGCTCGCCATCCAACAAGCCAACCCGTTCATTTTGGTCTGTTGTGATGATGCTGTTAAGGTCAGGCGAAGGTGAAAAGATCGATATTCGATCTCCGAGTGGTCGGATATTTAAATCTTGATCGAGAAGGAGGCTGTCAGTCTCACAATTGAGAATAATGTCGCTACCCAGGGAAGTTTGATAGTAACAGGTATCCTGAATCTCCTTGGTCGATTTACTTTCTCCGAGTGAATTGAGGATTTTAATGGTGGTGAGATGTACGCTTGAGTCACGTTGGAAGACCAGCAAGCCCTCTCCAAACCGGCGCAGGTCAGAAAATTCTCCTTGGATGATTTGTGTTTCAGCCATGGTCGCCGTATCAATCAATGAAAGGTGTTTACCTCCTATGAATTCAACTTGGTGGATAATTTGAAGGGACCGCTGATCGAACCAGGTAACCGCAGGATTGATCACGCCTGTGGGCAAAGGTATGGGCTGGATGGATTGCTGGTTGAGGTCCAGCAGGTAGTATTGGTCATCCCGCCACTCACCTGGCAAAAAAACGAACCCCTTTTTGAGCAAAATCTGGTTTCCACCTGGCCCGGTCCTGAAATCTTTAACCAACCCAGGTTGATCCTCAAGCTGAGTTCTTTCTCCACGTTGGTGATCATCCAAGAAAAGATGGGTACTGATTTCATCCGTGTCATGAACGGATAAATGATAGTGGTCGCTCTGATACCAGCGGATGATGCCTTTTGAAGCCTGATAGGCTTGGTGAATTAATTCCAGCAAGTACGCATCCGTGAAATCTTCTTCGTTGAGATATTGACGGGCTGCGGTGATTGCTATTTCCGGGGTAAACAGGGTTGGACTGTTGAAATCATATACATCGCTGACTTTGTTTGTCATCAGGTCGAAGATTAAGGCTGTGCGATCTTCTTGGAGAATGAAAAGCTGCGTCCCACTTGGGGACAGGTTTGCACCCAGGCGAAATTGGGGATCTGTAATCGGCAGATCGATCGGGACGCTGATCTGGTTTTTCGGGTCCAGGTAATGGTATTCGTCATACCCGGTTTGGATCAACAGTAGGGTACCTGAGTAACCAGCAAAGGGTTCTATGGGCGTAACTGCTGGCATTGGCGATGCTGTAGGGCTCTTTTTTGTAAGAATGGTCGCTGTTGGATAGAGTTCGGGTGTTTCCCCAACAGTTGGTTGTGTTGGCTGCCAGGTTGAGCATCCCACAAGGGCAAGCAAAAGCAAGAGAGAAATTAGGAATAAATGACGGTTAAAATTCATGCTGATGTCTCGATTTTTTTACCGTTGATCGTGTGTTTAATGGGTTTTTCGAGTTTGAGCTCATCTCGAATGGGGATGTTAAAATCACCGACCAGGGGTATACCGGGCTTAATTTTTCGGGCTTCGGAGACCTGTCCGGGATAAAGCTTAACTAGATGAAAGCCGCGCCGCTGATAAAAACCAAGGGCGTGGAGGTTATCATTGGTCGTGGTCAGGCTGAGCTTTTCACAATTTGCGGTCAGCGCAATCGATTCAAGGGTTTCCAATAAGGTTGAGCCGATTCCCTGGCCTTCAACCAGGCTGGCCAGGGTAAGGATTTCACATTCTTTACCCTCAATTCGATAGTGCAAAATGCCGACGATTTGATCCTCAAGGATGGCCTTCAAACCCGGCAGGTCAGCAACGTAAAAAAATTCACCATGAACGACGATGGTCGCATCACCCCACAAGCGCGAGATAATCTCCACAACCGTATTTTGATCATTTTCGAGGATATTCTCGATCCGAAAAGATTTATTCATGCCTATCCGTGATTATAATTCAACAAGGCAAGAAGGAGATTGATGCGTATCGCTAAGTCAGTTGTTTTGCATTTAAGAAGAGCGATGATTAGGGTGAATGAGGTGGCATCAATCCATCGTACCAAGGTTGCAGGTGAATTGATGAAATCTAACACGGTCGATTCTATAGCATAATGATTACAAAACATTAACCCAGTTTGGAAAAGATCTTTGGAGATTAAAGCGCCTTAGTGGTAAAATTGAATATTTGAGAGCAATTTTACGTTACGAACGTTGGTAATTTTATGAATCACTTGTTTAGGAGGAAGTATGTCAGATAAAAAATGGGTTTATTTATTCGATGAAGTTGAGCAGGCTGAGCAATATGCCGGGAGTTGGGATAATGTGCGCGGTCTTCTGGGCGGAAAAGGTGCCAACCTGGCTGAAATGACGCGCATCGGCGTGCCAGTACCCCCGGGTTTCACGATCACAACTGAAGCATGTATCGCTTACCAGGATGACCTAACCTTCCCAGTTAATATGTGGGACCAGGTTTTGACAGCGGTCAAAGCGGTTGAGGAAAAAACAGGTAAGAAATTTGGGGATCCCTCGAACCCACTGCTGGTTTCATGCCGTTCTGGCGCGAAAATGTCGATGCCCGGGATGATGGATACGGTTTTGAATATCGGTTTAAATGATGAAACCGCACGAGGTATGGTTGAGCTCACAGGTAATGAACGCTTTGTGTTTGATTCATACCGACGATTGGTTCAAATGTTTGGTGCGGTTGTGCTGGGCATTGAGGATGAGGCTTTTGAGCATGTGTTAAACAGTTTCAAAGCAGCCAAAGGCGTTGAATCAGATACCGACCTCGAGGCTGCAGACTTGAAAGAATTAACAGAAAAGTTTAAAGCGATCGTCAAAAAAGAAATGGGTTTTGATTTCCCGCAGGACCCTGAAAAACAGATGGAATTGGCGACCAAAGCCGTGTTCAATTCGTGGAATGCGAAACGGGCGATCGATTACCGGCGCCGCGCCAATATTCCTGATGATCTGGGCACCGCAGTTAATATCCAAACGATGGTGTTCGGCAATATGGGTTGGGACTCAGGCACCGGCGTCGCTTTCACACGTGACCCCGGGACTGGCGCTAAGGAACTGTATGGTGATTACCTGATGAACGCCCAGGGTGAGGACGTTGTGGCTGGCATTCGCAACACAAAACCAATTCGTGACTTAAAAGTTGAAATGCCAGAAGTTTTTGCCCAATTCTTAGAGATTACACAGAAACTTGAGAACCACTATCACGATATGCAGGACGTTGAGTTCACCATCGAAAAGGGCAAATTGTGGATGCTGCAAACCCGTTCCGGAAAGCGCACTGCTAAAGCGGCGATTTTAGTCGCAGTCGATATGGTCAATGAAGGGCTGATCGATAAGGAAACCGCTGTGATGCGGGTTGATCCAGAACACGTTGATCAAATGCTGCACCCGCAGTTTGATTCAGCCACGATGGATGCTGCCCGCCATGATGATCGTCTCCTCGCTACCGGCGTGAATGCCTCACCTGGGGCGGCCGTTGGACAGATTTATTTTGATGCCGACACCGCTGAGAAAATGGCCAAAGAAAACGGCCAGGATGTGATCATGGTTCGGCCTTTCACCAAACCGGATGATGTGCACGGCATGCTGGCAGCTAAAGGTATCCTGACCAGTGAAGGCGGCGCCACCTCCCATGCGGCTGTGGTTGCCCGACAATTTGGTGTGCCGTGTATTGTTGGGGCATCAATGATGTCGATCAACTTTGATAAGCGGCAGCTGCAATCCAATGGCAAAATCCTTCAAGAAGGCGATTGGATTTCACTGGACGGCAGCTCTGGAGAAGCCTATATCGGCAAGCTGGATCTGACCACACCCGATCTCGAAGAACAAACCGAACTGATGACCCTGTTGGGCTGGGCAGATGAGCTGGCCCGCTTGCAAGTTTGGGCGAATGCCGACTATCCTGCCGATGCCAGGCGCGCGCGTACCTTCGGCGCGAAGGGAATTGGTTTGTGCCGTACAGAGCATATGTTCTTTGAAGAGGAGCGATTGCCATTTGTCGAGAAGATGATCTTGAATGCAGAAGTAGCACAAAAGATGATCGATATGGTTGAGCGTTTAGAAGGCTTTTTGGCCTCTGGCAAGCTGGAAGGGCGTGCCCTGACCGATGACTCACGGCAAATGGTAGAAAAAGAACTGGCGGAAGCTAAAGCTACGCTTGAGAATTCACAAGCTTCCAAAGCTTACTATAATGCTTTGGAGAAACTGCTGCCTTCACAGCGTTCAGATTTCTATGGCTTATTTGAGGCGATGGACGGCTTACCGGTAATCATCCGCCTGATCGACCCACCGTTGCACGAGTTCCTGCCTTCACAGGAGGAATTGCTGGTGGACGTGACCGAAATGCGGGTTAAGGGTGAAACGGACGGGCTTGAAGAAAAGGTGACCCTGCTTGACGCGGTTAATAAGCTGCATGAGAGCAACCCGATGATGGGCTTGCGCGGTATTCGCCTGGGAATTGTGTACCCCGACATTATGCGCATGCAGGTGCGGGCCATCTTCGAAGCTGCCAGTGATGCCGCTAAGAAAGGCATTGAAGTTCACCCGGAGATTATGATCCCCCTGACCGGCCATATCAACGAGCTCAAGCGCGTTCAGCCAGAATTAGTAGCGATTGCCAAAGACGTCATGGCTGAAAAAGGGATCGATTTTGATTACAAGTTTGGTACGATGATCGAGATCCCCCGGGCAGCCCTGACCGCAGGTGAGATTGCTGAAGTGGCTGAGTTCTTCTCATTTGGCACGAACGACCTGACCCAGATGACTTTTGGCTACAGCCGGGATGACGCCGAACGGAACTTCCTGATCACCTATGTTGACCAGGGTATCCTGCCGGAGAACCCCTTCCAGGTCTTGGACCGCAAAGGCGTTGGACGACTGATGGAATTGGCTGTCAGTGAGGGCCGCAAAGTGCGACCTAACCTTGAAGTGGGTATTTGCGGCGAGCATGGTGGTGACCCAAGCTCAATTGAGTTCTGCCACCTGGTGGGCAACAACTACGTGAGCTGCTCACCCTTCCGCGTGCCGGTTGCTCGCTTGGCTGCGGCGCAGGCAAAGATCAAGAACGGCTGATCGATTTATTGAAAGGTGTAAAAGGCTGTCACTATATGTGGCAGCCTTTTTTGATTCATGAATAAATTGGTGATAAAAGAAATGTTCTTTTTTGACGGTAATCGACATTACTGATGGGGGTATGTTGAGGCGTTCCTGGTTTATAATTACATAGAAACCCATCAGGAAATGATCCACAGAATGCTTGGTGAAAGATTGGTCATAAATTCCTAAAGAATTGGAATATTGCTCAAAATACCTCGTATCGGTCAATCTGTGCTTTGGGTCTACGTACCACCTGACATTAATGATCACGACAGGAGTTGCAATGAAACAAAATTTCGAAAAAATCAACAGCGATATTCGTGAACGGTTCTTAAGATTGAAAAGAGAAAACCCAGATGTCTTGAAACCAAAACTGGCTTTATCTTGGAGTAATTGGGGATTTGGCATGGAAAACTTGGAAGTATCAGCAAAACGACTCCAAGAATCTGGGATAAAGTGGATCGAACTCCACGGTAATCACTATGGGCCTGATATTGGTTATGACCCAAAAGAAACGATGCGCATCCTTTCGGATTATGATCTTCAAGTTGCAGGTATTTGCGGTATGTTTTCAGAGGATAACGATATGTCGAGCAATCGGGGGATTCATCGACAGGCTGCTATTGATTACATAAAACGAGAAATTAATTTCGCGCATCAGGTTAACGCCAGTTATATTCTGGTGGTTCCTGGTGCTGTAGGTCGTCCGAATGCTTATGACAACAGCGAATTCCAACGCAGTGTGGCAACATTGAAGGTCGTTGCGGATCTATTCGTGCAATATGAGATTAAATGCGCGATTGAACCTATTCGAGCTGCAGAAGTGAGCTTCGTCCACACTGTTCGTGAGGCGAAAGAGTATATCAGTCATGTGAACCATCCTGGTGTGGCCAACATCAACGGGGATGTTTACCACATGCAAGCAGAAGAGCAGCATATTGGTGCGGCTATTCTGGAGGCGGGTGTGGCACTTGTCAACCTGCACATGGCTGATAGCAACCGGCGTGCCCTAGGTGAGGGTTCTCTGGATCTGGATACGATCATTATGGCGCTGTATTTGATTGGTTATAATCGTCCAGGATGTTTCGTCACGCCAGAACCACTCGGGCCTGGAGGAGATCCCTATCCCGCAATGCATGGCATCCCCAACCAGGAGATGCTTGACCATTTGGTACAGCAGACAGCCTCCTACTTTAGGGCGAGAGAGGAAGCGGTCCTCTCGATGTGATTGTGAGAGGGTACACCTTAGAATTAATTCAAGGAAATTGGCTTTTCATCCATATTATATAACTACTTAGCGTACGAAGGGACAGGGGGGTGTAGTGCAGCGGCTTTGCTGCCACACCACACCGACCACTCTTTAGGAGCAGGACGGCCTGATCAGCTACAGTAATTTTTTGGTCCATTCACAGTTCTACCGGCTGTAGGGCTGGTTCGGTTATGTGGACATAAAGCTTGTACATGGTTAGCTAAGCTTTAAGGATTAAATTTTTTATATTTTCCTTAAAATTATGGAAAGCCAGGAAATTGAAGTGTTGAGAGACTAAAGTATCGGGAGAGAGGTTCGGAAATGATTGAGCTTAGAGAATTGCTGTGCAAACATCTTCATAATCCATTGGGTATTGGGCTTGATGCCCCATTCTTCCAGTGGAAAATCGCATCAGATAAAAAACATGTTAAACAAACTGCTTTCAATATCCAGGTGGCAAAGCGGGATGATTTCACTACAACCGTTTGGGAGTCGGGCTGGGTTGAAACCGACACCTCGGTTCACATTATCTACCAGGGTGAAGCCCTTAAAAGCATGACCCGGTATTATTGGCGGGTGCGGATTAAAGATGAATCTGGGCAAGATTCTGATTGGAGTGAAACTGCATTTTTTGAGACTGGATTGAGAATTGATGATTGGCGGGCACAATGGATTGAGCCGGAAAAAGAGGTTGATCCAAAAGCATTTAAACCCGCGCCATACCTTCGAAATGAATTCTTCGTCGGCAAAGACATTAAAGATGCAAAGCTGTATATCACTGCACATGGGCTTTATGAAGCGTATCTCAATGGAAAGCGAATTGGTGAACAAATATTTATGCCTGGAAACACGGATGTGGCCAATCGGCTGCAGTATCAGGTTTATGATGTCGTTCATTTGCTGGCGGGAGAGAAAAATTGCATCGGTGTCATTTTAGGTGATGGCTGGTATCGCGGTTCTATCAATGTTGGATCATTAAGGAATGCTCATGGGGATAAGCTCGGTTTATTAGCTCAGCTGAAAATCACCTACTCAAATGGAGATACCGAGTATTTTATGACAGACGAGAATTGGAAGACGGTTACAGGTCCGATCATTAAGTCAGACATGAAGAAGGGGGAAGTGTTTGATGCGCGATACGATTTGCCAGGATGGAATGATGTTGGCTTTGATGATCGCCACTGGAAAGGTGTTCAAGTCGCTCAGCACAAATTGGACAACCTGATCCCATCAGAAGGCGCGCCTGTTCGAAAAATGGAAGTTCTTAAACCACATACAATCATTCATACACCAAAAGGGGAAACCGTCATTGACTTTGGGCAGAATATTGCCGGGATTGTGAAGATGAAAGTTCAAGGCGATCGGGGAACAACGGTGTGCTTGAGGCACACCGAGGTGCTCGATAAAGATGGAAATTTCACAGACGCCTATTTCGGTCCATCTGTTGGTGGCGTATTCCAACAACTTGATGAATATACTCTGAGTGGTGATGGTCTTGAAACTTACGAACCTCACTTTACGGTTCATGGTTTCAGGTATGTCAAGATTGAAGGGTATCCTGGAGAATTTGACCCAGAGAATTTTGAAGCCATTGCCATTTACTCAGATATGGGCGAAACCGGGATTTTTGAATGTTCCAATCCGAAGCTTAACCAACTATTTGAAAATATCATGTGGACGATGAAGGGAAATTTTCTGGATATCCCCACCGATTGCCCGACGCGCGAGCGGGCTGGATGGACTGGGGATGCACAGATATTTGTTCATACCGGTTCGCTGTTGATGAATGATGCTACTTTTTATGGGAAATGGATCAAAGACGTCAGTTCTCAACAACATCCTGATGGAAAAATATTGAATGTTGTTCCGGATAAGTCTAAGGATTCAACGAAGGAGTTTCAAAGTTACTTCAATTTACCACCAGGTTCGGCGGGGTGGGGTGATGCTGCTGTGATCATACCTTGGACGCTTTATGAGATGTTTGGTGATATCACAATTCTTGAGCATGAATATGAAAGTATGAAAAAGTGGGTCGAATATGAACGCCGAAATGCGGAAAAGCGGCATTGGACGAAAATTATCAACCCTCTTAAGTGGTTCACACCCAACAAGAACGAACACCAACGGTTCATTTGGGACACGAAATTTCATCTAGGCGAGTGGTTAGAGCCAGATATGCTGCTTAAAGATGTTTGGAAGGTCATCCTCAGAAACAGCCTCTTTTCTGATCCGATTGTGGCAACCGCGTATTTCAAACATTCTGCCTACCTGCTTGGGAAAACAGCTGGTGTTCTAGGTAAGGTGGAAGATGAAATTGAGTACCTGGCTTTAGCAGAGAATATTCGCCAAGCTTTTATTAAGGAATTTATCCGAGACGATGGAACCATGAAGATATATCCAAAAAGGCAGGCCCCGTATGTTAGAGCATTAGCATTTGAATTGTATACTGATGATCTTCGTGCAAAGATCGAAGGCCAATTGATAGAACGTGTTGAGGAAAAAGAGCGGCATTTATTTACTGGATTTCTTTCAACCCCCTTCCTCCTTTCTGTGCTGAGCGAGGCTGGTCAGACTGAAATGGCTTATGAAATTCTTCTGCAAGAGGACAGTCCTTCATGGTTGTATGCGATCAACAAAGGTGCAACGACTGTTTGGGAAGATTGGGAAGGTATCAGTGAAGAGGGCGTTCCAACAGCCTCGCAAAATCATTACTCCAAAGGTGCTGTTGCTAGCTGGTTTTTTGAGTATATTTGTGGCATCCAATTAGACCGCAGCTCACCAGCATATAAACATTTTTATCTTAAGCCTAACCCAGGTGGCGGCCTTTCCTGGGCGAAGGCTGCCTTTGATTCTCCTTATGGACAAATAGAATCGCAATGGGAAAACGATGAGGCAACGATTCAGTATACTTTTACAATACCTGCGAATGCTTGCGCAACGGTTGTCTTGAAGAATGCTGGATATTTTACACCAACAGAGGACATATCAAATTTCACAATATCAGATACAGAGGTTTGTTTTGATTTATCAAGTGGTACCTATCAGTTTATTGTAAATATTTGATCTTGGATTCCCCTGTGTATTGGAGAAAAATTTTCAGTCCAACTTGAACAAAGTAAACTTGGTTTAATTACCCCACTTTGCTCAAGAAAAGTGACTGAATAATTTATCAAATAATGAGGGGTGTATTATTGAAATTCTAGATGAGATGGATAGCTTAAGCAAACGTCTGGAGGCGTGAGGATTATGGGCATCGTTGATGGAAAAGTGATTGAAACAACAACCCAGTTTGAAAAACCGAAAACTGTATTAACAACAAAAGAGAAGATCGCTTTTTTTGCTGTGAATTTGGGAAATATCCCCCTAATGAGCTTGCTGGGTGGGTTTTTATTGATTTTTTACACCGATATTGTGGGATTAAACCCAGCAATGATCGGAACGCTGTTCTTACTTTCAAGAGTTTTAGATGGTGTAAATGATCCGATCATGGGTTATGTTATTGATCACCTGCCCCAGACAAAAATGGGTCGTTTTCGCTCGTATATCATTATTGGCACACTCATTACAACAGCAGTGTTCCTGATGATGTGGTTAGGTCCCAGCCTGGCACCAAGCGGGAAGATGGCGATTGCTTTCATCGGTTATATCTTGTTTGGATTTGTGTTCGACTTAATGGACATTCCATTAAATGCAATGATTCCGGTGATGAGTGCCTACGACAATGACCGTAACATTCTCTCAAATATTAAGGGTATTGCTTACGCTGTGGGTGGTATGGTGATCTATATTGTTACTATTCCAATTGTTTCCAGTTTTGCCACTCAACGACAGGGTTACCATATTTTGATTATTGCCGCCAGTGTTTTTGTGTTGGTTTTTTCCATATTAGGGACACTAGGAATTAAAGAGAGAGTTTATCCTGTTAGCCAAGAGGCCTACAAATTTCGAGATGTTTTGAGAATAATCGGGTCAAAACCGGTTTTTGCGCATTTTGTGAATACATTACTCTTGCAAATTGGAAATGGATTGACACAAGGCACACTCATTTTCTTCTACACCTACGTGTTGAATCGTCCAGATTTATTTGCCCTTGCGGCCAGCGGGTATATTGTAGGGATCATATTCGCCTCATTCGTGACACCCAAGCTTGTCCGGTTATTTGGCAAGAAAAATACGAAAACCTTTGCCAACATTCTGATGATGGCTGGGTTATTTGTGTTATTCTTCTTGCCTGCAAATCAACCCATGTTGTTTGTGCTGGTTACATTGATTATCTCTCCTGGGATGGGTGTCAATCAGATCTTGGTTTACAGCATCCAAGCCGACAACACAGACTATATCGAGTGGAAAAAGGGATACCGCGCTGAAGGTGCAATTGCTGCCGTCAACTCCTTTATTATTAAGGCTGGGCTTGGCGTAGGCTCTGCAGTTGGAGCATATCTTTTAGCATACGTAAATTATGTTCCCAATCAGGCACAGACGGTGAGAACGATCCAGGGATTGTATTGGGTTAATTACTTGATCCCGGCGATGATTTCACTGGTTGCACTTGGCGTTTGGATTTTTGGCTATCCGTTGAATAAGCAGATGACCCAGGTGATGAGAAATGAATTGGACATCCTCAGGGGAGAATAAGGGGCGTACCTGAAGAAGAATTTTGTGAATTTCTGTGTTCCAGGCGGCATGAAATTTTGTTGGGTTCTCGGAGCAAGTTAAAAGTGTGTGGATTGGCACAAAATGTGAGGATGATGAATTTTGGTCTTTGCTTGTGTGAAATATTGAATGAGGTCTGAAGTGGCCTTATTTAACCAGAATTTCTGACTATAAAATTCAATATAAGTTATACAATTTGTTATGCACACACCCAATTCATCATTCGATTCTGGTATACTTGAATTTGTTGAGATTATCTAAAAAATTGTACACAACACATCAGGAAATTCATAGATTAAGTAATGAAGGGACGAGACCATATGAAAAAAAAGGACTATTTTGACCTGTATCGAGAGATGGTCATCATCCGCCGGATCGAGGAACGCGCTGCTGAATTGTATCAGAAGGGTAAGATCGGCGGATTTTTGCATCTGTATATCGGCCAGGAAGCGGTCTGCGCCGGAATCGGATCGGTCAGGCAGCCCCAGGATCGGCTGATCACAGCTTATCGCGATCATGGATGGGCCATCAGTTCTGGAATTGATCCGAAATTCGTGATGGCCGAATTATTAGGCAAGGTCGATGGCTGCTCTGAGGGGAAGGGCGGGTCGATGCACATGGCGGATGTCGAGAAGAACTTCTGGGGGGGGCATGCGATTGTCGGCGCGCATATCCCCATTGCTGCTGGAATGGCATTAGGTGATGTTTACCAGGGTAACGATGATGCAATTACGATCTGCATGTTTGGGGATGGCGCAACCAATATTGGCTTCTTCCACGAGGGGCTGAACCTGAGCAAGGTGTGGAACCTGCCGGTGTTGTGGGTGTGCGAGAATAACCAGTACGGGATGGGCACCGCAGTGGACCGGGCTTCAGCCGTATCTGAGATCCGCCAAAAAGCAGAGGGCTATGGCATGCAAAATGAACGCATCGACGGGATGGATGTGATGCAGGTTCGTGAGGACGTAGCCCGGGTACTGGATAAGATCCGTAAAGAGGGAGGGCCTTACTTGCTGGAGATCATGACCTACCGCTATCGTGGGCATTCGATGGGTGACCCGGAACGATACCGTGAAAAAGATGAAGTGAAAAAGTGGGAGGAAGAAGACCCAATCGGTATCTTTAGAAAGCACATTGTTGAAGAGGGTGTCGGAACAGAAGCCGAGCTTGACGAGCAGGATGAAGAAGCGGAGAAAATCGTCCAGGAGGCGGTAGATTTTGCGGAAGCCAGCCCTGAACCGGATGATGATGCCCTGTTTGAGCACATTTATGCAGAACCAACCCCCATTGAATATCGGGGTTATGCCTTATCTCAGGAAAGCGAGGGAAAATAACATGGCACGAATGACGATGCGTGAAGCCATATCCAGAGCGCTGTGGGAAGAAATGGAGCGCGATGAGCGTGTTTTCATCATGGGTGAAGAAGTTGGCCTGTGGGGTGGCACCTATGCTGTCACCAAGGGCTTCTACGACCGGTTTGGCGAGGAGCGGGTGAAAGACACACCGATCGCAGAAGCGGCGATTGTCGGCGGCGCGATTGGGGCGGCCTTGACTGGCGCCCGACCGATTGCGGAACTGATGACGATCAATTTCGCATTCGTGGCGATGGACCACATCGTCAACGAAGCCGCCAAGCTGCACTATATGTTCGCCGGGCAATTCAAGCTTCCCCTGGTGATCCGTGCGGTGAGCGGCGGCGGGCGCCAGCTGGGTGCAACCCACTCACAAACACCAGATGCGATCTTTGCCCATTTCCCCGGGTTGAAGGTCGTATCACCCGGAACACCGGCTGACGCCAAAGGGCTGCTGAAGAGCGCCATTCGCAGCGATGACCCGGTCTTATTCATTGAAAACGCCACTCTGTACCAGTTGAAGGGTGAGGTGCCAGATGATGAGGACTACCTCGAGCCATTGGGTAAATCCAAGGTCCAGCGTGAGGGTGATGACGTGACAATTGTGGCTTACTCAAAGATGGTCCCATTAGCGCTGGAAGCAGCGGAAAGGCTGGCGGATGAAGGGATCGAAGCTGAAGTGGTTGACTTGCGCTCACTGCGCCCGCTGGATATGGACCCGGTGATCGCATCCTTCAAACGCACCAACCGGGCCGTGATCGCCGAGGAGGGCTGGCGTTCGTATGGGGTGGGGTCGGAAGTTTCAGCCAGGATTTACGAGCTGGCATTTGATTATGTCGATGCCCCGGTCAAGCGGGTGGCACAAGCGGAGGTGCCGCTGCCCTATAACGCCAGGTTGGAGCAGTTGGCCTTGCCGCAATCAGAAGATATCTATCATGCTGTGAAGGAGGTTCTCAATGGCTGAACTGGTAACCATGCCCAAATTGGGCTTTGACATGGCTGAGGGCACGTTGGTGCGCTGGGTGAAAGCTGAAGGCGACCCAGTCGATAAGGGTGAGGTGATCGCTGAAATCGAAACCGATAAAGCGACGGTTGAGGTTGAATCCAGCTACCAGGGTGTGATGTTCCGTCACCTGGCCGAAGAGGGGACCGCGCTGCCGGTCAATGCCCCGATCGCGGTGGTTGTCGATGAGGGTGAAGAGCCTTCCGATGATGAGCTCGATGCCTTACTGGGGGGTGCAGGCGTCAAGAAACCCAAGAAAGCGGCCGCAAAGGAAGCAGAACCTGCTGTAAAAGAAGACAAGGCTGAGAAGAAGGCGGTACCTGCTGAGGAAACCGAGCAAGACGTTTCGCCCGCAGGTGGTGTGCGGTCATCGCCCTTGGCTCGACGAATGGCAGAAGAGCACGATATTGCGCTATCTGAGGTTGAGGGCAGCGGACCCCAAGGGCGAATCGTCAAGAAGGATGTTGAGGATTATCTCGAATCGATGCGCGCGGAAGGGCGCGAAGAAGAGGCTGAAGTGGTTGAGAAAACCTTGCAACCAATGGCCGCATTCGCCACGGGAGAAATTCCCGAAGACGAAGTGATCGCCATGAGCCGTTTGCGCCAGGCCATCAGCCGCCGCATGCAGGAATCCTTTATGAACTTCCCCCATTTTTACCTGACCCGGGTTTACAAAACCGGTGCGCTGATGAAACTACGCAAAGAGCTCAACCAACTGCTGCCCGATGGGGATAAGCTCTCAGTGAATGATTTCATCATCAAGGCAGTGGCACTGGCGTTGCGCCAATACCCGAATTTGAATGCCTCCATTGAGGATGACTCACACCTCCGACGGCATGGGCATGTCAATGTGGGCGTGGCCGTGGCGGTGGAGGGCGGCTTGATGACCGTGGTGTGTAAGGATGCTGATCAGAAACCGCTGCGCTTGATTGCGCGTGAAGTGCGCGAGATGGCCGAGCGGGCGCGCGACCGAAAGGTCAAAACCGAGGATATCGAGGGATCGACCTTCTCCGTGAGCAACTTAGGCATGTTTGGGATCGATGAATTTGCAGCGATTATCAACCCGCCGGAGGCTGGCATCCTGGCGGTGAGTGCGGTACAGAATGTTCCGGTGGTTGAAGAGGGCGAACTGAAGATTGGTTCCCGGATGAAGGCGACCCTGTCAGCCGATCATCGTGTGACCGATGGCGCAGAGGCGGCCGAGTTTATGGCTGTGCTGGCGGAATACCTCGAGGAGCCAATGCGATTGTTGATATAAGTGAAGGTTAAAAGAACATCAGCGGGTTGATTCAGAAATGGTCAACCCGCTTTTATTATTCAGGATTTGAATTCGATTTCCCAAAAAACAGGATGATTTAGCTTTTTAATTACCGGTCTTCAAGCTCGCCGTATAACCAGCCGTAAATGTAATGGATCTCGTTGATCAGGCGCATGTAATTGCGGGTCTCTTCGATGCGCACGATCTCGATGAACAGGTCAGGGTCGTCGATGGGGGTCATGTCTTTCCAGGCCAGGGTGTTGCCTGGTCCGCCGTTATACGCTGCCAGCATGGCGAAGATGTCGTCCTCAAACAGGTTGCGCTGCTGCCCAAGGTAACTGGCGCCAAAGATGATGCTGACCTGCGGGCGGTCGAGGTCCTCGACCGTGTAATCATCCGGCCAACCCAGGTTTTGTGCAAGCTGGGCACCGGTGGCGGGCATGATCTGCATTAAGCCGCGGGCACCTGCGCCGGAGCGGATGAATCCCTCGTAGGTGCTCTCCTGGCGCATGACCGAGAGCAGCAGCAGGGGCGAGATCTCCCTGGATTGGGCAGCCGGCAGGACCCAATCGAGGTAATAGGCGCCAAAGCGAATACGGGAAAAGTAGGCGGGCGCTGAAAGGGCATCGCCCCGCTCAAGACCGGCCAGGCGCAAGAGCTGGGTGCTGGCAACCAGGGCAGATCGGTATAAACCGATGTCGGCCAAGGCTGGGATTAACCGGAAGGTCTGGGCGGGGTCTTCAGCGTATTCAAGGCGGATTGACTCAAATTCGGCCTTGCCTGCCGGATAATCGCCCAAGGCCCAGTATTCCAAGCCGCGCTGGAAACGCGGGTCGTAGGCCAGCATACCGGGGCTTTCCAGGTTGATTTCCGGGGCAAGTTCAAATGTGGCCCGCAGCCAGGCTTCTGCTTCAGGTTGGAAGGGGGTTAGATCAGGGTTGAGGTCATAGGTGGCGGGCTCGGCAAAGGGCTCCCGTCCGATGAGCAGATCTTCGGCGCGGATGCTGTAATGGCCAAAGGGGTTGGCGGTTTGGGCCAGTTTCCAAGTATCGAGGGCGGCGCCGAGCTCGCCCTGGGCTTCCTGGCATTTGCCGATCCACAGGTAGGCCGCGGCCAGCTCAGAGGGTTCAGCGGTCAGAACCAGGGCGCGGGAGAACAGCGCTTGCGCGCCAGCCCAGTCACCCAATCGGACCAGCGCAATACCCGCGAAGTAGGTCGCACGGAAGGTCTCGTCTGAATCGGGGTATTCACCGGCAATACGCCCCCAGGTATCTGAGGCTTCCTGGAGCATCTCGGCGCGCTCGAAGGAGCGGCCTGCCCTGAAGAGGAAGTCCGCTGCGTAAGGGGATTCGGGCCGCTGGGCGACGAAATCCAACGAGCTTTCGGCAGCCGCCTGGGGATCGCCAATGAAAGCCCACAGGGTATATTCGATCGACTGCCAGGCATCAACATAATAGGTGCTGGTGGGATAGGCCTCGATCAGTTCCTGCCACACGGCAATTGCGGCCAGGAGTGCCGCTTCACCGCCGGCGGCGCGTGAAGCCAGGCCTTTGTGGTAAAGGGCAGCGTCAGCGAATTCTTCGGTTTCTCCGGCTAGGTAGCGGTCAAAGGCCTGGATTGCTAGCTGGTGATTGCCAATATAATAGTTGACCAAGCCGCGGTGGTACTCGTTGACGGGCACACCGTCGTCCACCAAGATCACAAGGGCGGTGTAGGCGTCGAAGGCAAAGGGAAACTGCTCGACCGATTCTTCCAGAATGGCATAAGCCTGGTCGGTTTCCCCACGTTCGAGGAGGATGCGCCCGATGAGGAGGGCCATGCTCGCTTTCGTATAGTCACTACTGGCATTATTAAACAAATCTCGATACAGCGATAAAGCCGTATCCTCGTCACCGCTGGATTGGTAAGCCCGGGCGATTTTGACCGCCAGGGCATCGGTGCCGCCGGTGGGGTGGGCCAGGTAGGCTTGCTGGAAGCTGGCGATGGCCGCCTGGTGGTCAGCGAGGGTGGTGAACAGGTCCCCGCGCAGCTCGTGCAGGCGGGTGTCGATCAGCCCCGGACGGAGGTCGAGGTATGCCTGGTAGGCCCCCAGCGCATCCTCGTACCGTTGGAGTTGGGTATAGGTCTGTCCCAGCATGTATTGGGCGCGGGCCGCTGTGACCGGGTCGGATGCGAGGGCTGCTTGGCGGAAGTGGATCAAGGCGGTACTGATCTCACCCTGGTTGAAATAGGCCTGCCCGAGCCCCAGCTCAGCCTGGGCGGTGACCTCGGGGTCAGCGCTGCGGGCACCGGCATCCTGGAAAATTCCCAAAGCAGATTCAAAGTCACCGGCGAACAGGGCCAGATCACCCTCGGTCACCAGCATCTCGGGGGGAGGGGGTAGGGTCGCCGTTGGGGTGGGTGTGGTTTGGGGGGAGGCGGTCACCGCGGGGGTGGTGGCGGCGGGCGGATCCAAGGCGGGCGTGTCCGCTGGGCTGCTGCAGGCGGAGACGAGTAAGATGACAAGCAGGGCTAGCGTTGAAATTCGATGCTTTTTCATGGGTTAAAGTGTAGCACAAGAGAGGGAGAAGGGTGAATGGTCCCACTCCGCTTCGCTTCGGGGATTACATGAATAGTGAGTGGTGAATAGTGAGTGGTTCACCCTGACCCGTGTGCCGTCCTAAATAACGTTTACAGAAATAATAATAAAAAGAAAGTTAGGCCAAGATGGGTAGGGCGGCATAAAGCCAAGATGCCATGGAGGATGCCGTTATTTGCATGAAAGCAGGGCTTTCGGGTCCTAACGGCTGGCGAGAGGGTCGGCTGGTTGGCTGGCTAACCTCAAGCGAGAACGAATAGGCCGACGACACTCGTAAATATCCGCGGGTCGATACTTTCGGACGAGGGTTCGATTTCCGTCATTTCCATCGATCCAAAAACCGCCCAGCTGGGCGGTTTTGAGTTCGTGAAGGGTGAGTAGTGAGTTTGTATTAGTCGGATGGCTTTGAAAAAGAAAAATCTAATTTTTTATACGTCATATGTTAAGCTGAAATTTTTCATTTCCCTCGACTTGGTGCAGTACCCCAACTACCTCCTCCACCGCCACCTCCCCCACCTCCTGATTGATAAAATCTAAATGTTTGATTGTGATAAAAAGAAGTATTACCAGTCGATATTGTAAAGTTATGATCTTTTGGTTTTTTGATTCCATAAAATTGAGAAATGAGAAAGTTTATTGGTACATCCCAAGAAAGGCCTGTGGGAAAATCACCACCAGTAAAAGTGCCAGGAGTGACAAGACCTGCATAAACGTGTGATTTCTCAATATTAACAAAATCGTTAGCAGGTGAATAGCTTTTATTTCTTTCCCACCATTCTTCAGAATAATCTAATGTGTAATAGTCTCTCATTCTATTTACTTCATCTGATTCAAGATCGCTTTTCTCACCTGCGGATTTCCAGGCATCAATAGCAACATATGTTGAAACGCCAATAGCAACAATAGCAAGGGTGGTTATTATTAGCTCTCCATTATAATCTGTAAAAATAACAGGATTATTTTGGGTAAATCCATATGCATTCTTTGATTGGTTGTCATAGTCAAAACCTAAGAATCGATCCTTAGAAATATACCTACCATCTTCAGGATCGTAATATCTCGCTCGCAGGTACTGCAGACCAGTGTCTTTATCCATCTGCTCACCGGTGAAGGTGAAATCAGTATCCCCTGAACCGGATTTACTTCTTTCCTGCCCGAACACGTCATAGGTGTACCTGGCCACCACAGCACCGGTCTCGTCCGTCAGCAGTCGGGTGCTGCCCAGCCCGTCGGCCAACAGGTAGCTGGTACTGGTACTTTCCGATTGAGCGATCAGATCAAGGCCGTACAGATAATCGATCGCTGAACCACTAGTTGTCTCCCGCAGAACGAGGGCCATACCAGCAGCAAGATCCTGCAGGTATTCTGATGTGACGCCGTTGACGTTGTACCCAACGCGCACACCATCGCCGTTATAGGCATAGGCAGTGGTGGCAGCCCCATTGGCCCAAGCAGCCAGCTTGCCGGCCTTATTCCAGGTGAAGCTTTGACCGCCCTTGGTGAGCAGGTTGCCAGCGTCATCCCAGGTGTAAGCGGTGGTGACGCCAGCGGTTATCTTGCTGACCAGGCGATCGGCGGCATCATAGGTGTAGCTCGTTACGACCCCATCCTGGGTCATGGTCAGGCGGTTGCCCATTGGGTCATAGGTGTATGATACCGTCCCAGGCGTACCTGATGGGTAGGTAACCGTTAGGATGCGATCGAGGGCATCGTAGCTGTAAGTGGTGGTGCCATCCGCATCGGCCATCGACAGGCGGTTGCCAACCGGATCCAGGGTGTAGGTGAAACTTTCGAGGGTCGTGGTGCCTTTCTTATGGGTGATGGTCGTCAGGCGGTCGGCATTGTCATAAGCATTGGTCGTCACCACGCCGTTGGGCAAGGTGGTGGTGATCAAACGGCCAGCACCATCGTAGGCATAGGTGGTGGTGTTGGCTTCCCAATCCATCACCTGGACGAGCTGATCGGCAGCGTCATACTGGTAGGTCGTTGTACCTGCCGGCGTGGTTAGGGTCAGGCGGTTGCGGGCATCGTAGGTGTAAGCGGTTGTCCCGTTGGGTGAGGTGATGCTGATCGGGCGATAAAGATGATCATAGGCATAGGTGGTTGTGCCGGTGCTGTCGACCATCGAGAGCCGGTTGCCCACTGCGCCATAGGTATAAGCAACAGAGGTTCCACCTGTATATTGAATGCCGGTTTGCCGGTCCAGGGCATCATAGCTATATAAGGTTGTATCTCCATTGGCATCGGTGATGCTGGCGATGTTGCCGTTGGCATCATGGGTCAGGCTCTGCACAAACCCCAAGGGGTTGGTGATCGCCACCAGGCGGTTCAAGGCATCAAAACCGTAGGTTGTGCTGTGGCTGTTGGCATCGGTCATGCCAACACGGTTGCCAACCTGGTCATAGGCGTAGGCCACCGATCCGCCCAGGGCATCCGTGACGGTGAGCAGCTGGTTGCGATCGTTGTAGGTAAAGCTTGTCGTGTGGTTGTTTGCATCGGTCACACTGGTTTTGTTGCCGACCGCGTCATAAGCAGTGAGGGTCTCATTGTTGAGTGCATCCTTAATGCTGACTGGGCGGTTGAGGGCATCATAGGTTGTTGTCATAGCATGCGCCAGGGGATCGGTAACTTTAGTTAAGTTACCATTTCCATCATAGGTAAACGTTGTGGTTTTGTTCAACGGGTTTGTGTTTGTCAGCATGCGGTTGAGGGCATCATAGGTGTAAGTTATTGTATGGCCGTTGCCATCCGTTTCTGAGAGCAAATTCTGGGCAGGATCATATGCATGTGATATCACATAACCTTCAGGATCTGTCATGGTTAACAGGTCATCCCGGTTAGTGTAAGTGAAAGTGGTTACTTTTCCACTGGCGTCCGTTTCTGACAGCTTGTTTCCGACAAGATCATAGACATAAGAGGTAACGCCACTTAACGCATCTGTTATCGACAGCGTGCGGTCAAAGTTGTCATAGGTATAGGTGGTAGAGAATCCGCGCGGATTGGTTTGACTGACCATGCGACCAGCGTCGTCATAGGTATAGGATGTGGCCAGCCCAAAGGCATTGGTGACCGATGCTAAATCCCCATTTGCGTTATAGGCAAACGAGGTGGTGTTGCCACGTGCGTCTTTACTGGATTGTAATAAGCCGAAGTTATTCCCGGTTCCGTAATAAGTAAATTGACTGGTGAAGCCTAGGGGATCTGTTTGGGTCAGCCTGTTTCCACGAGAATCATAGGTAAAGGAGGTGGTGTGACCTTTTTGATCGGTAATGGACAAGGGATCGTTCTTGGAAGTATAGGTGGTTGTGACAACTCCTGCCAGTGCATCCGTCCTGGTGAGCTGGTTGCCGCGGGCATCATAAGTGTATATGGTCGTATGCCCACGTGCATCCGTGTTTGAGATGATATTGTAATCATCATCGTAGGTGTTCGTTATGGTAAAGTTGAGCGGGTCTTTGATGCTTTGCAGGCGGCCTAAATCGTCATAATCGTATTTTGTTACTTTCCCCCGCCGATCCGTGACGTAGGTGTCTTTCTCCAAAGTATCATAGAAGAAGGTGGTGGTGTTCCCTTCCGCATCCCATTGTTTGACAACCCGGCCCTCCTCATCGTACTGGTTGGTGAGGAAGGTGTGACCATTGGCGTCTGTAACTGTAAGGACTCGATGGTCATCATCATAGGTATAGGTCGTAACGCCGCCCTCAACATCGGTGACATTGACCAGATTGCCATCCACATCATAAGCGTAATTGACGGTGCGGCCAATCAGATCGGTAACCCGGGTCAGGTTGCTGCCAGTGTAGCTAAAACCTAACAGGAACCTTCCAGTGGTATCCGTGATATTGGCAATGACTGTACCGGTATAGTTAAATTCCAGGCCGTGCCCATTTCTATCAACGATGCGGGATATCTTGCCCAAGCTGTTGAAAATATAAAGCGTCTGGTCCTTTTTCATAAGGCGGTAGGTGCCATCACTTTCCTGGGTCAGGATATCAAAATTACCTGCAGGCGCTTCAAATCCCGTATCAGTGATGTCAAAGTAAGCTGCATGACTGGCACCATAGGTGATTTTGACCTGGGATGATAAGGTTTCTGCTTTGATCTGATAGCTGTGCTGCCAGCCATAGCCCATGATACCTGTGGTGGATGGGTTGAGCGAGTTGTAATAGCGTTCGAATGAAAATTGAACATCACCCCTGATTGGCATGGTCAGGTCGACCAGGTTATGCGCATAATTACCATTGGCTGTGTTGACCGGATCGCCGTCGAAATAGACATAAGAGATTTGATTCCCGTAGGTGATTTCTTGAAATTCTTGCTTACCAATCCAGGGGTCGGCATCGACATAATATTGGCAGATATAGTTGATTTTAAGTAATGAATCGTAGCAGGTTTTATAGTTAATGCCATAACCAGTCCCATGCGGGTGAGGGCCAGAGATATCCCCCCACCAGTTGTTCTCTGCTTTGACAGTAATATTTGAAGTATTGCCATTGTAAACTGCGTAGGATGCTATGTCATTAAAGTAATTGCTGTAGATCAAATGATTTTCGCTATTAACATACACGCCTTTGGAAGCACTGTGCTCAATGATGGAGTTGGACAAGGCCAAGCTGCCACCAGTTGCGACATAGACCATGGTTCTATTATTGCCAGTGTTGGTATAGCTGTAGCCGCCATAACGGAGAACGGCATGATCTAATATAGCTGAGCCCCCGGAGAAAATGTATATACCCTCCCAGTTACCAGATGATGGGGTGCCGCTGCCAATGGGATAACCATAATTGTTGTCAGCCAGGGTGGTGAAAATAACAGGATGGTCAGCAGTGGTTGCAACCTGCAAAGTGCCGTATACATTGATGCGATTTGTATAGCCGTCGGTCTTAATCACTTCATCAGGTCCCAAAACCCAAGTTGCATCAGAAGAGACGGACACGCCATTAGGGAAAACCCATTCGAGGCCATTGCTGGTACCCAGTTTGACAATTCCCGTCAGTTTAGATTCCATGCGAATGTACTGGTTTGAGTTATCAATACCGGTATTGTCAGTGATCGCAAACTCACCCGAATAACCATCCCCAGACGAAATCAGATAGATGGGATAGGAAGTGCGATTAATGACGTTGCCGCGGATTTCAGGAGAGAGAGGACCAGCAAGGCTGGAACCGTAGATGTAGATGCCATGAGAACCACAATCCTGAATGGTGTTGTACAGGATAGAAATTGTGTCTACGTTATAGGCATAGATGCCGTCGGAACCACAATTTTGGATGGTGTTATTTTCAATAACGATGCCTTCTTGACCTGAAACATACACGCCTTTGGAAGCACTGTGCTCAATGATGGAGTTGGACAAGACCAAGCTGCCACCAGTTGCGACATAGACCATGGTTCTATTATTGCCAGTGTTGGTATAGCTGTAGCCGCCATAACGGAGAACGGCATGATCTAATATAGCTGAGCCCCCGGAGAAAATGTATATACC
>JAHYJN010000078.1 GCA_019428905.1 Candidatus Brevefilum sp.
CTGGAGTTCAGCCGTGGGCTCTTCCGATCTTCAGTGTATGGCGGTCTGCCCACAAGATTGCATCCGGGTGGATGGGCGTGACCTGTCACCCGGGGACATGTTCCCGCTCTCGCAGCTTGATTTCAACCAGGCTTATGCTTCATTGACCGACCTCCTGGTTCACCGGCGCAGTGTCCGCAATTTTCAAGACACAGCAGTGCCACGCGAGGCCGTCCAACAGGTCCTGGATGCGGTCACCACCGCACCAATGGGCATTCCGCCCAGCGATGTCGAAGTTGTCGTCTTTGACAACCCGGACGCCGTTCAACGTTTCACTGCTGATGTAATGGCATATTTTCACAAAATCAAATGGCTATTCTCCGATGTGATGCTGGCGCTGCTGCGACCCTTCTTGAGCAAAGAAAACGCGGCTATGTTCCGCGGATTCCTGGCCCCAGCCATCAGGGGAATCCTTGAAAAACATACCTCGGGAGAAGATTGGCTGACCTATAACGCCCCCTGTGCGCTGTATTTTTACACCTCAGCCTATGCCGACCCTGCCGACCCAATCATCGCCGCCACCTACGCCATGCTCGCGGCTGAAAGCTTGGGGCTGGGCAGCTGTATGCTGGGGACGATCCCCTATTGTTTCAAATACAGCCGGGCGCTGCGCCAGAAATACCAGATACCTCATAAAAGCCAGCAGGGCTTGATGTTGATCCTCGGCTACCCGGCGATCCCCTACCAAAAGGGGATCCGGCGCCGCCTGGGCGCGGTGCGGTTTATTTCGTAGCCCAAAAATTTCTTGAGCGATTACCACCGTAGAGACGCCCAGGCGGGGCGTCTCTACACATAAATCACATTGCATTAATCTATTTACAGAAAAATCAGGACAAGCAACACCCCTGCTAACCCCGCACTGAGGGTACAGGCCAGGTTAACCCAATCATTGTTCAGCCAGGGCAAGCCGCGGGCGCGCACGGTCTGCGCGCCGCAGGTATGTGTAGGGTGCTTCTCCGTGTGCTTATCACAGACCGGGCAGTAGTAGATGGCCTGGAGCGTCGCTCCCAGCAGGGAATCAACCAATGCGCCCAGGAACCCGCCCGTAGTGATGATCACGAACACCAGCCAAACCCGTAACCCAAGCTCCGGCGCCCAACCAGCCCTGCCTGCCAGAACCGCCACACCCGCCACCAGCGCCGACCCGGCCAGCGCCGCCAGCGACCCCACCAGGCTGACCGCACCGGAGGTCCCCGGTGGAACACGGCGAAAATTGGTCAGCAGGACCGGTTTTCGCGGGTTTAAAGCACCCAATTCCGTCCCCCAGGTGTCGGCATTGGCGCCCGCCAGGCTGGCTGCAAACCCAATCCATAAAAAGGGCAACCAACCGCTGGCTGGAAACAGTCTGACAAGGATAAAGTACGTCAGTGCCAGGATACCCCCCACCCCGCCGTTAGCTGCCACCTGCCACGCATCCCGCTGGGAGCCCTTGGCAAACTCCGCATCCGCGCTGGCCTTGTTGGCATTGAAGAATTTCGAAAGCCCGCTGGAAGAGATAAAAAAGGTCAGCATGACCAATGCCCAGGCCAATCCGCCTAACCCAAACACAACCGTGCCCAGAACACCTGCGGCGATCCCACCTTCCCGGTTGAGGGCACGCGCCCGGTACGCTAAATATGCAATCCCCACCCCAACCGCCATCCCAATCAAAAATTCGACCATAATAATGTCCTTGTTAATGTTTGGGGAATCATAACTGAAAACCCCCTGCCAAACAACACGATTTTGAGGGCGTTGAAAATCAGATCATGATCAATAATTTTTTCAAAACTTTAATTTATATTTCTGGCCAATTAAATTGCTGTAAAACAAAACCAGGATGTAGGGGCAACACTGCCCCCATTCGGGGGGCTAAGGCAGTGTTGCCCCTACGAGTAACGAGTATTTTCAACATGACATAATTAGAAGATTAACAAGATACTCCCAACCAGCAGCAACATGCCGGTCAGCGCCGATGTCCCCCACAGCAGGTAAGCCGCAATGCGTAGGTTCCCACCCCGGCGATACAGGAAGGTGCCGGCCCCAAGGTTAATCAGCCAGATCAAGCCGTTCAGAATCGGCAGCAGCAGCAGACGTTCTCCGGGCGCCGTGCTGCCGGGCTCAACCCACGCGATCTCACCCAGGCTCGGGATGGCAATCGCGACCGCAGCCAGTAGGATCAGGCCGATCAAAAAACTCCCAATGATAAATATCCGGCTTAACCGGTCTTCCCACACGCGCCCGATGAAAACCCGCGGGTAAACCGATTGAGCCGTCAAAGGCACCAAACTGCCCAGTTCGTTCACCTGGCGATAGGTGGCCATGAAGGCCTTGGCGTTCTCCGGCGATAGGGCAAACACCCTGCCGGGTGTAGCCACCAGGATCAGGTGCTTGATATCAGACCCTATAAATTCCACCGGACCCAACTCAGAGACCATACGCCGACCAAGAATCGCACCTGGCCAGCGCAGCCAGGGCAAGGGCAAACGAAAGCCAACCTCGGCCGCCGGTCGCATCCACTCGATTGAGCTCAGTGGGATGTCCTCCCGTCGCAAACCCCAGCGGATCATCAACCCCTCCCGGCGCAAGATATACAGCGCGTTGACCAGGGCATACAGCCTATAGCCCAAAAGAGGGAGCGGTGCAAACAGCACCAGTGCGATCAACATATCCAGCAGGAAGTTGACCCCCGAAGGGTCCTGTGTGGCACGGTAAAAGAAATAAGCACCGGCAGCCAGCAGCAGCAGGACCAACCCGCCTTGAAAAAGGAGGCCAAATTTACGCGGGGGGTAAAAATCGTTATCCATCGTTCCTTGAATGCTATTCCTATTTCTCGGCCGCGATCACGGCCTCCGCGATTGCCCCACACACCCTGACCACCATTTCCTCGGTCATCTCTCCCGAAAACGGCAGCGCCAGGCTGCGATTTCCCAGGTCTTCCGTCACCGGGAAGTCACCCAGCTGGAAGCCGAACATCGCCATCATATACGGCTGCAGGTGGATCGGGGAAAAGTACGGCCTGACCGGCACACCCCGCTCCTTCAGGATCAACGCCAATCGATCGCGATTGACCGAGGGATCTAACTGGATCACGTACACAAACCAGCTCACCTGCGTGGTTTTAGCCACAATCTGCGGGGGTGAGACGGCTTTGATCTCCGCCAGGTAGTGGCCATACCAATCTGCCACACGCGCCCGATTGGCCAACAATTCATCCAGCCGCTCAAGCTGCGAAAGCCCCAGGGCAGCGCTCATCTCGTCCAGGCGGTAGTTATAACCCAGGTGGGTATGCTGGAGCCAGGTATCACCCGGGGCGCGTCCCTGGTTGCGTAATGCGCGCATGAAATCAGCCGCGTCGGTGTCATCGGTGATGATCATCCCGCCCTCACCGGTCGTGATTTGTTTGTTGGGGTAGAAGGCAAACACGCCATAATCTCCCAGGGTGCCCGCCGGTTTTCCTTGATAAGCACCGCCCAATGCCTCACAGGAATCTTCAATTACAGACAGGTTATACTGTTTAGCAATGGTGTTGATCGCGTCGTAATCTGCCGGTTGACCAAATACATCCACCGGCAAAATGGCTTTGACCGCACCCAAAGCACCCTTGCTCTCAGCCGGCAGCCGCCGGGGTAGCCAGGCGCGAGCCGCCTCCCCACCCAAGCACAGGTCTTCCACCGCCCGGCTTAATTGGTCTGTGTCAATATTCCCGGTATGCGGCTCAACATCGACAAATACGGGGATCGCTTTTTCAAACAGGATCACATTGGTCGAGGCCACAAACGAAAAAGGCGTGGTAATCACCAGGTCATTCTGCCCAATACCCGCTGCGCGCACGCACAGGTGCAGCCCGGCCGTGCCGGAGTTCACCCCAATCGCATGTCGTGCGCCCGTTAGTTCGCAAAATCCACGTTCGAAGGCATCTATCTTGGGACCCATTGAAAGATTTGGCGTGTTGAGGACCTCCAACACCGCTTGGCGGTCAGCATCGGTCAGGTTTGGGGAGGACATGGGAATTTTCATCGGTTTTTCCATTCTCAGCGAGATTAAAGTCTCACCGTCAATCACACTTATCAAGCCAGTCAAAACGAGCAGACCTTATTATAACGGTGATTCGGGGCTAGACACAAAAGACCCCGCCTGTCTACCGTGACTGCGGGGTCTTAAACCTTAATTGACACACTGAAATGCTTAAGACATCACACCTTCATCAACCTTGTAGGCAGCCCCTTGATGCAAAGCTTCCAGGTTGGCAGGCAATAACTTCTTGTGCCGCTCAGGGAGGTGGCCTTCAAGGGCTTTTTCAAGGTCTTCCAGCGAGAGAATGTCCGCGTTGCCCAACAAGGCGCCCAGCATGACCATGTTGACCGCTCGTTTACTGCCGATTGATTCAGCAATATCATTCGCCGGAATATTGACCACGGTGATGTCCTCCCGGTTCACAGTGCGGTTGACCATCGAGGCATTCACCACCAGCACGCCGCCTTTTTTCACCAGGGTCTCGTATTTATCCAGGGAAGGCAGGTTCATCGCCAGAACAGCGGTGGGATTCTGCACAAAGGGTGAGCCGATCTCCTCATCGGAGATCACAACTGTGCAGTTGGCTGTGCCGCCGCGCATTTCAGGACCGTAAGATGGGATCCAGGTCACTTCCTTGCCCGCATCCATCCCGGCATAGGCCAACAACTGACCCGCGAACAGGACGCCCTGTCCACCAAAACCAGCAATAATCACTTCTTGTTGCATTCTTGATCCCTCCTCAAACCTTTAGTTCCGCAACCGACGGGGAGACTTTGTAATCACCCAGGGGATAGTAGGTCAGCATCCGCTCCTCAACCCAATCCCGGGCTTCCACAGGCGACATGCCCCAGTTGGTCGGGCAGGTCGAAAGCAGCTCAACCAGTGAGAAGCCCAGTCCGTGCTTCTGCACCTCGAAGGCTGTCCGTATCGCTTTCTTCGCGCGCCGCACCTCACGGGCATTGTGCAAACTACGGCGCACCACATAAGCTGAGCCTGCCAGTGTCGAGAGCAGTTCAGCCGTCTGGATCGGGTGACCCTGGCGTGAAACATCCCGCCCGGTCGGCGAGGATGACGTCACCTGACCAGGGAGGGTGGTGGGCGCCATCTGGCCGCCGGTCATACCGTAAGTGGCATTGTTGATAAAGATCACCGTCAGCAGCTCACCGCGTGAGGCCGCGCCCACGATCTCACCCATGCCGATCGATGCCAGGTCGCCATCCCCCTGGTAGGTAAACACCATCCGCTCCGGCAGCACACGTTTGATGCCGGTAGCCATCGCGGGAGCACGCCCATGGGCGGCTTCCACGAAATCAATGTTGAAGTAGTTGTAAGAAAACACCGAACAACCCACAGAGGCCACGCCAATTGTGTTTCCGATTTCACCCATCTCCCCCAACACTTCCGCCACCAGGCGGTGTGCCACACCATGGGTGCAGCCAGGGCAGTAATGGGTCACACGTGGGTCGAAGGCTTCGGGTCGTTCGTAGATCACTTTGGTTGGAATTTCTGTCATTACCATGATTATTTACTCCTTATCCAAGCGTATCAGCCATACGGGCCAGCCAGCGGTCTCGGGGATGACCATCGGTGGTCAATGGTCCTTCAACCAGGCGCTCAATTTCTGCCAGCACCTCATCCGGGAAGGGCACCACGCCCCCCATCCTTCCGAAGAATTCAACTGGCACCCGGCCGCGCACCTCCAAGCGCACATCTTCCAGCATCTGGCCGGCGTTCATCTCAACCACCAAAAAGCCTTCCACTTTACCCGTCAATTCGTCCAGGATTTCCTTGGGGAAGGGCGCCAGGGTGATCGGCCGTAATAGGCCAACTTTGATCCCTTTTTCACGGGCTGCCCGCACAGCGGAAAGTGAAATCCGTCCGGCTGTGCCAAACCCGACCACCACAAAATCGGCATCGTCCAGGTAATAGCCCTTATAGCGGACCTCATTGGCCTCGATCGTCTGCCAGCGGGTCATCAAACGGTAATTCATTTTTTCCTGGGCAGGCGGGTCGAGGTTAATCGAGGTCAGGACGCGCTTTTCGCCTCCATTGGTGCCGCGCACCGCCCAATCAGGGATCTCAGTTTTGAGCGGCTGCATCGGCGGGATCTCAGCCGGTTCCATCATCTGTCCCAGGCTGCCATCCAGCATGATGCACACAATTGCGCGGTACTCCTCCGCCAGGTCAAAGGCCAGGCCGGTCAGGTCGACCGCCTCCTGCACGCTGGCAGGGGCTAGCACGATCACGTGATAATCCCCATGGCCGCCGCCATGCACGATCTGGTTATAATCGCCCTGGGCTGGGGCAATGTTACCCAGGCCAGGCCCGCCGCGTACCACATCCACAAAAACGGCTGGCACCTCGGTGCCGGCAATATACGACAGGCCCTCCATCATCAGGCTCACGCCCGGGCTGGAGGATGAGGTCATCACCCGCTTGCCAGTGCAGGCTGCGCCGTAGACCATATTAATGGCGCCCAACTCGCTCTCCGCCTGGACAAAAGGCCGACCAAGCTCCGGCATGCGGCCAGAAAGATGCTCCAGTAGCTCGGTCTGCGGTGTGATGGGGTAGCCAAAATAAGCTTCCAGACCGGCTCGCAATGCGGCTTCTGCCACAGCGGTATTTCCTTTGATCAATTCCTTTGCCATCTTAACCCTCCGCCTTCTGTTTATCGTACCGGTAAACCGTGATGGCCGCATCCGGGCAGACAACCGCACAGATGCCGCAGGCAGTACAGGCTTCAGGATTGACCATATGGGCCGGGTGATACCCCTTGGAGGTCAAGCGCTCCATATCCAGCGCCAGCACCCCATGCGGGCAATCCGTTACACACAATTCGCACGCCTTACAATACAACTCATTGACGACGATGTATCCCTTCGCGGGCATTAACAATCCTCCTTTTGGGTAATAGAACCATTAATCCTGGATGACGAGGTGAGGATATTCCCAGGACTTGCGCTTTTAGTATACTCCAAATCCAAATGGGGGATCTGCTGTGAGGGAAAATACACGTCATAAATTACAGGTGATATTGATCATTAATTGACCGCTAAGGGCTCAGCCATGCGGGTGAACAATAGCCTCAGGTCATTCACCAGGTGCGGTTCATGGGTTTGCAGGTAATCGATATATGCCGCACCGCTGGTATAAAAGCTCACCCGGCTGTAGGGGGGCTTTAACCCGCCGTAGTTTTCTTCTATGCCTAGTTGTTGCTGGATACAGTTCTCAACCCAACGCGCAAAGCCTTCCTTCCATTCCTGCCAGACCAGGTATTCAAAGTCATGCAGACCCAGGTAATCGTAAAGTTCTTCCCGAGCCATCTGCAGGCCTGGCTGATCGCCTATGTCAATCGCAGCGAAAAACCGGGTATAGGCACGGGTGAAGGCTCCCGCCTGGTAGGGAAAGGGGTGCTGGATCTCCCACATCACGTCCCCGTTTTCCTGCGCCTGCTGGGCGATATCCAGCTTGGCCTTAAGGTCCTGCTCACAGGTTTCGTATTGATAGCAGTGCACAAATTCATGCAGGATCGTCACGTAGCCTTCCGGGGTGTCAAACACATCCGGGGTGACCACACAGGCAATCCGCCCGCCGTAATCCTCAAGCTGGAAAGCCGCACGCACGCCCTTGGGGATGGGCATGGGCGCAGGGATACGCTTGATGAACTGGTAGCAGCCCAAGTCATCCAGGCAGTCATAAATCAGCATCCCCTCGTCCTCAACAACCACCACCGGGTAAAGCTGGTTCAATGCCGGGTTAAACCCTGCCACCTGCTGGTGGATGGGGATCAATTGGTTGACATGTTCCAGATATTTATCCATTCACAAATCCCTTCTGGCGTGCGAGTCCTGATATGACCTAATTGTAATGGGGTTTCATTGACAAATTGGAGTGCAGTGGAATTTATGGTTTTCAAAAATATTTTATGGTCTTTGAACCTTTTCCTAATTGGCGCGAAATTAAAAAATAACCGTAGGGGCGAGGCATGCCTCGCCCCTACTACATTATAATGTTATTTATTTTGATTAAATTAATTTATGTTATTACCATTATGTCAGGATTTTGTTAATCCGTTTGTTTTTAACACGCTCATAAATCCAATTTTCAACACCCTCAATTCATACTGTGCAGGTGTGCCAACCCCCAACAGCCCTACCCAAAGCGGATTCCACAACTCAACTCGAAGCGCGCTTCGCAGAGCGTGCTCCGCAAGTGGTAAAATCTAATCAAGACCTAACACCCACAGGAGAAACCCCCATGCCCGAAGCTGTGATCGTTGATGCCATTCGCACCCCCATTGGCAACCTGGGCGGCGCCTTAGCCGCCATCCGCCCGGACGACCTGGCGGCGATGGTCATCAAAGCCATCGTGGAAAGAAACCAGCTTGACCCGCAACTGATCGAAGAGGTCTACCTGGGCTGTGCTAACCAGGCCGGTGAGGATAACCGGGACATTGCCCGCATGGCCGCCTTGCTGGCGGGCCTGCCGGTATCTGTACCCGGGGTGACGGTTAACCGCCTGTGCGCTTCAGGCTTGCATGCGCTCAACATCGCGGCCCGCTCGATTCGCGCCGGCGATGGGGAGGTCTTCATCGTGGGCGGCGTGGAGAGCATGAGCCGCGCACCTTTCGCCCTACCCAAACCGGAGCGGTCGGTCGGGAACCTGACCGCCTACGATACCGCCCTGGGCTGGCGGTTTGTAAATCCGCGCATTGAGGCCGCTTACGGGGCAGATCCGATGGGCGTCACGGCCGAGAACCTGGCCGAGATGACCGGCATCACCCGTGAGGCCCAGGACCAGTTCGCCCTGGCCAGCCATCAACGTGCCATCGCCGCCATCGATACGGGAAAATTTGCTCAAGAAATCCTGCCCATACCCATCCCCCAGCGCAAAGGCGACCCGCTTATCTTTGCCGTTGACGAGCGTCCCCGGCGCGACACCTCCTTGGAAGCCCTGGGCCGCTTGAAGCCTGCCTTCAAGCGGGATGGCACGGTCACAGCCGGCAACAGCTCCGGGCTGAACGACGGCGCAGCTGCCCTGCTGGTGATGCAGGAGGAGAAGGCTGCCGAGCTAGGTCTGATGCCAATGGCGCGTGTTGTGAGTGCGGCATCCGCCGGCGTCCCGCCGCGCATCATGGGCATCGGGCCGGTCCCCGCAACTGAAAAAGCCCTGCTCAGGGCAGGTTTGAAGGTTGAAGATCTGCAACTGGCTGAGGTGAACGAAGCCTTT
>JAHYJN010000079.1 GCA_019428905.1 Candidatus Brevefilum sp.
TGCCCAGGCGGGACCCAGCAGACCCCCGCCATCGTGTGCCAAGCGTCCCAGTTGGTGACCGGTAGCGTACTTGTATTCCGGGTAACCTGCATCCATCACCACAGCGCGGGCGGCTTGATCAACTTCGATGCCCTGGACCCCGGGGCGGATTTTATCAAAGGCAGCCTGGGTGGCTTTAACGACGGTTGTAAAGCCTTTAATCACTGGTTCTGGAGGGACATTTTCGCCGGGTTTGAGAAAATAAACCATGCGCTGGATATCGGCGCAATACGCCTCTTGTTTGACACCAAAATCAAAATGAAGCAGGTGCCCGGGTTGGATAACGAGTTGTGTGGGAGCGTTGTGCCCCACCGGTGAATCAGGGCCGGTGTTGACCGCGGGATTGTTGCTCTTCGGCCAAGCATAGCCCAGGCCCCGTCTTTCGACCTGGTCTTGCATATACCGTGCAACCTCAAGTTCGTCCATCCCTGGTCTGATGACAGCAAAAGTTGCTTCAAAGATTTCTAAGGTGCTGGCAATGGCCGCTTTGATGCGTTGAATTTCAGTTTTTGATTTTTGCCCTCGCAGTGCGCTGATAACCTGCTCAGCAGAAACGAACCGTTCAACATATGGGGTTCCAGCTAGCATTCGTTTTAATGTTCGGTAGAGCCCATAAGTGAGGCCGTCCGCCAGCACGTCATCTTCAGAATAATTCACTGCGATCTGCTTGGGATGAATACGTTCCAGTTCCTGTAACAGAATGGGGGTGATGTCTTCATCGTAGGGGATGACTCGATCGAAAGCCCCGACCTTTTGGGCAGTGTCGAGCTCAAATCGACCAAGGATGGCGATCTTCTGCCCGTCAGGCGTAAACAGCAGGGCACTCTGCCAAGTGAGACCTGCATCTCCATAGATCAAGGGTAGGATCGGGTCACCCCCGGCGCTGGTTTCTCGTACAAATACCAGCCATAAGTCTAAACCAAATTCCGCAAGAATACTGGCAACCTGGTTGGTTTTTTCGATGACAATGGGGTTCATGAATCTCCTTTGGCGTGTCGTATAAATATTATGAGCTAATTTGATGATCCCAGTTGGGCAACCAGGATGTGAGCTGCTTGAATTTGCACCTCCAGGCTCATTGATGGGACGGGTCTGGAAGCCTGTGCGGTTTGTTCCGGCAGATCTGGCAGGTGGACGAACCCCGCTTGGGTGTTGAGATCCTGTGAGACGATTTCGTGCATCAGGGTATAGAAGACCTGGTTGCACAGATATGCCCCAGCTGACAGGGAAAATTCAGCAGAAATTTCTTCAGCCTTTAACGCAGCTTGCATGGCCAGCAGCGGCAAGGTGCTGAAATAGGCAGCAGGTCCACCTGGCACAATGGGCTGGTTTTCAACGATTACGCCGGCATTATCGGCAATGGGAAAGTCCAGTAAATTAAGCGCCACCCTCTCCAGGGAGATCTGCACCCGACCTGATGCCAGGCCGAAGGCTATGACGGCGTCCGGCTGATGGCTCCTGAGCAGTGCCAGCATTTTTTGTGGTCCCTGTTGGTGATCTACCGGCAGGATTTGTTTGACCAAATCCATCCCCAGGTAGTGATCGGGGAGTGCCTGGATGAGCAGCTGGCTGGGATTGATGGTGTATCCACCAAAGGGTTCAAAACCTGTCAATAAGACTTTCATGACGACCTCTTGCGGTTGATCGATGGAATCTGAAAGGCATGCTCATTAAGCAAGGTCCGGCTTGATTTTCCGCTGTCAATGGCATCGATCAGCAGCTTAAGTTGGTTGATGATCGCCGTGGAATCGATTTTGTGATAAGGGCTGGAGAAGGGTTCGATCCATGCTAAAGCACGGGTAAAAAATTTCCTGGCGGCTGCAGGTCGATCCTGGGTCAGACGATAATATCCGCCGCTGAGATGCAGCAATGCGCGGGAATATTCACGCGCATTATCCCGGGTGTCATGCCAAGCATCTTCAAAATACTCATGTGCTGCATAGTACTCCCCCTGGTTGAAGGCCTGGATGCCCTGTAATACATCTGGGTGAAGCTGTTTCATTGTCAATTTCCTTGTTCCTAATTGATTATAGCACTGCCACGGATCTGAAAAGTTGGCAGATATCGAAGCCCGGAGAGTGTTTCTGCGGGGTTTAGACGATTTCAACTTGATGCTTGTGCTATAATTTTTATTATCAAAAAGAAGCTGATTGACAACCTTAATGAGAGGATAATATGTTAATTATTAATGGCAAACTGATCACTTGGGGAATTGATAACCAAGTTATGCCCGAAGGATGGGGGCTTTTGATCCGAAATGGTGTGATCGAGGAAATTGCACCGCAAAACGAGCTTCTGCAAGATTACCCGGATGAAGAGCGCTTGGATGCGGAAAACCAGTACGTGATGCCCGGGAACATCTGCGCACACACGCATTTTTACGGTGCCTTCTCACGCGGGCTGGGGATCCCGGGCGACCCGGCGACCAATTTCACGGAGATCCTGGATAAGCTGTGGTGGAACCTAGACAAAGCATTGGATGAAGAAGGCTCTCGCTATTCAGCATTGGTGTGCCTGGTGGATGCGGTTAAGCACGGTACCACGACGTTAATTGACCACCATGCCTCGCCGAATGCGATCGAAGGATCCTTGGATATCATCGCTGAGACGGTCAACCAAGCGGGGTTACGCGCTTCCCTGTGTTATGAAGTTACCGATCGCGATGGCCCAGAAAAAGCGGAACAGGGCTTGCAGGAGAACTTGCGCTTTATTGAGCGAATCCAAGAGAGAGACCCCAAGGATGCTAATTTGCGAGCCCATTTTGGTCTGCACGCCAGCCTGACCCTATCGGACAAGACGCTGGCGCGGGCGAATGAGCTGTGCCCACCTGGCATTGGGTTTCACATCCATGCGGCGGAGGGTGTGGCAGACCAAGTCTACAGCCTTGAAACCTCTGGCAAACGGGTGGTACATCGGTTAGATCAGTTTGGTATCTTGAAGCCAGAATCGATTTTGGCCCATGGCGTTCACCTGGATGAGGGAGAGATTGCTCGACTGGCTGAAACACAGACTTGGCTGACGCATCAACCCCGTTCGAATATGAACAATGCCGTAGGTGTGGCGCCGATTGAGGAGATGCTCACCGCTGGGATGCGGGTTGGAATGGGCAATGATGGGTTTTCAAACACGATGTGGCAGGAGTGGAAAGAGGCCTACCTGCTGCATAAACTGTATCATCGGGATCCGCGGCGGATGGGTGGGTACACTATTACCAAAATAGCGGTTGAAAATAATGCCGCCTTGGTGACAGACCTGTTTGACGGCCTCAAGGTGGGTGAAATTTCCGAAGGCGCCGCCGCTGATTTGATCTTTGTCGATTACCATCCCTTTACACCGATGACGGGCGGAAACCTCCCATGGCATATCCTATTTGGGTTCCAGGAGAGCATGGTTACAGCGACGATTGTTGCTGGTAAGCCCTTGATGTACCGGCGCAAATTACTGACTCTCGATGAGGCTGAAATTGCAGCCAAGGCGATGGAACTCTCCGCAAAAATCTGGGAACGCTTTGAAAACATCGCCACCCAGAAATAAGATGACTGTGATTATTCGTAATAGATAAGGACACCAAAATGACTGAAAAGACAAAACAAACCTATACACTTGGAATTGTGGGGGGGACAGGCAAAGAAGGCAAGGGGTTGGCTTACCGCTGGCTCTTGGCAGGACACAACGTGATCATCGGATCTCGCCAGTATGAAAAGGCACAGGCTGCTGTAGATGAACTTTCGGAATTTATGGGGACTAAACCTGAGGCCTTACAGGGCATGGAAAATCGGGCTGCGGTAGAAGCTTGTGACATTGCCGTGATCACCGTACCGTATGCTGGCCATAAAGCCACGCTTATGGACCTGAAGGATGCACTGCAGGGGAAAATTGTGGTTGATGTGGTTGTCCCGCTCGTTCCACCCAAGGTGACAAAGGTGCAGATGCCGGAAGCCGGCTCTGCAGCGCAGGAAGCACAGGCGATCTTGGGTGACGCCTGCCAGGTGGTGGATGCCTTCCAGAACATTTCACATGAACGTTTGATGGGCAAAGGTGATACCGATTGTGATGTCTTGGTGTGTGGGAAGGGTAAAGCCGCCCGCGATGTCGTTTTGGGGTTGGTGGCGGATACTGGCCTGAAAGGCTGGGACGCTGGACCGATCGAAAATGCGGTGGTGGTTGAAGGGTTAACCTCGGTACTGATTGGTTTGAACATCCAGCACAAGGTGCACGCTTCAGGTATTCGCATTACAGGTATTGCTGACCATTCATAATATGAACCTGACCTTATATCCTTTAGAAGGTCTGCCTTTGGTGACCCCGGGGGATGATCTTCCCGCGCTGATCACTGATACGTTGACCCAAAATGATTTGTCTTTACAGAATGGCGATGTGTTGGTGGTCGCCCAAAAGATCGTCTCCAAAGCAGAAGGCCGGTTGGTCAACTTGACTACCGTCAAACCGTCTGAAGCAGCCCTGGATTATGGTCGCATGTCAGATAAAGACCCACGATTGGTTGAACTAATCCTATCAGAAAGCCGGGAAGTGCTGCGTGTTCGCAAAAACCTGATCATCGTTGAGCACCACCTCGGATTTATCAGCGCCAATGCCGGTGTTGACCACTCTAATGTATCCGGACCCTGGGGTGATGCCAAGGATTGGGTTTTACTGCTGCCTAAAAACCCCGACGCTTCTGCAGCGCACATCCGGCACAAGTTGGAAGAGAAATTTGGTGTCCGCATTGGTGTATTGATCATCGATTCTCACGGCCGTGCCTGGCGCTTGGGAACAATTGGGATGACGATTGGCCTATCCGGGTTACCCGGGCTGGTTGATTTACGCGGCGAACCAGATTTGTTTGATTACCGGTTGCGGGTAACCCAGGTGGCAGCCAGTGATGAACTGGCAGCCGGAGCGTCCTTGGTGATGGGCCAGGCGCGAGAAGGAAGACCGCTTGTGCTGGCCAGGGGTTTCCCCTATCCTTTACGCGAGGGTTGCTTATCTGAATTGCTTCGGCCAAAAGAGGCGGATTTGTTTCGATGAGTGAAATGTATGCCATCATCAGCGAACTTGATCAGGAATCATCCGCGGTGGTGAAAAACCTGTTGGCCAGGCTGCGTGATGCCTGCGGGCTGAGGGCGATCTATGATCTCCACACACCGCATTTTTCCTGGATCGTCGCTGAATCCCTTGATCTAGAAAGTGCAAAGGCGATCTTGACTGATCTAGCAGCCTTCCACTTGATGTTAACCTCCCATGTGTTTGGGTTGGGGATTTTCTCCGGCGATCGGCCGGTCTTGTACTTGCCAATCGCGAAATCGCAGGCGATGATCGATCTGCACAATCAAATTTGGAACAGGCTGGGATCCTTGGCTGATCGTGCGAATGGCTATTATTCCCCGGCTTTTTGGCTTCCGCATATCACGTTGGCAATTAATGATTTACGGCGTGAAAACCTGGCATGCGCCCTGGAGTCGGTTGCATTTGAACCGGTAGAGCTGACGATTTCGGTTGATAACCTGATCCTTGTTGTCCAGAAGGGAAACCCGCCAAATAATGTACTGTACCAATATCGTCTTGCCAATCCGGGGAGGCATTGATGAAAGTCGTTGCGTTGGCTGGAGGCGTAGGGGGCGCAAAACTAGTGCACGGGTTGGCTGCTTTGCTTGCTCCAGGTGAATTGAGCATCATTGTCAACACCGGTGATGATTTTGAATATTGCGGCTTACGCATCAGCCCGGATTTGGATACCGTGTGTTATACTCTGGCTGGCCTGGCTAATCCTGAAACTGGCTGGGGTCAGCACGACGAAAGCTGGACGGTTCTGGAGGCTATCAAGAACCTGGGCGGACCTGATTGGTTCCGTTTAGGGGATAAAGACCTGGCAACACACCTGGTACGTACCGATCAGCTCGCAAAGGGTCTGCCCTTATCAGCAATCACGCAGGGGTTATGCCGTCAGTGGGGGGTTGAGCACCCTGTATTTCCGATGAGCGATGACCCCGTCAGGACGATCGTCCATACAGCTGATCATGGTTCGCTTGGATTTCAGCAATATTTTGTACAGCATGCCTGTCAACCGGTGGTGCGTTCGTTTGAGTTTGCAGGGGCAGATCAGTCAGCCCCACCTCCCGGTGCATTGGAGCAGATCAACGAGGCTGACCTGGTTATATTCACACCATCGAACCCCTGGGTGAGCATTGACCCCATTTTAGCAGTACCGGGATACCGGAATGCTTTGGAAAATAAAGTGGTGATTGCGGTTTCGCCGCTGGTCCAAGGCCAAGCGCTCAAGGGTCCAGCAGCTAAAATGTACCGAGAACTGGGCATTCAGCCGGGTGCTTCAGCGGTTGCCAACCATTATCTTGACCTGTTAACTGGGTTTGTGTTTGACCAGCAGGATGAGGAAGAATTGGAAAAAATCCAGCGATGGCGTATAATTCCATTACTCACTAATATAATAATGAAGGACGAACAGGACCGTGTTCGCTTTGCCGAGGAGGTCCTTAACTTTGGCGAATCGGTCCTTGATAGGAGCCACTAACCCTATGAGCCTTTGGGCAATTATCCCAGTCAAACCTCTACGTCGCGGCAAGTCCCGGCTTTCGGAAATCCTTTCTGAAGAAGATCGTTCCCGTCTCAATCATCACCTTTTTACCCATACCATTGAAGTTTTATTACAAGTAGATGCCATTTCAGATATCCTGGTGGTCAGCCGGGATTCAAATGTATTAACCGAGGCCCGTGAAAAGGGCGTCCGTACTGTGACGGAAAATGGCACTCCAGAATTAAATAACGCCTTACGCCGGGCATCGTTGTTTTCAAATGTTTTTTCGACAGAGGGCGTTTTGATCGTGCCGGCTGACCTGCCGATGTTGACCCCCGAGGATGTGACAGATTTCCTGGCGCAACGTACGCAACCTCCCATGATGGTGATCAGCCCAGACCGCCTGCGTTTAGGGACCAATATGTTATTGATTGATCCAGCGGATTTAATTACGTTCTCCTTTGGTACGGATTCATTTGAGAAACATTGTGCCTTGGCAGGTCAAAAAGGCGCAGAGGTAATCGTTTATGAAAATGAGCGAATCGCGCTCGATTTGGATATCCCAGAGGATTATGAAATCCTCCGTTCAAAAAGTGTGATACCGATTTCGATATAAAAACGCCACCCACTAGAGAAAAGGACAGACAAAATGACCATAGAGAGAGTAGCTTTATATTTACAAGACGCACATGATTTGCGTGATGGATTAGATTATGTCAAGTATGCCGAGGAACGCGGGTTTGAGGCGGTCTGGCAGGCAGAAAGCCGGCTGGTGCGCGATGCGATTGTCCCGATGGCAGCTTACGCAGCGGTGACTGAGAAGATCCAAATAGGATCAGGTGTGATCAACAACTGGACCCGCAATATTGGTTTATTGGCTTCAACCTTTTTAACCCTGGACGACCTGGCACCTGACCGCATCATTTGTGGCATTGGCGCCTGGTGGGATCCATTGGCAAAGAATGTGGGTATTGACCGAAAGAGTCCTTTGACTGCGATGGAGGAGACTCTGGTGGTTATGCGCCGTTTGTTGAATATGGAACGGGTCACCTTTGAAGGTGAATATGTGCATGTGAACGGCATTGAACTGGATGTCGTCCACGGCCGGCGTGAGCCGCGCAATGTGCCGATCTATATTGGCGCAACCGGTCCTAAAATGCTCGAGTTAACCGGCCGAATTGCTGATGGTGTTGTGCTCAATTATTGTGTGCCCCCAGAATACAATGAACGGGCGATTGACGAACTGAAAAAAGGTCTGAAGGCGTCTGGCCGCACGATGGATGACATGGACCGGCCACAATTGGTGGTTTGTTCCGTCGATGAGGATGGTGATAAAGCGATTGATACCAGCCGTGAACTGCTGACCCAATACCTGGCCCAGCAACCGCATATCGCCAAGGCTTCCGGTGTTTCAATGGACGTGGTTCATGAGATTCAATCTATTTTGGGCTGGCCTGCAACCCATGAGCAAATTCAGCAGGCTAAGTACCTGGTACCTGACGACCTGATTCATCGCATCACAGCCAGCGGCACCCCTGATGAAGCTCGGGCAAAGGTCCAGGAGTATATCAATAATGGCGCGACCTGCCCGATCCTGTACCCGGTTGGCGGCAATGTAAAGGTCTTAATCGATACCTTTGCAACGAGATAGCCATGGTTGATAAGCAGCCCGGTTCAAAAAGCTGTTTTATTTGCGGCAGGGAGAACCCGGTTGGATTGAAGCTCAATTTTTACACCGTCGCTCCTGGAAAGGTGCAGGCCAATCTGTTGATCCCTGCGGAATTCGAAGGTTATCCTGGAATCGTCCACGGCGGGATTATCGCGGCAATCTTGGACGAATGCGGCGGACGAGCACAGATGACCAGCCCGGGTCGGTTTATGGTCACGGCCCAATTGAATGTCCGCTACCGGCTGAAGGTGCCTTCTTCAACCGTGCTTTTAGTGATTGGCGAAGCTGGCGATCGGCGCGGGCGGGTCTCATATGCCCACAGCGAGATCCAGGACATGGCTGGTGTGGTTTTAGCCGAAGCTGAATTGGTTTTGGTCGATATCCCCGATGCGGAATTAGCGGACATCGACCTTGAAGCCTTAGGTTGGCGTGTATATCCTGATGAGGAGGCAGCATGATCCGTGAATATTTTAGACCTACCTCGGTTGAAGAAGCTCTATTATTACTATCTGAGGATGGAAAAGAAAGAAAACCCTTAGGCGGTGGGACGAGTCTCAGCCGCCAACAGGCAGGGCAGTTTGGCGTGGTTGATTTGCAGGATGCCGGGTTGGATCAGATTGAAATGATCGGTCAGGGGGTAGCGATCGGTGCAATGGTTCGCCTGGAAGGACTTTTAGCAAATCCGTTGGTCAACATAGAAATTAAACGGGCCATCCGTATTGATACCGGGGAAAACATTCGCAACATGGCCACCATTAGCGGCTGGCTGGTCAGTGGCGATGGGCGATCATTATTTTCGACGGCTTTGCTTGCCTTGGACGCCACATTAACCTGGGAGCCAGATCAGCAGAAGGTGCGGATAGGGGATTGGCTGCCCCTGCGCAATCACTCACAACCCGGTGTTTTGATGACCGAAGCGGC
>JAHYJN010000080.1 GCA_019428905.1 Candidatus Brevefilum sp.
CATCCCTAATTCCTCCCCACTTGAGGGCATCGGCAATCCCCTGGTCGATCGTTAATTGTGCTTCCCAGCCCAGCAGGTCCAGCGCTTTATTCGCGTTAGCATACGAACCTGCCACATCACCAGGGCGCGGCGGCATCTCCTGTTTTGGAAGTTCACCCCCATACACGCGCTCGAAGGCCTCCACCATCTCGCGCACAGTGACGCCTTGGCCGGTGCCCAGGTTGATCACCACATAGGGAGTTTCTGGGTCAGCGTTGGCATCCATCACACCATCAAACTTCTCCACCGCCTTGATGTGCGCCAGGGCCAGATCCCACACATGGATATAATCACGGATGCCGGTGCCATCACGGGTGGGCCAATCGGTGCCGGTGATGTGGAACTCCGGCGCCTCCCCCAGCGCCACCGCCACCAGCCGGCCGAGAATGTGGCTGGGCTCCTTGATGTGCATCCCCGAGCGCATCTGCGGGTCCGCCCCGATCGGGTTGAAATAACGCAGGGCGATCCCCTGCAGTCCGTAAGCGTGGCAGAAATCCTTGAGCACCATCTCCATCATGTATTTGGTGCGGGCATAGGGGCTGAGGGGTTTGAGGGGCGATTCTTCAGTGACCATGAAACCCGGCACCACGTCGTAAATCGCCGCCGACGAGCTGAATACCACCCGGGGATAGCCCAATTGGGCCAGCTGGTAGAAGAAATCCATCGATTTGACCACATTCTCGCGGTAATAGTCATACGGTTTGGCCACTGATTCAGGCACGACGATCAACGCGGCGCAGTGGATGGTGGCAGTGATATCGGGATGGTCAGCGAAAATCCTGGCCACCACGTCCTGATCTGCAATATCCCCTTTGTAAAAGATGTGCCCCCGGGTGAAAGCCTCTTGGCCGGTCACCAGGGAATCGAGGATGATGGGGGTATGTCCGTGGTCCACCAGGGCTGAACAAATCGTGCTGCCGATATAACCCGCCCCGCCGGTGATCAAAACCTTCATGGGATGTTCTCCTTATTCTTATGCCAAGCACGCTTCGAGCCCAATGCTTAGCAGGGTGTATGATCCATTAATTTTTGATTGTAACATTGATTTTGTTTGATTCAGAACATTTTAACGAACAACGGCAGGTAATCATGAAATGATCCTGCTCTACCAAGATAAAAATATCCTCATGGAGGTGAATAGAACCTGTTATTGAAATTTATCCTGACGATGATCATTGAAGAGATCAAATGTTAATAAATATTAAAGATAGCAGAGAAACCCAGATGACCCAGCGATTATCTCCAAAACGAATCAGGGTGACAGAAGTTCCATTCAGCAATTGTTTCCCTGCTATAGAATGTTAGGGACAGAAGTGATCATTTTCAGTGAAGTCCCTTTATCACTTCTTGAATGAAAATATGGCTTTCAGCGCTTATCTGTGCAGGTTCATGATTATGTACATAATGTCCAACATCAAACGTTCTATACTGACCTTGCGGTGCACTGTTGATATATGAGATGAGTAATGACCGCCAATTCTCCATCCCAAGCTCAATACCATCCGATATGAAGAAGAGCAATGGCACATCCGGAATCCCCAGCGCTTCAACCCGCAATGCATTGTTTTCAACTTCTTTGTTTTCGTTCAACATGTTCTTGGTTAGCGTGCTCCGGTAGAAAAGAGCACAGAATATTTCTTCTTCGCCCGCTGTTAGGTAATCTTTATGAATTGATAATGACTCATTGCATACATCGGGACTCAGTCTTGTAATCCCAGTTCTTGCTAAAAAAGCAAGTAAATTGATCATGATCAAAGGGGGCTTTTGTAAATATTGATATGTTTCCGGGACTGCTGGGTCAAGGCCAATGATGGCCACCACTTCTTCAGGGTAAAGGTTAGCCCACGCCATGGCTTCAAGGACACCCATTGAGTGGGCGAATAACACATAAGGCCCTTGAATCTCTGCTAATTCGAGTGCTTTCCGGTTTTCGAATAATAGCGTATCAATATCGCGCGGTGTTGAACCAATATCACTCCAACCATATCCAGATCGTTCAATAACAACAATTTGGTATTCATCGGATAATTGCGCATACAGAGGTTTAAAGTTGAGTGTCGGTGAGCTGGTGCCACTACCTGCAATAAACACAAGTGGTAAGTCCCCGGTTCCTTCCGTGTACACGTGGATCTGATGTTCATTCACAGAAACCATTTTCCCTAGAGGTGGAAAGGCTGATTTCTCTTGTGCTAAACGGATTCTGTGGTTAATAAAACTTCCCAGGATAACTAATAATAAAATCAGTAAGATTCCTAAGCCCAACCATTTCATTATCATCCATGCTTTTCCAATTATTTCTCGTTTCATATTTTATCCATATAAATCATCATTTTTTGATTGTAACATTGATAGGGGATTAGGTATTAGGCGATTAGGAATCAGGTATTAGGAAACAGGTATTAGGAAACAGGAAAGTGGCCGCTCATATTGCATTAATCCTAATACCTAGTACCTAATACCTAGTACCTACTACCCAATACCTACTACCGACTACCAGCTACCGACTACCAGCTGCTAACACATGTGCAGCCGCCGTCGAGGCCATCCCGCCCAGGCACTGGATCAAGCCCAGTTTCGCATCTGCCACCTGGTTCGCCCCGGCCTCCCCACGCAGCTGCAGTGTCGCTTCGACCGCCTGGTAAACCCCCGTCGCGCCGATGGGATGCCCGCGCGCCTTCAGCCCGCCAAAGGTCCCCACCGGGATCTGCCCACCCAGGCCGATCACCTCGGGTTTGGCCAGCATCCAGCCCTGCCCCTGGGCGGCATACCCGGCCGCCTCCAGTGACAGTGCGGCGTGCAGCGAGGTGGCATCGTGGTATTCAAAGAAGTCCACATCCCTGGGCATGACCCCCGCATCCCGACAGGCACGCTCAATGCTCAGGCGCGCCGCGTCCCACACCAACGGCTGGTGGCGGTCGTGGATCGAGAGGGTATCCGTGACAATGCTCGACCCGATGATGCTGACGCGCGGCTTGTCCCAACCCTGCGGGAGGCAGTCCTCCCGGACCAGCATCACCGCGGCCGCCCCATCTGCATAGGGCGCCACATCAAACAGGTTCAGGATCTCCGCCGCTTCTGCAGCGCGCTGGTACGCACCCGGGTGCATCGGCTTTTGGAACATGGCATAGGGGTTGGTGGCCCCATTGTTATGAGCCACTTCCGGGAAACCTGCAAAGGCCTTGCGCTCCGCGCCGTATTCCTGCAAGTAGCGATGGAACAGCAGCCCGGCCAGGCTGAGCGGCGTCAACCCCTCAGCGGCCTCATAGTCTGCATCCAGCATATGGGCGATCATCGATTCCGATTCCGGGCCGATCACATCGGTGTACTTCTCCACGCCCACCACCAGGGCTGCATCCACATCCCCGGATAAGACCGCCAGGTACCCCATGCGCAGGGCTGCCCCACCTGAAGCATCAGCGGCTTCGACCGTCACTCCTTCTGTCCCGACCAGCCCCACATCATCCGTCAGCAAGGCGCCCAAATTTGCCTGCCTTGATAACGAAACTGCCAGCATATTACCGATGTACATCACCCCGGGTTTTAATCCCCCCGCATCCTTCCGCGCAGCCAGGATCGCTTCGGCTGCCATCTCACGCAAAGACACATCCCACCATTCACCCACTGGGGCTTGGCCAATGCCTGCAACGATCACCTCTGAATGTTTTCTCTCCATATGCACCCTCACCTCATGGCAATCTTCCCGCGGAAGCGGGCATAGGTGGCATAGTCGATCTCGGTCCGGCGGGCGATGTAAGCCTGGGTGCTCAGCGCGGCACCTCGCCGCTCGAGCAGAGCTGACTGTGCCGTCAGGACGAAAGCATCCGACCCTGCACCAGAACCATAGGACGTGACGAAGATACGGTCCCCTGGTTCAGCGATATCCAGCACCGCTGTCAGCCCGATCAGGGCTGCCCCGGCATAGGTGTTCCCGATCACCGGTGAAAGCAGGCCGTCCTTGATCTGCTCCGGTTTGAACCCCAGCTGTTTGCCGACGCGGGCAGGGAACTTCTCATTTGGCTGGTGAAAAATCGCATACTTAAAATCTTGCGGGGAAAAGCCGGTGGATTCCATCAGTGTCTGGGCAGCTGAGAGGATGTGGTTGAAATAGGCCGGCTCACCGGTAAAGCGCTGCCCATGTTCAGGGTACTTTTGATGCGCACGCCGCCAGAAATCCGGCGTGTCGGTGACGAATGAATAATGGGCGTCAATCGATGCCAGGGCTTCTTCCCCCGGACCAATCACAAAGGCCGCGCCGCCCGATGAAGCCGTATATTCCAGCGCATCTCCGGGCTTGCCCTGGGCGGTATCCATCCCAATCGCCAGGGCATAATCCGCCATGTGCGAACCGACCAGCCCCATGGCTGCCACCATGGCCTCTGTGCCAGCTTTACAGGCAAACTCCCAATCAGCAGCCTGGATATGCTCGGAGGCCCCAATCGCTTCTGCCACAATCGTACCCGAGGGCTTGACTGCGTAAGGGTGCGATTCAGAACCCACCCACACCGCCCGCAAGAGCTGGGGGTCAATCGCTGCGCGTGCTAAGGCGTTGCGCGCGGCCTCGATCGACATGGTGATCACATCTTCATCGATGCCCGCTACGGCTTTCTCCTTGATCGGGCCGGGTAAGGGCTCACCCAGCCACACCCGCGAAACCTCAGTATTGGGCAGACGGTAGCGAGGCACATAAGCCCCGTAGCCAACAATACCCACCGGGCGCGCCGGCCGATTGATCCATCCCTTGTGTGCTGTCTTGTTATCCGTCTCAGTCATGGTCCTCTTTGCTCCATTCTGCTAAAATTGCCCTAGCATGGTCTATCCGGATGATCCCGTCGGTCACCAAACGCTGCACCAGGGCGTCGATCTGTTCCTCCTGTGCGCCAGCCGCAAGCGCCACCTGCCGGGCGTGCAGGCTCATATGCCCGCGCTGAATGCCCTCGGTGGCCAGCGCCCGCAAAGCGGCCAGGTTTTGCGCCAGTCCCACCGAGACGATCACCTCGGCCAGTTCAGCGGCTGAGTCGATCCCCATCAAGCGCAGGCTGGCCTGGGCACCCGGGTGAACCCGCGTCGCGCCGCCGATCGTTCCAACCGCCAGCGGCATCTCCAACGTACCCACCAGGTCGCCGGCAGCATCCTGGCCCCAGGTCGAAAGGCTGGTGTAGCGACCATCCCGGGCAGCATAGGCATGTGCGCCAGCCTCAACCGCCCGCCAGTCATTCCCCGTGGCAATTAGGATCGGATCGACACCGTTCATGATACCCTTATTATGGGTGGCAGCCCGGTAGGGGTCCGCTGCGGCAAAAGCCCAGGCCTGGATAATGCCATCCCGCACGTCTTCACCGCTGAAATCACCAAAAGCCAGGTCTGTCGTGCGGATCGTGACCCGGGCACGCGCCAGGCGCCGGTCGGCCAAGTTGCTGAGGATGCGTAATAATACCCGCCCACCCGTGATGCGCTCCACCCTGGGCGCCAGCCGCTCGACCGCGGTATTGACCGCGTTGGCACCCATCGCATCCACAACATCAACCACCAGGTGCGCCACCAAAAAGGGCCCAATCGGCGAATCCTCGATCAGACGTACCACCAGGTCCCGCGGTCCGCCACCCAACTTGAGCAGGATGGGGTCCACCTGGGCGGCTTCTGCCAGTAAGGCCTCTTTTTCCGCCAATAGCTTCAGGCGCGCACTGGCCGGGTCGGATAGGTCCAGGATCTGGATCTGCCCGATCATCTCGGGCGGGGTGGTGTGGGCAATAAAGCCGCCTGTCCCCCGTGCCAGTTTAGCCATAAAAGACGCCCCGGCTACAATCGAGGGCTCCTCAACCACCATGGGAACCGGGACATCGCGCCCGTTCACCCGGAAGTAGCGGGCAACCCCAATTGGCAGGCTGAAGGTGCCGATCACGTTTTCGATCATATGATCAGCAGCGTCAATTGCCAGGCCGCCCTCCCCGCTCAGGGCAGCTGCGTCCGCCCCCGAAAGACCGGTCTCAGCTATCAGCCGTGCCAGGCGCGCCGCAGGGGAAAGATTGTAAAACTTCTTGGTTTGATCTGTTTCTGCAGCCATCACCATCGACCTCCTGGATTATTTTTATCATTAAATGTCATCAATTGAAAGATATGATTGGGAGAGTGTTGAAAAACATAATACGGCCTTAATATTTTTTTAATAATGACACAATATTTCTATATAATATAAATTATTACAGAACAGAGACAAGATGTACGGGCAGACCTCCGTGTCTACCTTGCGAAGCACTCTTTGAACAGGGCAACCACTGCCCCCATTCGGGGGGCTAAGGCAGGGTTGCCCCTACGGGTAAAAATTGATAAGAATAAACATAATTTGCAACACTCTCAATCGGCATAACAAACCTTTCCGGTTAATTTTATACCGCCTGGTATCTCCCAAAAACTATCAGGATCAGCCATAGGGCAATCGCAAAGTCAAATATTTTTGCAGAATCAACAATCTTCACACTGTAGGCCCCCTCATACCTGGTTCTTCTCGCCCCGAAGATAAGAAAAAAATCCCTCTCCCCGGCGGGGAGAGGTTAGGTGAGGGGGTCTATCACTCTTAATCATTGGCTGACTTTCATGGGTTATGTCTAATTCGGTCTATAACACCAGGATTGATTTAAAGTAAGTTATGTAAACACCCGCATCCCTGGCCGTTTTGTTAACTCACGAACAACAATATGACAGACATATCTCCCACTTTGCGATTGCCCTGATCGTCGATGCTGAACACAACCGCCCATTTGAGGTAAAATTAGTCCGCTATGATCTTCAATACCAACCTATCCTGCGAACAGCTTGAGGAACGCCTGGCTGCCCTGCACCAGGTCAGCCTGGAGCTTGTGCAGGATATTTCCCTCGATTCCCTGCTGCAGCGTATCGCCCGCATCGCTTGCGAACAAGCCGCCGCGGGTTATGCAGCGATCAGTATTCGCGGGGAGGACGGTGGGACGGAACGTTTTATCGCGGTTGGGCTAGATTCGGAAGGGATCAAGAAGCTGCCCCACCCCCCCATCAACCCGGCCCTGATGACTGCCATTGCCGAATCACAGGGATCGGTGCGGGTGATGGATATCCAGACCGACGCCAACCGGGCTGAAAATTCTTCACCTTTTCCCAAAATGACCTCACTCTTGGGCGTCCCGATTCATTTGGGTGAACGTCATCTTGGGCACATCTATCTGACCGATAAACTAGCTGATGATGGTTTTACCCCGGACGACGAACGCGTGATCGAAACCCTGGCAGCCTATGCGGCCGTGGCCATCTCCAACGCCCGTTCCTACAATGAGCTGCGCGAACGCGACCGGACCCTCACCCGCCGCAACCAGGACCTGGCGCTGCTCAACAACCTGGCATCCGCCCTGGCATCCATCACTGAACTGGATCAGCTCCTCAAAACCGCATTGAACCGCGTGATCAACTACTTCGATGTCGACCTGGGCGAGATCTTCCTCACGGAAGAGGGCCAAAACACGTTATCAAAAGCCCTCCACCAGGGCGACAAAGTTGAATCCATTTGGAAACAGGACCGCTTTACGCTCAAAGAAGGCCTGATCGGGCGCACAGCCCGCAGCGGGAATGCATCGAATGTCGGCCTGCCCTATCGGCACGACCCCTACCTCCAAAACCAGGCCTTAATCGATGCCGGCATCCAGCAGGTGGCGTGCTTCCCACTGACCAGCCGCAGCGAGGTGTTAGGTGTGCTGAGCATCGCCCTCAGCCAGGAACAACCCCTGGACGTCATGGACCACCAGCTGCTGACCTCGATTGCGTCGTGGGTCGGCACCACCATTGAAAATGTGCGCCTCAACATCCAGGGGCGCCGCCTGGCCGTATTGGAAGAACGCGAGCGGATCGGGATGGACCTGCACGACGGCATCATCCAATCCATCTATGCCGTCGGGCTGACCCTGGAACATGCCCGCCTGCTGTTAAGGGATGAACCCGCCCAATCGCGCACGCGCATCGACCAATCGATCGAAGACCTCAACAGCACCATCCGCGACCTGCGCGCCTTTATCATGGATATGCGCCCGCGCCAGCTGTATGAGGAGAATTTGATGGACGGATTGCAGCGCCTGGTCAATGAATTCCAGGCCAATTCCCTGGTGGAAGCCACACTGAGCGGCCCTGCCAATGGGCTGCAGGACTTACCGGACCCCCAAGCGATCGCCCTGTTCCATATCTGCCAGGAAGCGCTGGCAAATGTCGCCAAACATGCCCAGGCGGAAACCGTGCAGCTCACCGTATGGGCGACACCAGACCGCGTCCTGATGGAAGTGCATGACGACGGGCGCGGCTTTGAATCCGAAAAAGTCCAGCTGACCCTGGGGCATGGCATCTCCAACATGCAGACCCGGGCACGCAATGTGGGCGGTGACCTGGAAATCACCTCCGAACCCGGCGTTGGCACCACCATCATGGTATGGGTGCCCTATGTCCAGAACCTCAACCCGGGCGTGATGGAGTAAAGCATGACGCCTAACACACCACGCAATTTAGCAGCGGCCGCCCTGCGCGGCGAGCCTTCCTATGTGTGGCGCGACGGCCAAAAACGCCGACTGGCGCTGATCCTGGAAGCTGCTGGCGAACGCGCCAACGGAAAGGTGCTGGTGGACGGCTGTGGCGTGGGCATGTACCTGCACCACCTGGGAGAATATACCGATAATATCATCGGCCTGGATATTGAATTCCCGCGCTTGCAAGAGGCCAAATCCCGCGCCGACCAGGTGGTCAACGCCAAAGGGGAACGGCTGCCTTTTCCAGACCAAAGTTTTGACCTGGTCCTCAGCCACGAGGTGCTGGAACACGTTGAAGATGATCAGGCGGTGATCAATGAGATCATCCGCAGTCAAAAGCCGGGCGGCCGGCTGGTCCTGTTCTGCCCCAACCGCGGTTATCCCTTTGAGACTCATGGGGTTTACTGGCGCGGTAAGTATCATTTCGGCAACATCCCCCTGATCAACTACCTGCCGCGTCCCTGGCGCGATAGGCTCGCCCCACACGTGAAGGTCTACACCCGCCGCGATCTTGAGCGTTTGTTTACCGACTTACCAGTCCAGTTTGTCCAGCGTACCACCATCTTCGGAGCCTACGAC